>CBFHAJ010000020.1:0-32799 GCA_965653495.1 uncultured bacterium | reverse complement strand
CGAAGGGTATCCGGCGGCGGAGATGAAGCACGGGCCCATCGCGCTGATCGACGAGAACATGCCGGTGGTGTGTCTCGCGCCGAAGGACTCGGTCTACCCGAAGGTCATCTCCAACATGCAGGAAGTCCGGGCGCGCGGCGGACGGATCATCGCGATCACGAGCGAAGGAAACGGCAACCTCAGCGGGCTGGCCGATCATCAGATCGCCGTGCCAGCGAGCTCACCGTTGCTCGCGCCGGTCCTGACCGTCATCCCGTTGCAGCTGCTGGCGTATCACGTCGCCGTGCTGCGCGGGTGCGACGTGGATCGCCCGCGCAACCTCGCGAAAAGCGTGACAGTCGAGTGAATACCATGACGACCCAAATGACATTGCGACTTCTGGGGCTCGCGCTGATGGCCGCACCGCTCGCCGCTCAGACGGCGACCAGCGCGGCCACGAGCCAGTTCCAGCCCAACGACCAGATCCTGCTGGAGGTGGAGGGGGACACGCAGTTCACCCACGCCTTCATCGTCGGACCCGGCCCGGCCCTGATGCTGCCGGTGATCGGCCCGATTCCGTTAGTGGGCGTGCAGCGGGCCCAGGTGGAGCAGTACCTCACCCAGCAACTGGGGCACTACCTGAAGAATCCGGTGGTGCATGCCAAGGTGCTGGTGCGGCTGTCGGTGCTGGGCGAAGTGGAGCATCCGGGGTTCTACAGCGTGCGCGCCGATGGCCCCGTGTCCGACGCACTGATGGCGGCGGGCGGGCCGACCAAGGACGCCAAGTTCGGATCGGCGCGGGTCGAGCGGGTGGCGGGCGACCCGCCCGAGGGGGGGGGCAATGATCTTCAGGACGCGATCGCGCGCGGCTTGACGGTCGACGCGATGGGACTGCATTCCGGCGACCGCATCTTCGTGCCCAAGCGCCATGACACCGAGTCCACGTTCCGGATCATCGGGATCCTCGCCGGCATCCCGGCCGCCATCCTGATCGCCACGCACCTCCACTGACTTCCTTGCCGATGCGCGTCCTTTCGGTAGTCGGTGCCCGCCCGAACTTCATGAAGCTCGCGCCCGTCGATCGGGAGCTCGCCAAGCGGGGGGTCGAGCACGTCGTCGTGCATACGGGACAGCACTACGACCGCGACATGTCGGACACGTTCTTCGAGGAGCTGTGGATTCCGGCGCCCGATCATCATCTCGGAATCGGCTCGGGCTCCCATGCGCAGCAAACGGCGAACGTGATGCTGCGGTTGGAGCCGATCGTGACAGAGGTCCGACCGGACCTGCTGCTGGTGTACGGTGACGTGAACTCGACGGTAGCCGCCGCACTCGTCGCGGCGCAACTGCGGGTTCGGGTCGGCCATGTGGAAGCCGGCCTGCGCAGCGGTGATTGGACGATGCCCGAGGAGGTCAACCGGGTGCTCACCGATCGTCTCTCGGATGTGTTGTTCCTGCCGTCGCGCGACGCCGCCGAGAACCTCGCGGCCGAAGGGGTTCCCGCGGAACGGATGTACTTCGTCGGGAACGTCATGATCGACACCCTCTGCTGGGCCCTCCCGCGGGCGGTTTCGCTCAATGCCGCGGCGCAGTACGGCGTGCAGGGCGCACCATACGTTGTCGTGACGCTACACCGGCCGAGCAACGTCGACGATCCAGCCACCCTGCGTGGGCTGCTGGAAGCGCTGGGCCGGCTGGCTCGTCGAGTGCCGGTGCTGTTTCCCGTGCACCCACGCACCCGCAAGGGCATTCACGCCCTTCGCGTCCGCGAAGCGAACGGGGCGTTGCGGTTGCTGGACCCCCTCGGATACCTGGAGATGCTCAGCCTCGTCTCCGGCGCGGCGCTCGTGGTCACGGACTCGGGAGGACTCCAGGAGGAGACGTCCTACCTGGGGGTGCCCTGCCTGACCGTGCGACCGAACACGGAGCGTCCCATCACGTGCACGCACGGCACCAATGTGCTGGTGTCATGCGGGCGCGAGGCGGTCCTGAGGGCGGCGGAACGAGCCCTCGCCCGCCGCTCCCCGGCGCGCCCGGTCATCGAGCGCTGGGACGGCCGGGCGGCGGAGCGCATTGCGGAGGTGGTATGTGGGGAAGGGCGGGTGGACCTCGAGTCGGGCGCGCCACTGGCGAGCGCGCGCACGCCTCGCCGGGCGGTTGCGATCCCGCAACCGCTCGAGGCGAGTTGAGCCATTTTGATCTAGGCGTTCAAACCCGGAGGTTTGTGGATGGCCGAATGCAGCGACCGGCGGGGGGCGGACCGCACGCCGCTCCCCGCAGGGAGCTTGCGGACTTCTTCCGGGGCGTTGCGATCGTGCGACTCCGGAGTGCCCGCGTCGCCGACTACGCGCGGCATCCGTCTTGCGATGGACGCGGTGGTAGCGTGGGCGCGGCGACGCCGTTGCGTTGCGACGTCACACGGGCATTGACGCGGGGAAGCGGGCCAACAGAGCTGACCATTCGCGGATTGCGTCTCCTAGTCCGCCGCAGGTGGGCTGGTGGGCCCCGATGGTGGCTCGCCTCCTCGCGCCCCTTTTTTGTGCATCTACTGACATCCTAGAGCCTCGAACTGCTACATTGAGGCAGCATCGCTGCCGGTGCCAGGTTCGTAACATACTGGGACAGAGTCAGTTACCGAAGCCGAGTCGGATCAACGAGTTGGCACTAGCCTTGCTGTTGCGCCGCAGCAACATTCTTCGGCCAAGGACCGCGCCCCATGGCTTCCAAAGGCAAAGACGCACCATCGCCGCTTCCTGCTGACCCTCAGGGGCATGCCGAATCCACTGCGGCGCTGCTGCGCGAGCTGGTGGCGCACCTGCGACAGAATCGCACCCAGTTGCGCGAGGAGTGGGCGCGCCGCATCACCCGCGCCCAGCTACTCACCGCGATGACGGAGGAGGAAATCTTCGCGGAAGCAACGTCGGTGTACGACAACTACGTGGAGGCGCTGGAGACGGGGACGTTCGAAGCGCTGCAGGCGTACGCGCGTAACCTGTCGGAGCGCATCATCCCGCGCGGCGTCGAGACGCACGAAGTGGTGGGGATCGTGCTGCTGCTGCGCGACGTGCTCGCCCGCTCCCTGTTTGGGAAGTACCACGAAGACTTCGACAAGCTGAACCGCATTCTCGACGCCTACGAGCCCGCGGCCAACCGCATCGCCAACACGGTGGCCGTGGGCTTCGTGCAGGAGCGCGAGCGCATCATTCGCCAGCAGCAGGAGGCGATCCGTGAGCTCTCGACGCCGGTGCTGCAGGTGCGCGAGCGCCTGCTGATTCTGCCGATCATCGGCGTCATCGACCCGCAGCGCGCGCGCCAGCTCACCGAGCAGCTGCTGCGCGCGATCCGCACTAACCGCGCGAAGGTGGTCGTGATCGACATCACGGGCGTGGCCGCGATGGACTCGAACGTCGCGAACCACCTCGTGCAGACGGTCGAGGCGTCCCGGCTGCTGGGCGCGACGGTCATCGTCACGGGCCTGTCGCCCGAAATCGCGCAGACGCTGGTGACGATCGGCGTCGATTTGAGCGAGATGGCCACGGTGGGCGACCTGCAGGGCGGCATCGAAGAGGCGGAGCGGCTGCTCGGCTACAAGGTCCTGCCCCTGGAAGAGGTGACCCCGAAGGCCTGATCCGGCACCTTCTCCGGGAACGGAGGGCGTGGTGGAAGTTCCGATTCTCAAGCAGGGCCAATATCTGATCGCCTCCATTCAATCGGCGCTCACGGACGCGGATCTGTCGCAGCTGCGCGAGGCGCTGATCGAGCGGGTGGGGCGATTCCGCGCGCGCGGCGTGATCGTCGACGTGACCGCGCTGGACGTGATGGATTCGTTCGCCGTCCGGACGCTGCGCGATATCGCGCACATGGCGCGGTTACGCGGCGCTGAAACCGTGATCGTGGGCATCCAGCCCGAGGTGGCGTTCGCGATGGTGCAGCTCGGCCTCACGCTCAAGGGTGTGGCGACGGCCCTCGATCTGGAGGAAGGGCTCTCGTTCCTCAACCAGCAAACCCAGATCCGGCTGGAGCGCGGGTTGGGAGGAGCCGGAGGCAGGGGCGAGCGTGCCTGACGACGTCCTGATTCCGATCGCGGCCGCCGTGGACGTCGTGACCGCGCGGCAACGGGGGCGCGACCTGGCTGCGGAGGCCGGCTTCTCGAGCGGGGACCAGACCGTCATCGCCGCCGCGATCTCGGAGATCGCCCGCAACATCCTCATGTACGCCAAGCGCGGCGAAATCGCCCTGCGGGTCGAGGCCAACGGCGACCGGCAGGGCGTCATCGTCGTCGCGCGCGATCAGGGGCCCGGCATCCGCGACGTGCCCCGCGCCATGCAGGATGGCTACTCTACCTCCGGTGGCCTGGGCCTCGGCCTCCCGGGGGCACGGCGTCTCATGGACGATTTCGAGGTGGTCTCGGACGCCGGCAAGGGGACTACGGTGACCATGAGGAAATGGCGGCGCATGAATGCGTGAGGCACCGGTGGACGCCGCCGAGATCGATTGGGGCGTCGCGGCGCTCACGCTCCCGGGCGAGTGGCAGTCCGGCGATCTGCACCTGGTGAAAGCGGTCCAGGGCGGCACGCTGGTCGCCGCCGTGGACGGGCTCGGCCACGGGGCGGACGCCGCCACGGCGGCCCGCACCGCGGTCACCACGCTCGCGGAGCACGCCGGCGAGTCCGTGACGGCGCTGCTCGACCGCTGCCATTGGGCCCTCAAGGGATCGCGCGGAGTGGTGATGAGCCTCGCTTTCCTCGACGCGCGCGCCCGCACGATTACGTGGGCGGGCGTCGGCAACGTGGAAGGCATTGTGCTCCGGGTCGCGGGCGGCGCCGGAGGCCGCGAGCGTATCGGGCTCGTCGCCCGCGGGGGGATCGTCGGCTCCGAGCTGCCCGCGGTGCGCGCGCAACAAGTCGCGTTAGCCCCGGGTGACCTGCTGTTCTTCGCCACCGACGGGATTCGGGAGGGGTTCCTCGACGGCCTGCCGGCCGACGCCTCACCGCAACAGCTCGCCGACCACATTTTGGCCAACCACGGTAAGGGCACGGATGATGCGCTCGTCCTGGTCGCTCGATATCGGGGCGCCACCGGGACGAGCGGATGACCCCGCCCACCAATACGGAATCGTCGGCATCGCCCGTAGCGCCCCGCAAGGAAGAAGGCGCGCGCTTGCGGGTTCTGGTCGTCGCAGGCGAAACGGGCAGCGGCGGGGGGCCCGCCGGTACGGCCCTGCTGCAGAGCCTGCGGCAATGGGCGGAGGACGCCCGGCTGGAGATCGGGGCGGCGCCCGACCTGCCCCGTGCGGTGCGCCAGCTCGCCGGCCAGGGCTGGGACGTCGTGCTCGCCGTGCTGGGCGATCGCCCCGACGACGACCTGGCCTGGTGGGTCGACACGCTGCGTGCGGCGAGCGGCGGTCCCCGCCTCATCGCCGCCGCGCAGTCCCCCTCCATGGGCCTGGTGCTCCGCGCGGAAAAGCTCGGCGTGCTCGACGTGCTGTCGGTCCCGCTGCGCCGGGACGACCTGGTGCGCGCGCTCGAGCGGCTCCGCTCCGCGGCGGGCGAGACCGCCATCCCGCTTCCAGCCGTCGAGCATCACGCGGTCGGGCAGTACGCCCTGGTGGGGCAGAGCCCCGCGATGCTCGAGGTCTACAAGCTGATGGCGCGCGTCGCCGCGAGCACGGCGACGGTGCTGATCCAGGGAGAGTCCGGCACCGGCAAGGAGGTGGTGGCCCGCGCGGTCCACCTCCACGGGCCGAAGGCTTCGGGTGCGTTCGTGGCGGTGAATTGCGCGGCGATCCCGGAGAACCTGCTGGAGAGCGAGTTGTTCGGCCACGAGAAGGGCGCGTTCACGGGCGCGGTGACGCGCAAGATCGGGCGCTTCGAGCACGCGGCCAACGGGACGTTGTTCCTCGACGAGATCGCCGACATGAGCCTCGCCCTGCAGGCCAAGATCCTGCGGGCGGTGCAGGAGCGCGAGATCGAGCGGGTGGGCGGCACCGAGACGATCCCCGTGGACGTGCGGCTCATCGCCGCGACCAATCGCGATCTCAAGGAAGCGATCAAGCAGGGACGCTTCCGCGAGGATCTGTACTATCGCCTGGCCGTGGTGCAGATCCGGCTGCCCAAGCTGGCGGAGCGCGGGGAGGATCTGCTGCTGCTGACCGCGTTCTTCATTCGCCAGTTCGCCGAGCGCTACGGCAAACAGCTCCGCGCCATTTCGGATCGCGCGCTCGACCTGCTGCGCGGGCACGCCTGGGTGGGCAACGTGCGCGAGCTGCGCAACGTGATCGAGCGGGGCGTGATCGTCGCCACGGACGACACGCTCCGGGCGGAGCACCTGCCGGAGGAGATTCGCGGTGAGGAGGTGGCGCTCGCCGATCGGCCCCAGGGCGGCTTGCTCACCCTCGCGGAGGTCGAGGCACGCCACATCGCCCGGGTGCTCGCCCACACCAACGGCCAGATCGGGGCGGCAGCCGAGATTCTCGGAATCCATCGCAACACGCTGACGCGCAAGATGAAGGAGTACGGTCTGTGACGGGCGGAGGATCGCCGCTGCCGCCGGTGCGCGTCGAGAAGGCGCTCGCGCTCATGCCCGAGCTCGAGGCGCTCGCCCCGCTGCGGGCGCTGCTCGTCTCCATCTCCCGGCCGGACGAGCGCTCCCTCTGGTCCAGCTCCGGTCCCTACCTCACGCTCGGCAAGCGCGGGGTCGATCCCGACGAGCTGCGGCGCAGCCTGCCGCACGCGCTCCACCGCATTGCCGAGCACGTGCACGCGCTGTGCAAGGCGTACGTCGAGGCGCTCGAGTGCCAGCAGCGCAACGACGCCTTGGGGGTCGTGTCGGCGCTGCTGCGGGCCGGCCGGCTCGAGGACGAGGTGGGGCGGTTCACCCAGGCCCGTGTCTGGTGCGATGTGGCGCTCAGAGTAGCGGAGGCGCTCCAGGATCGGCGTCCCGAAGTGGAAGTGCTGCAGGCGATCGGCTACCTCTCGTTCCGGCTCAGCGAGCATGCGGAGGGCGCGCGCTACTTCCAGCGCGCCCTCGCGCTCGCGGAAGCGGAGTTCGATCAGGCGGGCGCGATCGCGGCGTGCGAGGGGCTGGGCGACGCGGAGCTCGCGCAGGGGGCGTGGGGCGGTGCGCTCGCCTGGTACAGCCGGGGGTTGCGGCTGGCCGAAGCGTCGGGCGACGCGCAGCAGATCGGGCGGCTCGAGCGGCGGCTGGGTGTGCTGGCGCGCAAGCAGGCCGATCTCGCGGCCGCTGGTGACTACCTGCGGCGGGCCCGCGAGCGGTTCGAGACCGCGGGTCCGCCCGCCGAGATGGCCCGGGTGCTCGATGCCCAGGGCAAGCTCGATGCGCAGCTCGGGCGCCACGCGGCGGCGGCGGCGGCGTATCGGGAGGCGCTGGCGTGGGCGCAGCGCGCTCACCGCAACCCGGGATTGGAGCTGGCGATCCGGCTCAATCTGGCGGAGCTGGACCTGGAGATGGGTCGGCTGCTCGACGCCGAGGCGGAACTGCGGCGCGCGGAGCAGGTCGCCATCGCCGCGAACCTGGGACGCCGGCTGGCGCAGATTTACACCCTGATGGGCAAGCTGCGCGGCCTGCAGCAGGACGAAACGGGGTTCGTGTTCTTCGAGCAGGCCATCGAGCTGGCGCGCTCCGTAGAGCGCTCGCCAGGCACTGAAGCGCAGGTGTACCACGCCTACGGGCTGTTCCGCAGCCGGCTGGGCCAGCAGGAGGAGGCGCGCGCCTACCTCGAGCGGGCCCGGGAGCTGTTTGCGTCGCTGGGCGAGACGGTCGAGCGCGAGCGCGTCGACGCCGAGCTGCGGAAGCTCTCGGCCTGACGTGCGCCTAGCGGTTGGTGAGCGGGTTCTTCTGGCCCGTGGTATCCGCTCGCGAGCCCGCCCGCTTTTTCCGAGCGGACGTGCTCGCCTGAGGATGGGTCGCCGCGGACGCTGTCGACCTGGCGGCCGATGCCCTCGACTTCGCCTTGGCGTGACCGCCACCACAGGCGGCCAGCCCGATCAAGCCCAGCGCCATCAGGACGGTCCTCGACATGCGGCCTCCAGGGAACGGGGGGGTCCGGGTGGCAATATAAGGGAGTACCCCCCTCCCGGGGGTTAAGGCGCCTCCCGGGACAGGGGACGGGTGAGGCAGGTGGGGCCGCCACCCCCCTTGAGGCAGATCTCCCGACCCACGAATTCGTGCGTTTTGACCCCGGCCTGCTCGAGCCGTGCCCGGGTCAACGGGTTCCCTGCGACCGTGAGCACCTCGCGCGGCGCGATAGCAAGCACATTGCAGCCCAGCGAGTCGAACTCCGCTTCGGGGACTTCGACCAGCTCGATGTGGCGGGCGAGTAAGGCCTCCCGGAACGGCACCGGCAGCAACGGCGCAAACACCAGAAACAGATCCCGGTCGATGGGGCTCACCACCGACATTAGATGAAAGACGTCGCCCGGGCCCCGCCAATGCGGGAGCGGCACGACCAGCACCTCATCCACGCACCCGGCGACGAGGTCCCGCAGCTGCTGGATCCCCGCGTCATTGGTGCGGTAGCCCCGACCCACCGCCAGCGTGCGCTCGTCGATCCAGCAGACATCTCCCCCTTCCAGCTTGCCCTCGCCGGTAATTCGACCGTGAATCGGCACGCCCGCCGCGCGTAGTGCTGACTCCTGTACGGCGGGCTCGGTGCGCCGTAACGGCTTCCCCATGTTGCAGAGAATAACGCCCCCATCACACACGACAGCCGCGTCGCGCGCGTACAGCGAATCGAGGCCGACGCGCTCGTCGCGCGGGAGCCGCAGCAGCTTCGCGCCGGTGCTTCCCAGCAGGCCCAGAAAGCGCTCGTACTCCGCCACGGCCGCCGGAAGGTCGGGGCGGGCGGTGTAGCCGAGGTCGCGCCACTGCCGCTCTAGCCCGGCGTCGCTGACGAATGCATCGGCGGCGCTCTTGATCGCCACGCAGGTGAGCCTGCCGACTTCCGACTGTCCTCCCACGCTGGTCATCGTCGCTGGCCGTTCCGCCCGGGTCGCATCAAGTTTAGCCGCCTTTCACCCCGAGACCCTCATGAGCGACAGGACGTTGGACCGTCGTGCGTTTCTCGAGATGGCTGGAGCCACCAGTGCGGCCACGCTTCTCCGCCCGATGACACCCAGGCCGGCACCCGCGGTGAGCCGATCCCTGGCATCGTTCGAGCTTGAAGAAGCCACCATTGCCGAGCTCCAAGCGGGAATGACCTCCGGCAAGTACACGGCGCGGTCGCTGGTGACCGCGTATCTCCAGCGCATCGAAGAGATCGACCGCAAGGGTCCGACGTTGCGGTCGGTGCTCGAGCCCAACCCCGACGCGCTCGCACAGGCCACGGCGCTCGACGCCGAGCGCAAGGCGAAAGGGGTGCGCGGGCCGCTGCACGGCGTCCCGATCCTCATCAAGGACAATGTGGCGACGCGCGATCGCTTGCAGTCCACCGCGGGCTCGCTGGCGCTGGTGGGCGTGTCTCCACCGCGCGATGCGTTCCTGGTCGAGCGGCTGCGCGCGGCCGGCGCCGTGCTGCTCGGCAAGACCAATCTGTCGGAGTGGGCCAACTTCCGCTCGACGCACTCGTCGAGCGGCTGGAGCGGGCGCGGCGGCCAGTGCCGCAACCCGTACGCGCTCGACCGCACGCCTTCGGGCTCGAGCTCGGGGTCGGGCGTCGCCGTCGCGGCCAACCTGTGTGCAGCGGCCATCGGTACCGAGACGGATGGATCTATCGTTTCGCCCTCGACGTGCTGCTCGATCGTCGGGATCAAGCCGACGCTCGGCCTGGTGAGCCGTGCCGGCGTCATCCCCATCGCCCACAGTCAGGACACCGCGGGGCCGATGGCCCGCACCGTCGCCGACGCGGCGACGCTGTTGGGGGCGCTCACCGGCGTCGACCCGCGCGACGATGCGACCGCGCCGAGCGCCGGCCACGGACAAACCGACTACACCAGGTCGCTCGATCCGGCCGGGCTCAAGGGCGCCAGGCTCGGCGTGTGTCGGTCGCACTTCATGGGGTACAGCCCGGCCACCGACGCGCTCATGGAAGCCGCTATCGACGTGCTGAAGCGCGCCGGCGCCGTGATCGTCGATCCCGCGGATATCGCCACCGCGGGCCAGACTGACGACACGGAATTCGCGGTGCTGCTGTACGAGTTCAAGGCCGACCTGAATCGTTACCTCGCCGACTTGGGGGCCGCGGGCGCTCCCAAGACGCTCGAGGAGCTGATCGCCTTCAACGAGCGCACGAAGGACAAGGAGATGATCTACTTCGGGCAGGAGATCTTCGTGCAGGCGCAGGCTAAGGGACCACTCACCGACCAGGACTACCTCAAAGCGCTCGACAAGAACCATCTGCTGATGCGCACCCAGGGAATCGATACCGTGATGGCCGACCACCAGCTCGACGCGCTGATCGCGCCGACGGGCGGGCCGCCCTCCCTGATCGATCTCGTGAACGGCGACCCGGGAGGCGGCGGCAGCTTCTCGAGTCCGGCGGCGGTGGCGGGGTACCCACATGTGACGGTGCCGATGGGGTATGCGCGGGGCCTGCCGGTGGGGCTGTCGTTCGTGGGGCGCCCGTGGAGCGAAGCGACGCTCATCAAGCTCGCTTACGCCTACGAGCAGGCGACCAAGCTGCGGCGGCCACCCAAGTTCCTGGCGACGGCCGAGCTGTCCACCGCTTAGTGGAAGATCGCTTTGGGGATGGTGACGTGGACGCCCAGCGTGCCGTCCACGAGCTCGGTGACGTGCACGTCCGCCGCCACGCTCGTGAGACGGTACGCTTCCATCTTGGTGAGCCCGCGCGTGGCCGCGAGGAAATCGATCATCTCCTGGACGGCGATGCGCGTCGCCGCCGTGAGGTCGGAATCGCTGCCCATCGTCATGAGCTCCGTGCGGGTCTCGGCGCGGGGCCAGGTGAGGTGGAGGTCCTTGCGAACCACGAGCTGTACCCGTCCCGTCAGCGACGTTTCGATCGCGGTCTGATCCACCTCGCCGTCCCCCTGGGCGGCGTGCCCGTCGCCGATCTCGAACAAGGCGCCGGGCGTGAACACGGGGATGTACAGCGTCGTGCCCGCGATCAGGTCTTTGTTGTCGAGATTCCCCGCGTGCCGCCCCGGTGGGTTGCTGCTGACCCGTCCCGCGGCTGGCGGCGGCGCGACTCCCATGCTGCCGAAAAACGGATGCAGCGGAATGTCGATCCCGGGCGCGAAGTGCGCGACCATGTGCTTGCGGTCGAGGGGGATGATGCGCGTCTGCGGGTCGGAGCAGTTGTCGGGCAGGCGCTGTAATAGCCCCACGCTACCGTCGCCGCGGTGGCCGGGAGACGGTGCACCTGTTGCGCGAGCAGGGCGGGCGCGCTCCCGGTCAGGAGCACCAGGGCGGTGGGGAGCAGGCGAGCGGAGATCATCCCAGCTCGGCGTGGCGGAAGCAGGTCACCAGATGGTCGTTCACCATGCCCACCGCCTGCATGAACGCATAGCAGATGGTCGGGCCGACGAAGCGAAAGCCGCGCTCCACCAGGGCTTCGCTCATCGCGTCGGATTCACGCGTGCGCGCGGGCAGATCGCGCAGCGAGCGGCGCCGGTTCTGTTTGGGCGCGCCGCCGACGAAGCTCCACAGGAACGGACCGAACCGTCCGGTGCGCTCCTGGAAAGTGAGAAAGGCTTTGGCGTTGGTCACTGCCGCCGCCACCTTCTGGCGGTTGCGAACGATCCCCGGATTCTTGAGGATCCGCGCGATCGTCTTACGGTCGTAGCGCGCCATCCGCTCGGGGTCGAAGCCGTCGAATGCTTCCAGGAACCCCGCGCGCTTGTGCAGGATCACCCGCCACGACAGGCCGGCCTGGAAGCCGTCGAGCACGAGCTTCGCGAACAGCTCGCGGTCGCCGTGCAGCGGAACCCCCCACTCCTCGTCGTGATAGGCGAGCATCAGGGGGTCGTCGTCATCTCCGGTCCAGCAGCGCTGTTGCATGACGTGGCGCCGCGAATTTTGCATCGACGCGCCCCGCCCGGCTAGTATTGGCGCCATGCGGGTGCTGCGCGTTACCGACGTGCATGGGCGCTACGCGGCCACGCTCGAGGAGACCGAGCGCCCCGTGGCGCGCCCGGGGGAGGTGCTGGTGCGCGTCGCGGCCTCGGGCGTGAATCGGGCCGACCTGGCGCAGATTGCCGGCCGTTACCCCTCGCCGGCCGGCGAGCCCGAAGGGATGGGGCTCGAAGTCTCGGGAACGAACGAGGTGACGGGAGAGCACGTCTGCGCCCTGGTGGCGGGCGGCGGCCACGCCGAGTACGTGGCGGCGCCGGAAGGGCAGGTGATGCCCGTGCCCGTCGGCCTCGACACGATCGCGGCCGGTGGCATTCCCGAGGCATTCATCACCGCGTTCGTGATGCTGGTGATGGAGGGCGGGCTGGCGCGCGGCGCCTCGCTCCTCGTCCACGCGGGCGCGTCCGGGGTAGGATTGGCCGCGATTCAGGTCGCTAAGCTGCTCGGGGCCCGCGTCGCCGCCACGACGCGAACGGCCGACAAGCTGCAGGCCTTGACGACCGCCGGCGCGGACCTCGCGATCGACACGGGACGAGGCGAGTTCGCCGCACCAATCGAAGCGCAGTGGGGACGGGACACCGTGGATGTGGTGCTCGACCCGATCGGGGCGGGGAGCCTCGCCGGCGATCTGCGCGTGCTCGCCACCGCCGGGCGCATCGTCGTGATCTCCAACATGTCGGGCGCGCGCGCCGAGCTCGATCTCCCGCTGTTGATGCGCAAGCGGGCCCGGTTGATCGGCTCGAGCCTGCGGCCGCGCAGTCGTCCCGAGAAGGCGGCGATCGTGAAGCGCTTCCGCGCTGAGATCCTGCCCGGCTTCGCGGCGGGCAAGCTGCATGTAACCGTAGACTCCACCATTCCGGCCGGCCGGGCGGCGGAAGCGTTCCAGCGGATGCGCGACAATCGGAACACCGGCAAGATCCTGATCACATGGCCGTGAGACTGATCATCGCAAGCGCGGCGCTCGCGCTCGCCGTCGCGTGCCGGAGTGAGCGCCCCCCGGCGGCGAGTCACGTCGCCGCGCCCGACACGACGCACCGGGCTTCCCCCCCCTCCCTCCCCGACACCGTGAACCTGTACGCCGCCGCGGGGGCGAATCAGCTGGCGCCGGCTGCCGCGCAGGCGCGCCCGCTCGTGTACGTGCCCAACTCGCTCGCGGGCACCGTGACGGTGATCGACCCACGCACCTACCGGGTGCTGCGCACCTTCGCCACCGGCGCGCTGCCGCAGCATGTGGTCCCGTCGTACGACCTGACCACCTTGTGGGTGGCGAACAACTTGGGCGGTACGCTCACCCCGATCGATCCCGTCACCGGTCGCGAAGGCAAGAACGTGGCGGTGGACGATCCCTACAACCTCTACTTCACGCCCGACGGCCGGTTCGCCATCGTGGTGGCGGAGCGGCGGCGCCGGCTCGATTTCCGCGACACGCACTCGATGGCGCTGGTGCAATCCCTGCCGCTGCAATGCAAGGGTGTGGACCACATGGAGTTCACCGCCGACGGGCGGTTCGCGATCGCCACCTGCGAGTTCTCGGGCCAACTGGTCAAGATCGACCTCACCGCGCGCGCCGTATCCGGCTACCTCATGCTCGATCCCGGTGGCCTCGACTCCACCGCCATGCCGCAAGACATTCGCTCCTCGCCCGACGGCCGCGTGTTCTACGTGGCCGATATGAAAGCGAACGGCGTGTATCTCATAGACCCGGATGCATTCCGGCGCGTCGGCTTTGTGGCCACCGGCCGGGGTACGCACGGCATCTACCCGAGCCGGGACGGCCGGCTGTTGTACATCACGAACCGCGGCTGGAACACGACGGCGGGCGGGCGCCACGGGCCGGGGTCCATCACGGTACTCGACCCGCACGACCAGCGGATCGTGGCGACCTGGCCGGTCCCGGGTGGGGGCAGCCCCGATATGGGGAACGTCACCGCAGATGGCCGGGAGCTCTGGGTCTCGGGGCGCTACGACGACGAGGTGTATGTGTTCGACACGGAGACGGGGCAGCTCACGCATCGCATCAAGGTGGGCCGGGAGCCGCACGGGCTGTGTGTGTGGCCGCAACCTGGTCGCTATTCTTTGGGCCACACTGGCAACATGAGATAACCTGTGAATCCCACCAATCGTGTCAATCGCATTAAGGGAAAGCTCATTCTGATCACCGGGGCGAGCTCCGGGATCGGCGAGGCCTGTGCCCGGCGGTTCGCCGCCGAGGGCGCACGCTTGGCGCTGTGGGCACGGCGGCGCGAGCGGCTCGATCGACTCCAGAGCGAGCTCGACGGCAAGGCCGGCGGCGCGGTGCGGCTCGCGCAGGTGGACGTGCGCGATCGGGCCGCCGTGAATCGGGCCACCGCGGAGCTGCTCGCCGGAGACGGACCGGTCCCCGACGTGCTCATCAACAACGCCGGGCTCGCGAGCGGTCTGTCGAAGCTGCAGGAGGGGGACCCGGAAGATTGGGATCGCATGATCGATACCAACCTGAAGGGCCTCCTCAACGTTACGCGCGCCGTGCTGCCCCACATGGTGGCGCGGCGCCGAGGGCATATCGTGAACATCGGGAGCACGGCGGGTCATCAGACCTACCCCATGGGGAATGTCTACAACGCCACCAAGTTCGGCGTGCGGGCCCTGACCGAAGGTATGAATCTCGACGTCGCCGGCACGGCGATTCGCGTCTCCGCGGTAGACCCGGGCTTCGTCGATACCGAGTTCTCCGAGGTGCGGTTCCACGGCGATCGCGAGCGTGCCAAAGCGGTGTACCAGGGATTCACGCCGCTCAGCGCCGACGATATCGCGGACACCATCGCCTACATCGTGAATCTGCCCGACCACGTGAATATCCTGGACACGGTGATCGTGCCGACGGCCCAGCGCAACGTGTACGTGGTGGACCGCAATTCATGACGTCTCGCCTCGCGTGCGCGGCCGTCGCGCTGGCCGCCACGCTCGGCGCCTGTTCGGACGGTGACGGTCCGCCACCGCCCCAGGCGGCGAGTCTGCGCGTGGTCCACGCTATCCTGGGCGGGCCGTCGCTGGCCGTGTTCGTGGACGGGGGCCGGGGGCAGACCCTCGCGTTCGGCGAGGTGAGCCGGGCGTTTGCGCTGTCACCCGGACAACACGACCTCACGCTGCAACCGTCCGACACGACGCACTCCCTGCTCGCGTTGTTCAACACGGTTGCGAGCGCGGGTTACAGCGTATTCGCGGTCGACACCATGATCAGCGGATCGGTGACCGTCTATCCGTACTTCGTCTCGGACTCGGGTGCGACGCCGGCGTCCGGCCACTCGCGGCTGCGGCTCGCGAATTTCGCCGCGGCCGCGCCCGCGATCGACGCGTACCGTACCCAACCGGACAGCACCGGCCTGATCCCGGCACAGCGGCCGTTCCCCTTCAAGGCGGTCACGCCGTACGTCGAGAGCACGCCCGGGAACTGGACCGTCGTGATCGCGCACGCCGGAGCGCAGGACACGCTGCTCCTGACCGGCGTGATCGCGCTGGCGGACGGTCAGGGGCGGACCGTTGCCCTCGTGGATTCGAGTGGCGGCCGGATCAGCTGGCGCGTCATCGTGTACCACTGAGTACTGTGGACCCCTCGCAGCAATCGGCCGCGCATCGCGTCGCCCGGAACATCGCCGGGGGTGGGGGAGTTGAAACGAGGTGCGTCATTTGACGGAGCTCGGTATGCAGCAGCGCCAGCTGGGTCGCGGGGGGGGCCCGACGGTGTCGGCGTTGGGGCTCGGGTGCATGGGGATGTCGGAGTTCTACGGCCCGGCGGACGAAGCTGAGTCGGTGGCGACGATCCACCGCGCGCTCGAGCTGGGGATCAACTTCCTCGACACGGCTGACGTGTACGGCCCGTTCACGAACGAGCAGCTCGTGGGCCAGGCGATCGCCGGGCGGCGCGACCAGGTGGTGCTCGCGACCAAGTTCGGCATCGTGCGCGGGCCCGACCCCAAGGCGCGCGGCGTCAACGGCCGTCCGGAATACGTGCGCGCTTCATGCGAGGCGTCGCTCAAGCGGCTCGGCGTGGCGCACATCGATCTCTACTACCAGCATCGGGTCGATCCCAACGTCCCGATCGAAGACACCGTCGGCGCGCTGGCCGAGCTGGTGTGGCAGGGCAAGATCCGCTACATCGGCCTCTCCGAAGCCGCGCCCGCCACCGTGCGCCGCGCCCACGCCGTGCACCCGGTGACGGCGCTGCAAACCGAGTACTCGCTGTGGAGCCGCGATCCGGAAGACGAGCTGCTGCCCACCTGCCGCTCCCTGGGCATCGGTTTCGTCGCCTACAGTCCGCTGGGGCGCGGGTTCCTGACCGGCCGATTCAAGCGATTCGAGGATCTTCCGGTGGGCGATTTTCGCCGTGACTCACCGCGGTTTCAGGGCGCCAACTTCCAGAAGAACCTCGATCTGGTCCGCAAAGTCGAGGAGATCGCGCGCGAAAAGGGGTGCACGCCGGCGCAGCTGGCACTGGCCTGGCTGCTGGCTCGCGGCCCCGACATCGTCCCGATTCCCGGGACCACGCGCCGCTCGCGGCTCCAGGAGAACGCCGGGGCGACCGCGGTCACCCTCGCGGAGCACGACCTCGCCCGCATCGACGCGGTGGCGCCCAAGGGGGTGGCAGCGGGCGCGCGCTACGCGGAAACCGGAATGCGGCTCCTGAACGGGTAGTGTAGCTTTTAGGCCCATGCACGGGCCGTTTCGCTATCCCGACTCGCACGTCTTCTACCGGAAGCTGGGGCACAGCTACCCCCGCATCGTCCGCGGCGAGGGGTGCTGGCTGTACGACGAAGCCGGCAAGCGCTACTTGGACGCCTGTGGTGGGGCGTTTGTCGCGAATCTGGGCCACTCCAATCCCGACATCGCCGAGGCGCTCGCCCGGCAGGGGCGCCAGTTCGGCTACCTCTCGGGGACCGCATTCACGCACGAGCCCGTAGAAGCGCTCGCGGCGGAGCTCGCCGACACGCTGCCCGGCGATCTCGACAAACTGTATTTCCTCTCGTCAGGCTCCGAAGCCGTCGAAGCCGCGCTCAAGCTCGCGCGCCAGTACTGGGTGGAGCGCGGCAAGCCGGAGAAGCATCGCATCATCGCGCTTGGCCCCGCATACCACGGCAACACGTTGCTGGCCCTCTCGGCGTCCGCGCGGGAGCACTACCGGGCGCTGTATCGCGAGTGGCTGGTAGACGTCGACCGGATTCCGGCGTCCTATCCGTATCGCTGCCCGTGCGGCGGCCGTGATGCGTCGTGTCCTGTCTGCAGCGGCGCGGTCCTGGAACAGGCCATCGAGCGAATCGGCGCGCGGCACGTCGCGGCGTTCATCGCCGAGCCGGTGGGGGGGTCGTCGACGGGAGCCTCCACTCCACGACCGGAATATTTCCGGCGCATCCGCGAGATCTGCGATCGCCACGAAGTGCTGTTCGTGGCCGACGAGATCCTGTGCGGCGCGGGCCGGACCGGTAGCTGGTGGGCCATCGAGCAGTACGGAGCCGTTCCGGACCTCATGACGCTCGGCAAGGGCATCTCGGGTGGCTACGCGGCGCTCTCGGCCGTCGCGGCTCCCGAGCGCATCGTGGACGTGCTCGCCGAGGGGTCGGGTGCCTTCATGCACGCGCAGACGTTCTCGCATCATCCAGTGGCGTGCGCCGCCGGCGTCGCGGCTGTGCGACAGCTCAAAACACAGCGGCTCGTCGAGCGCTGTGCCGAGGTGGGGAAAATCTTGCAGAAGCGCCTGGCGACGCTGGCAACCCTTCCCCATGTGGGTGACGTCCGCGGCCGCGGCCTGCTTGCCGGCGTGGAGTTCGTGGAGGATAAGGCGACGCGCGCGCCGTTCCCCCGCGCCGCACGGTTTGCGGAGGCGTTCACCGAGTCGGCGCAGCAAGCGGGTCTCGTGGTCTGGCCCAACGTGGGTCACGCGGACGGCAGCAACGGCGACCTCGCGATGATCGCCCCACCATTCATTATCACGGAGCGAGAGATCGACGAGATCGTGGAGCGGTTCACCGCTGCGTTAGGGCAAACGGTACAGCACATCGGACAACGGATATCGGATAACGGATGACAGCCGCCGCCCCCTCGCAATCCAAAGTCACCTACACCACGGCCAACGTCGACTGGGAGCAGTTTCACCGCCAGTTCGACGAGGCCCTGCGCGGGGTGCGGGCGCAGCTGGGGCGAGACTATCCGCTGTACATCGCGGGTGAGGGGGTCACGTCGGCGGGGCGCCCGATCGTCGCGGTCTCGCCGATCGACCGGGATATAGCACTCGGCCGCTTCGCGACCGCCACCGTGACGGAGGTCGATCGCGCGGTCGCCGCCGCGCGGGCAGCGCAGCGCGGCTGGGCGCACCTGCCGTGGCGGGCGCGGGTCGCCACGCTGCGCACCGCAGCCAGCCTCATCCGCGAGCGCAAGTTCGAGCTGGCCGCGACCATGGGCCTCGAGGTCGGCAAGAGCCGGCTCGAGTCCATGGGCGATGCCGAAGAGTCGGCGGACCTGATCGACTACTACTGCCAGCAGGTCGAGGACGCGAGCGGCTTCGTGCGGCAGATGGCGAAGGTCACGCCGGTCGAGCTCAACACCGACGTGCTCCGCCCCTACGGCGTGTTTGCCTGCATCGCCCCGTTCAACTTTCCGCTGGCGTTGTCGACCGGGATGTCCTCCGCGGCGCTCGTCGCCGGGAACGCCGTTGTGTATAAGCCGGCGGAGGAAGCGCCCTGGACCGGCCTCAAGCTGTACGAGATCTATCGGGACGCCGGAGTGCCTGCGGGCGTGTTCAACTATCTGCCCGGCGTGGGAGAAATCACCGGTGAAGCCTTGTGGCGCCACTCCGGCGTAGACGGCGTCGTGTTCACGGGATCGAAGGCCGTGGGGATGCAGATCTTCCGCGGTCTCTCCCGCGACTGGATCAAGCCGTGCCTGCTCGAAATGGGCGGCAAGAATGCCACGATCGTGCTCGACTCGGCCGATCTGGATGCCGCGGCGGAGGGCGTCACGCGCTCAGCGTTCGGGCTGCAGAACCAGAAGTGCAGCGCCACCTCGCGCGTGTACGTGCACGCGCGCGTGGCGCGGACCTTCGTCGAGCGGCTGGTGGAGCGGACCAAGGCGCTGAAAATCGGCGATCCGACCGAGCGCGACATCACGTTCGGGCCGGTGATCAACGCGGCGGCGGTGGAGCGGTTCCAGCGCGCGGTAGCGCAGGCACGTCGCGAGGGGAAAGTCGTGCTGGGCGGCAAGCGCGTGACGGGCGGTGCCTTCGACCAGGGTCACTTCGTCGCGCCCACGATCGCCGAGCTGCCGCTCTCGTCGTCGCTGTTCCGCGAGGAGCTGTTCGTTCCCCTCCTGGCGGTGGGTGTGGTGGCGGACCTGGACCAGGCGATCGCCGAGGTGAACAAAGCCGAGTACGGACTCACGGCGGGGATCTTCGCGAAGAAGCCGGAGGAGATCGAGCGCTTCCTGGACGAGATCGACGCCGGGGTGTGCTACGTCAACAAGCGTACCGGCGCCACCACGGGTGCGTGGCCGGGCGCGCAGCCGTTCTGCGGCTGGAAGGGATCGGGCTCCACCGGGAAGGGTGGGTGCGGGCCATACTACGTCGCGCAATTCCTGCGCGAGCAGAGCCGGACCGTCATCGAGGAGTCGCGATGAAGCGGGACTATCCCCGGATCGTGGCGCCGCCGCCCGGGCCCAAAGCGAAGGCCATCGTCGAGCGGCAGAACCGCTGGTCCTCGACGTCGTATCCCAAGGAGTACCCGCTCGCCATCGCGCGCGGCGAGCGGGCCATGGTCGAAGACGTGGACGGGAACCGCTATCTCGACTTCATGGCGGGCATCGCGGTGGCGTCCACCGGCTACGGCCATCCCAAGGTGGTGCAGGCGATCCAGGATGCGGCGGCCCAGTTCCTCCACATCTGCGGCAGCGACTTCTACTTCGAGGGATTCGCCGCGCTGTGCGAGCGGCTGGGACAGCTGGCGCCGGGGAAGAGCAAGAAGCGCGTGTTTCTCTCGAACTCGGGGACCGAAGCCGTCGAGGGCGCGATCAAGCTGGCCCGGCATTCGACGGGGCGGCCGGCCATCATCGCGTTCACGGGCGCCTTCCATGGACGCACCTACGGCGGACTGAGCCTCACCGCCAGCAAGTCCTTACAACGCGCCGGGTTCGCGCCGTTCCTCCCCGAGGTGTATCACGTCCCCTACGGCTATCGCTATCGCTGCGACTTCTGTCGCGGCGAGCCCGCCTGCACCATGCGCTGTGTGTCGTCCATCGAAGACGATCTGTTCGCCAAGCGGCTCGATCCCAGGAGCACCGCCGCCATCTTCGTGGAGCCGATCCAGGGTGAGGGCGGCTACGTCGTGCCACCACCCGGCTACCTCCAGGCGTTGCGCGAGCTGTGCGACCGCCACGGCATCCTGCTGGTATGCGACGAGGTGCAGTGCGGCGTGGGGCGCACCGGCAAGATGTGGGCGTGCGAGCACGAGGGGATCGAGCCGGACATCCTGCTGAGCGCCAAAGGCCTGGGGAGTGGGATGCCGATCGGGGCGATCATCGCGAAGGAATCGATCATGAAGTGGCAGCCGGGCGCGCACGGGAGCACGTTTGGCGGCAATCCTGTCTGCTGCGCCGCCGCGCTCGCGACGCTCGACGTGGTGGAGCGTGAGCTCCTCCCCAACGTACCGCGGCTGGGCGAGCACCTGCTGGCCGGTGTGAAACGCCTGCAGGAGAAGTACGCCGCCATCGGCGACGTGCGGGGCCGGGGCCTGATGATCGGCGTGGAGTTCGTGAAGGACCGTGGCACGCGCGAGCCGGCGCCCGACGTCCCGCACGAGCTGGTGGAGCGCGCCTTCAAGAAAGGCCTGCTGCTGCTCGGCGCCGGGAAGAGCGCGCTGCGGCTCGCCCCGCCACTCGTGGTGGACGAGGACGATATCGACACGGCGCTGCGGATCATCGATGAGTGTCTGCGGGAGATGACGGACTGACCTCCAAAGTCATGTCGATGCGGGACGCCATCTCCCGCTTCGTGCACGACGGCGACACCCTCGTCATCGAAGGCTTCACTCACCTGATCTGCTTCGCCGCCGGCCACGAGATCATCCGCCAGGGGCGGCGCGATCTCACGCTGGCTCGCCTCACACCCGATCTCATTTACGATCAGCTCATCGGCGCCGGTTGCGCCCGCAAGCTGGTGTTCTCCTGGGCGGGCAACCCGGGCGTCGGGTCGCTGCACGCGTTTCGAAGAGCCGTCGAGGGAAAAGGGGGCCCGGCTCTGGAGATCGAGGAGTACTCTCATTTCGGCATGGTGGCGCGGTTTGCGGCGGGCGCCGCGCGGCTGCCGTTCTGGCCGCTGCGCGACTACATGGGCACCGACCTCCCCACCGCAAACCCCCGCATCCGGCAGGTGAAGTGCCCCTACACCGGCGAGGACCTCGCCACCGTGCCGGCGCTGAACCCCGATGTGACGATCGTGCACGCGCAGCGGGCCGATGCCGAGGGGAATACCCAGATGTGGGGGCTGGTGGGGGTGCAGCGCGAAGCGGCGTTCGCGTCGGCGCACGTGATCGTCGTCGTGGAAGAGCTCGTCCCTGAGTCGGTGATCCGCTCCGACCCGAACCGCACCGTGATCCCGGGATTCATCGTGGACGCGGTGGTGCTCGAGCCGTGGGGCGCGCACCCGTCGTACGCCCAGGGCTACTACGACCGCGACAACGACTTCTACGTCGCCTGGGAGGGCATCTCCCGCGAGCCCACCGCCCTGGCGCGCTACCTCGATGAATTCGTGCGCGGCGTCCCGGACCGGGCGGCCTATGTGAAGAGACAGCCGCAAGTCGCACGGCTCAAGGCGCAAGAACGACTGTCTGCCGGAGTGAACTACGGCTATTGAGGGGTACAGCGCCGACGAGATGATGGCCGTCGTCGCGGCGCGCGAGCTGCGTGACGGCGAGGTGGTATTCGTGGGGATCGGGCTCCCCAACCTGGCGTGCAACCTGGCGCGCGCCACCCACGCGCCCCATCTCGTGCTCATTTACGAGTCGGGCGCGGTCGGCGCCGTGCCCGAGCGGCTCCCCGTCTCGATCGGCGATCCGGCGCTCGTCACCGGGTCGCTCATGGTCTGCGGCATGGCCGACGTGTTCCAGCTGATCCTGCAGAACGGGCGTATCGAGGTGGGTTTCCTGGGCGGCGCGCAGGTAGATCGTTACGGCAACATCAACACGACCGTCATCGGGCCCTACGCCCGCCCCAAGGTGCGCCTGCCGGGCTCGGGCGGGGCGGCCGAGATCGCGATCCACGCGCAACGCACCTTGATCGTGGCCAAGCTCGACCCGCGCGCCTTCCCCGAGCGCGTGGATTTCGTCACCAGTCCGGGTCAAAAGATCGGCGCACGTCACCGCCGCGAGCTGGGCATGCCCGGCGCGGGTCCGGTCAAAGTGATCACGGACAAGGGCGTCCTCGAGGCAGACGAGACGTCGGGGGAAATGGTGCTCGCGGCGCTGTACCCGGGTGTGCACGTCGACACGGTGCGCGCCGGCGTCGGCTGGCCGCTCGCCTGCCGGCCGCGCCTCGGTGACATTGCGCCTCCGACCGCCCGGGAGCTCGACTTGCTGCGCAATGTGCTCGACCCCAAGCGACTGTTTCTCAAACCGGCCAAGCGGGGGGGAGGGGGGGAATGATCGCGCTGCCGCTGTGCGCCGCGCTTGCCTTGATGCAGCGCGAGCCGGTGCTGCGGCAGGTGGCCGTGCCGCACGCCTACTACTGGCGCGAGATGTACGTCCCCCAGGCCACGACGGGGCCTAGCGCGGTCACCTGGTCCCCGGATGGGCGCGAGCTGATCTACTCGATGCAGGGAACGCTGTGGCGTCAGGCGATCGGCGCGCGGCTCGCCGTCCAGCTCACCGACGCCGGCGGCTACGACTACCAGCCCGACTGGTCTCCCGACGGCCGGCGCGTCGTGTTTGCGCGCTACGCGAAGGATGCCATCGAGCTCGAGCTGCTGGACCTGGAATCCCGGACGGTCCAGCCGGTGACCGCCAATGGCGCCGTCAACCTCGAGCCGCGCTGGTCGCCCGACGGCGACCGCATCGTGTTCGTCTCGACCAGCTACAACGCGCGCTGGCACGTCTTCGTCGTGCCGGTGGACAGCGGCACGCCGGGTGAGCCCACGCGCCTCACCGAAGACAACGACAGCAAGCTGCCGCGCTACTACTACAGCACGTGGGATCACTACCTCTCGCCTACCTGGTCGCCCGATGGCCGGGAGCTGATCCTCGTCTCGAATCGCGGGCACATCCACGGCAGTGGGGGCTTCTGGCGCATGGACGCCACCCCCGGCGCGCCGCTGCGCGAAATCCACTACGAAGAAACCACCTGGAAGGCCCGTCCCGACTGGTCTCCCGACGGGACGCGCGTGGTCTACAGCTCCTACCTCGGCCGCCAGTGGAACCAGCTGTGGCTCATGCCGAGCGACGGCGGCGACGCGTTTCCGCTCACCTACGGTGAGTTCGACGCCACGGCGCCGCGCTGGTCCCGCGACGGCCGGCACATCGCGTACATCTCGAACGAGAGCGGCAACACGTCGCTGTGGGTGATCGACGTGCCCGGTGCCGGGCGGCGCCAGGTCGTGGCTTCCCGGCGGCACTACCGCCGGCCTGCGGGACAGCTGCGCGTGGTCGTGGTCGATGGGGCAGGGCGCCCCCTCGCGGCCCGCATCTCGGTGACCGGCCCGGACGGGCGGGCCTACGCACCGGACGAGAGCTGGCGTCACGCCGATGAAGCGTTCGATCGCAGCGAGCGCGGGTTCGAGTACGGGTACTTCCACAGCGCCGGTACGTCGGAGCTGACCGTCCCAGCGACGAACGTGCGCGTGGACGTGTGGCACGGGCCGGAGTACCGCGTCGGGCATGCCGCGGTCACGGTACGGGCGGGGCACACCACGGTGCAACGCATCACCCTCGAGCGCCTGGTGGACCTTCCCGCAGCCGGCTGGTGGAGCGGCGACCTGCACGTGCACATGAACTACGGCGGGGCGTACCGCAACACGCCGGAGCACCTCGTTTTCCAGGGACGCGCCGAGGACCTGCACGTCATCGAGGATCTGGTGGTGAACAAGGAGCAGCGGATCCCCGACATCGCCTATTTCCGCACCGACCGCGATCCCGCGTCGAGCGCGGACCTGCTCCTGGTGCACGGTCAGGAATTCCACACCAGCTACTGGGGTCACGTGGGGCTGCTCGGCCTTACGGACCATTACCTGCTCCCCGAGTACGCGGCCTATCCCAACACCGCAGCAGCGAGCTTGTACCCGACCAACGCCGATGTCGCGGACCTGGCGCACGCCCAGCGCGGGCTCGTGGGCTATGTGCATCCGTTCGATACGCGCCCCGATCCGGCCGACACGAGCCAGCCGCTCACCGACGAGCTGCCGGTCGACGTCGCACTCGGCAAGGTCGACTACATCGAGGTCATGGGGTATTCCGACCATCGCATCACGTCGGAGATCTGGTACCGGCTGCTGAACTGCGGCTTCCGGCTGCCGGCCGGCGCGGGCACGGACGCGTTCCCCAACTTTGCTTCGCTGCGCGGGCCGCCGGGACTGGTGCGGGTGTTCGTGCGCGCGAGGGGGGGCGCTCGGCTCGATCATCCGAGCTTCTTGGCGGGACTCAAGGCGGGACGCACGTTCGTCAGCAACGCGCCCTTGCTCGAGTTCACGCTCGACGGTCACGCCATCGGCGACGAAATCCGCTTGCACGCGCCGGGTCGGCTCACGGCGCGGGTGCGGCTACGCTCGAGCGTGCCCGTCGATCACCTGGAGATTGTGGGCAACGGGCGGGTAGTGGCCACCGTTGCTCTGGACGGCGATCGGACACAGGCCAGCGCCACGGTCCCGATCCCCGTGACCGCGAGCGGCTGGTATCTCGTACGGGCCTACGCCGATGGCGCCGAGCTCCCGGTGCTCGATCTCTATCCGTTCGGCTCTACGAGCCCGGTGTACGTGACGGTCGGTGGCGCGCCGGTGCGCTCGGCGGCGGACGCCGCATTCTTCGAGACATGGATCGACCGGCTGGACGAGGCCGCGCGAGCGCACGAAGGCTGGCGGACCACGGAAGAGCGCGATCACGTGCTCGCGCTCCTGGCCGCGGCGCGGGCCGTTTACGCGCGGCGGGCCGTCACGGACGCACCAGCTCGATCTCCCGCGAGGCCGTGATGGGGGCTGCGGTGCCGATGTTCAGCGACAGCTCGATCATGTAGCGCCCGGGGGCGAGCCCGGAAAGATCGACCGTGAGCAGCCGGGGCGCCGCCGCGCCCTCCTGCTCCGGTCGCAGCAGCTCGTCCCACTGCAGCGCGACCCCACGCCGCCGCGACGCGAGCCCGATCGACTCCGCGATCCGTCCCACCCCGCCCCGCGGCCGGGCGGTCACACTGAGCGAGATGGTCGCGGCCTCGCCTCCCGGCGCCAGCTCGTACGTCTCCCAGAACAGTCCGACCCGGCTGTCCACCGGGACTCGCGCCGTGGGAAAGGCGCGCGGCAGGACCGAGTCGAGGCGTGCCGGCAGGGAGTCGGCGGCGGCCACGATCAGCAGGTCGGACACCCGCTGCAGGCCACGGGGATCGATGCCCTGTCGCATGCGCGCGACCCAGCGTGCCTCCGCTGCCACGATCTCGACGCTCGCGATCTCGGGCGTACAGGTGCCCGTGGCCGCCAGCATCTCGGGCCCGTCCAGGTGGGTCTCGTGGCTCGCGACGACGGGAGGGTGAACGCCATCCGCGAGCGCCAACGCCGCGCGTGCGCTCTGGTGCGCGAGCGCGGGATCGATCGACGCGTCGTAGCGCGCGACGACGAGGCATGAGTCGCCGCGCCGGAACGCGTCCACTTGGGCGCTCACGTTCATGAATCGGTCCGCATAGGCGGGCGCATACCACGCCTGCGGATGCGGGGCATCGAGCGTCCAATCCTGCGGCACGGCGTGTTCCGGGGCGTCGAACGCGTGGGCCGCGGGAACGAAGTGAAATGCCGGAACACGCTCGTGGCCGGTGATCTGCGGTTCCGAGAGCGTCAGGGAGTAGGCGGAGTGCCGCGTCCAGGAGACCTCTGGTCCGAAGCGCAGCAGCAGCTCCCGCGCGTCATCGCCCCAGCCATCGCCACGCGGTGTGCGGGAATCACTCGCGATCCGCGCCAGCGTGAGTCGGGCGAAGTGCTCGGTGCGGCGATCGTTCCCGGGGCGCGAGAACAGGGGCGCGGCGAGCCACCACCAGCGAGACTCGAACACCACGCGCTCCGGGCAGCTCATGTGGTCGTAGCGATCGCGCAGGTCACCCTCGAGCAGCAGCGAGACGTCCTGCCAGCGACAGCGCTCCTGATCGGGCATGGCCGCCAGGGCGGCGGAAAACGCCGAGTCGGCCTGCGCGAACTCCCCGGCGGCGTGCAGCGAAAACCCGGCCAGCGCAGCACACCACCAGCGGGTGCCCCGGCACGCGCGGGCCATCGCGGCCGCTTCCTCGGCCCGACCGTCCTCCACCAGGTACCGTGCCCGCTGGCCCGCGATCCAGTCATCCCCGGGGAGGACGTCGGCGACATCCTGCAGGCGGGTGACCAGTTGCTCCCGCGCGTCGCGGATCGAGGCGGGCTCCGGGACGGAATCCTTCTCGTTGTCACCGTACCAGAAGCAGTAGCGGCCGACGCGCACGTCGCACGCCGGTCCCCCGTAGTCGCCCTCCCGCTCAGGCAGATGCGCGCGCCGAAAGAACTCGAAGCTCTCCTGAGCGCGCCGGGCGGACTTGAGCGCCGCCTGGGAGTCAGGCTGCTGCAGCAGGGCGGCGAGGACGAGCCAGAGCGATGTCATCGAGGTGCCGGGAACTACGCCCTCAAGTTACCGAGGTTGCCGAGGGGGGGCGAGCTTGACGGGACCGGGCCGCCGGATAACATCGCCGGCAATGGATATCCCGCGGAACTGGAACGCCGCCGCCTGGTTCGTCGACCGCCACGTAGAAGAAGGGCGGGACGGCCGGCTCGCGGTCATCCACGTAGATGGCCGCCTGAGCTACGGCGACGTATTCGCGGGCGTGAATCGCGCCGGTCGCATGCTGCGCCAGCTCGGCGTGGCCATGGAGCAGCGCGTGGTGCTGCTCCTGCCCGATGGCCCCGAGTTTGTCTGGAGTTTCTGGGGCGCGCTCAAGGTCGGCGCCGTCCCGGTCCCCACGAACACGCTGCTCAAGCCGCGCGACTACGAGTACATCCTCAACGACAGCCGGGCGGCGGTCGTCATCGCCGACGAATCGCACGCAGGCGTAGTCCAGGAGCTGCGACCCCGCCTGCCCCACCTGAAGCACATCGTCGTAGCTGGACGGCCGGTTGCCGGCCAGCTGTCGTACGATGAGCTCGTGACCGCAGAACGCGCCGATCTTGCGCCGGCGGCGACGACACGCGACGACGTCGCGTTCTGGCAGTACACCTCAGGCACCACCGGGATGCCCAAGGCCGCCGTGCATCTGCACCACGACATGCTGGTGTGTTGTGAGGCGTTCGGGCGGCACGTGCTCGAGATCGGCCCGGCCGACCGCACGTTCTCCGTTGCCAAGCTGTTTTTCGCCTACGGCCTCGGGAATGCGCTGTACTTCCCGTTCCACGTCGGCGCCACGACCGTGCTGTATCCCGGACGGCCCGAGCCCGTGAAGGTCTTCGAGGTGATCACGCGGGAGCGCCCCACGCTGTTTTATGCCGTGCCCACCGCGTATGCCGCGATGCTCCAGGTACCCGACGCCGAGCGGCTCTACGACCTCAGGTCGGTGCGCCTCTGCAGCTCGGCGGGCGAGCCGCTCCCCAAACCGATCTATGAGCGCTGGCTCGAGCGCTTCGGGCTCGAGATCCTCGACGGCATCGGGTCCACCGAGATGTGCCACACCTTCATCGCCAACCGCCGCGGTCACGTGCGGGCCGGCTCGAGCGGCACCGTGGTCCCTGGGTACGAGGCGAAGCTGGTGGACGAGGCGGGCCAAGAGGTGGGCGTGGGAGAAGTGGGCAACCTGTTGGTCAAGGGCGACAGCGCGTGCGCCTGCTACTGGAACCAGCACGAGCGCACCAGGCAAACGATCGAGGGCGAGTGGGTGCGGACGGGCGACAAGTACACCCGCGACGCGGACGGATATTTCTGGTACGCGGGCCGCAGCGACGACATGATCAAGGCGAGCGGCAACTGGGTGTCGCCCGCCGAAGTGGAGGGCGTGCTCGCCGGCCATCCGGCCGTCGTCGAAGCCGGCGTCGTGGGGGCAGAGGACAAGGACGAGCTCGTGAAGCCGCTCGCGTTCGTGGTGCTCGCGCGCGGTCATGCGGCCAGTCCCGCGCTCGAGGCCGAGCTGAAGGCGTACGTGAAGGAGCGGCTCGCGCCCTACAAGTACCCGCGATGGATCAGGTTTGTGGACGAGCTACCGAAGACGGCGACGGGGAAGATCCAGCGGTTCCGGCTGAGGGAGTTGGCGGCGAATGCTACCCGTCTATTGCAGTAGCAGTAGTGACACGTCATACAGCGCGTGCGTCCACGCGGTGATCCCAAACCCCCTCAGCAGGTACAGGGCCGAGAAGAACAGTCCCGCCACGGTTCGGAATGTGAACGAATAGAGCTGTAGCTGGTCGCCGTAGGGGCCGATATAATGGAAAGCGGAGAAGATCGTGGCGCCCAGCAGGGTGGCGGCGGCGCCCGCCGTGGCTGGCCGCCAGCCCAGCAGCGCTCGCGCCGCCGCCGCGAGCGCGCCCACCAGCAGCACACGAAACAGCAGCTCCTCGTAGATCCCCGCGCCCAGCGACAACATCAGCCGGGTCCACCAGTCGAGCTGGTGACCGGGCGGGAGCGCCAGCGCATGCCCGAGCCCCAGCACGCCGCTCGTGACCCCCCCTACCAGGAAGCCAAACAGCGACGCCAGCACCAGCGACTCGAGCAGCATCACTCCGAACACGCCGGCGCGCAGCCGCCCGCCGTGGCTGCGCCGATCCCGCGCCACCAGCCACAGGCCCGCGCCGATCAGACAGACCATGAACACCAGGGGTCCCCACGAGCCCGCGACCGCGATAAACAGGCTCTGCAGGATCACGTCGGCGCCGTTCCGGACGGGACGGCTCCCCTGCGTCAGGATTACGGCGAGCACCTGGTAGAACAGCAGCAGCGGGAGTGCGAACAGCAGGCTATAGCGCGGGGCGCGACTGAACTGCCAATAGGACGATCGGGTGAGTGATGGAAGGCCGGCGGAGGTCATAGGGGCATCAATTTAGCACGGGTGATTCACGACGCGTGACCACCATGTCCCGTTTCACGCGCTTGCCACCCCCTCCGGCAGCCCGTATCCTACCGCACCCCGGGCACCACGAGGCATGACTCCAGCCCTTCTTCTCATCGCCCTGCTGTCGTCGGCGCAGAAGCCAGAGCGCGGCCGCGACCTGGGCGTCCCGTTCGAGGGAACCCCCGGGCCCCTGGACGCCATCACCGACGTGGCCGGCGTGGAGGTGGGCCATCGCACCCTGGTGCGCGGCAGCGGCAAGCTGGTGGTGGGGAAGGGTCCGGTTCGCACGGGCGTCACGGCGGTGTTCCCGCGCGGCAAGGCGTCGGACGACCCGGTGTTCGCCGGCTGGTTCACGATGAACGGCAACGGCGAGATGACGGGCACCACGTGGGTCGAGGAGTCGGGGTTCCTGTGGGGTCCCGTGATGATCACCAACACTCACTCGGTGGGCGTGGTACGCGACGCGGTGATCGAATGGGTGGTCCGCCAGGGCCGGATGCAGCACGACGAGTGGTCCCTCCCGGTAGTGGCCGAGACATGGGACGGTGGGCTCAACGACATCAACGGGTTTCACGTCACGAAAGCGGACGCCTGGGCCGCGATGGACAGCGCGCGTGGCGGGCCGGTGGTCGAGGGCAACGTCGGCGGCGGCACGGGGATGGTGTGCAACCGGTTCAAGGGAGGGATCGGCAGCGCGTCGCGCCGCCTCCCGGGAGACGGCTACACCGTCGGTGTGCTGGTCCAGTGCAATTACGGCGCGCGGGCTCCGCTGCGCATCGCCGGGGTCCCTGTGGGTCACGAGATCACCGACCTGCTGCCGTGTCGCGAGCCGTGCAGCGGCGGGGGCGGGCGCACCGCCCGCGACACAACCCTCGCCGGCGACGTGGGCTCGATCATCATCGTGGTCGCGACCGACGCTCCGCTGGTGCCCCACCAGCTCAAACGCATCGCGAAACGCGCCGCCCTGGGCGTGGGCCGACTCGGTGGGCTCGCGTCCAACTCCTCGGGTGACATCTTCATCGCGTTCTCGACCGCGAACCCCCACGCGTCGCGGGACTCCGGGCTCGCGCAGGTGGCCATGCTCTCCGACGAGCGCATCACGCCGCTGTTCGAGGCGACCGTACAGGCCACCGAGGAGGCGATCGTCAACGCCATGCTCGCCGCCCAGACCATGACCGGCGCCGACGACCTCACGGTGTACGCGCTGCCGCACGATCGGCTCAAGAGCGTGCTGCGGAAGTACAACCGGTTGAACCCTTAATGCCGAAAGCGAAGGCGAAGGCGAAGGTGAGCGCGGCCGACCTGCGCGTCAGACCGCTGGCGCGCGCCGAGACCATCCCGTCGGCCTGGTACACCGATCCGCAGTTTCACGACATCGATCGCGATGCCGTGTTCGCCACCACGTGGCAGCACGTCGCCGACGTGCACCAGCTTGCGCAGCCGGGCGATCACATCGTGGCCGACGTCGCCGGCGAGCCGATCATCGTGGTGCGCGGGAAGGACGGCGAGCTGCGGGCGTTTTACAACGTGTGCCGTCACCGCGGCGGGCCACTCGCCATGAAAGACGGCAACGCCGACATGCTCATCTGCAAATATCACGGCTGGACCTACCGGCTCGACGGGATGCTGCGCGGCGTGCCGCACTTCAATCAGGTGGAGCTGTTCGACAAGCGGGACTACGGGCTCACCCCGGTGCCACTCGCCCAGTGGGGTGGCCTGGTGTTCGTAACGCTCGCCGAGCGGCCCAAGCCGGTCGAGACGTACCTCGCCGGGATCCGCGAGCGCATCGCGCCCACCCGCCTCGACGAGCTGACGTTCGTGCGGCGGATCGACTACGACGTGCACGCCAACTGGAAGGTGTACGTCGACAACTATCTCGAGGGATACCACGTCCCCTACGTGCATCCGGAGCTGTACAGCTTGTACGACTACGACGGCTATGTGACCGAGATAAAAGACTGGTACTCCGTGCAAGTGGGGCCGCTCAAGAACGACAGCAACGTGTACACCAGCGGGGGCGGGGAGGGGCTCTACTATCAGGTGTTTCCCAATCTGATGCTCAACGTCGTGCCCGGACGGCTGCAGTCGAATGTCGTCATTCCCGTCGCTCCCGACCGCTGCAAGGTGATCTTCCGCTACTACTACGCCGACGTGTCGTCCCCCGCGGCCCGACAGCACATCGAGGCCGACATCGCGTTCTCGGACAAGGTGCAACAGGAAGACGCGGACATCTGCGAGCGCGTGCAGCGCGGGCTCGGCTCGAGGGCGTACGACAAGGGCCGCTTCTCGGTGCGGTTCGAGGAGGGCGTGTACCACTTTCAGGCGCTCCTGAAGCGGGCCTACGGGACGTGGCTCAAGCGCCGGTGACCGAGCTCAAGCGGCAGCTGGGGCTGCTCGACTCGACCATGATCAACGTCGGGACGATGGTGGCGTCGGCCATCTTCATCGTCCCGAGCGTGATCGCGGCCACGCTGCACGCTTCACTGCCGGCCATCCTCGTGTGGGTGGTGGGCGGAGCCGTCTCGCTCTTGGGTGCGTTGGCCGTCGCCGAGCTCGGCGCCGCGATGCCGAAGGCGGGTGGCATCTATGTATACCTGAGCGAGGCCTACGGTCCCGTCTGGGGGTTCCTGTACGGCTGGTCGAGCGGCGTGGTGATCAACCCCGCCTCGATCGCCGCGATCGCCCTGGGGTTCGCGACCTACCTCGGGTTCTTCGTGCGGCTGGGGGATGCCGGGGTCAAGGCGGTGGCGGTCATATCCATCCTCGGACTCACCGTCCTCAACTCGCTGGGCGTGCGGCTCGGCGCGATTACCCAGAACGTGCTCACGCTCGCCAAAATTGCGCTCGTCAGCGCGCTGATCGTAGTCGGATTCGTGCTGCCGGGTGGCAACCTCGGCAACCTCGCGCCGCTCTGGTCCGCTGCGCCGCTCGGCGCGCAGATCGCCCCGTTCGGCGTGGCGCTGGTCGCCGTGCTCTGGGCCTACGACGGCTGGATCGAGATCACGTACGTCGGCAGTGAGGTGACGGACCCTGACCGCAATCTGCCGCGGTCCATCATCCTCTCGACCCTGATCACCATCGTGCTGTATTGCCTGGTCACCGCGTCGTTCGCGTACGTCCTGTCACCGAGCAAGATGGCCGCGTCGTCGCTCGTGGCGTCGGACGCCGCTCAGGTGACGCTGGGCCGGTCCGGGGCGGCGCTCGTCGCCGTGGCGATCATGGTCGCCACCCTGGGTTCGAACAACGGCATCGTGCTCACGGCCGCCCGAGTGCCGTACGCGATGGCGCGGGACGGGCTGCTGCCCCGCTGGCTGGGGGGCGTCCACCCGCGCTTCCTCACCCCGGTGCCGTCGCTCGCGGTGCAATGTGCCATCTCCCTCGCGCTCGCCTGGATCTCGACCGAGCCGTCGTGGAAGAACGTCTACAACCGGTTGTTCACCTACGTGGTGCTGGCGGAGTTCGTGTTCTACGCGATGTCGTGCGGCGCGGTGATCCGGCTACGCCGCAAGCTCCCCGATCTCG
>CBFHAJ010000019.1:0-33714 GCA_965653495.1 uncultured bacterium | reverse complement strand
CGACGGGGATGGCGATCTCGATTGGCTCGTCAGCACCCTGGGCGACGGCGAGGCGCTGTTCCTCAACGACGGGCACGGCGTGTTCACGGAGCGCACCAGGGAGGCCGGCCTGGGCGCGCCGGCCGGCAGCATGACCATGACCCTGACCGACGTGGACGGCGACGGGCACCTCGACCTGTACGTCGCCAATTACAAGACCCGCTCCGCGATGGACGTCTATCCGCCGCAGGAGCGAGCGTTCGACAGCGTGATCCACGAGGTGCGGCCGCACCACTTCGAGGTGGTCCCCAAGTTTCGCAAGGATTATCGCGTGGTGGACCGCCCGGAGTACAACCTCGTCTCCATGCAGCAGCGGGCCGATCCGGACGCGTTCTACCTGAACGACGGGAAAGGGCACTTCTCGCTCGTCCCCTGGACGGGAGGGCGGTTCCGCGACGAGAACGGCCGGCCCCTCACCGCCGCGCCGGAGTACTTCGGGCTCTCAGCGAAGTTCACCGACATCGACGGGGATGGGGGGCCGGACTTGTACGTATGCGACGACTTCGAGGATCCCGATCTCATCTGGCTGAACGACGGCACGGGGACATTCCGCGCGGTGCCGCGCCTCGCGGTCCGGAACACCAGCAACTCGTCTATGGCGGTGGATTTTTCCGATGTCGACCGCGACGGCAACGTCGATATTCTGGTGGTCGACATGCTGGGCCGCGGCTCGCGTCGCAAGACAGAGATCCCCACCAACACCCCGCTCCCCAAGCTCATCGGCCAGATCGACGATCGCCCCCAGTGGCAGCGCAACACGCTGCTCAGAAACCGCGGCGACGGCACCTTCGCCGAGATCGGCGGCTACGCGGGGATACAGGCGTCCGATTGGACGTGGGATGCGCTGTTTCTCGACGTCGATCTGGACGGCTACGAAGACATCCTGACGACGTCCGGTCACCTGTGGGACGTGATGGACGCGGACACCTGGGAGCGGGTGCGGACGACGTTCGCGCCATTCAACTGGCGGCGCGAGCTCGCGCTGTTTCCCAAGCTCGCCGTGAAGAACGTGGCGTTCCGCAACAACGGCGACCTCACGTTCTCGGACGCCGGCGCCCAGTGGGGCTGGGCTCGCGAGGACGCCATCTCCCACGGCATGGCCACCGCTGACCTGGACGGGGACGGCGCGCTGGACGTGGTCGTGAGCCGACTGGACGCCCCGCCCGCGCTGTTCCGCAACCTGGCGAGCGCCCCGCGCGTGGCCGTGCGGCTGCGTGGCCAGCCGCCCAACACCGCGGGCGCCGGGTCCAAGATTCGGGTGTTGGGAGGGCCGGTGCCCGTGCAGGAGAAGGAAGTGGTGTTGGGCGGGAGCTACCTCTCCGGTTCCGACCCGCTCTACACCTTCGCCACTGGGAAGAGCCAGGACCTGACCATCGAAGTCAACTGGCGCAGGGGTGGGCACTCAGTGGTGCACGGCGTGAAACCGAACCGGGAGTACGAAGTCACCGAGCCGCCGACCTCTTCGGTGCGAGTAGAGCAGGCCCGAGCCCCTACCCCCCAGTCCCGAGCCCCTTGGTTCCGCGACGTGTCCGCTCAGCTCGGTCACCACCACATTGAGACCCCGTTCAACGATTGGGCGCGCCAGCCACTGCTGCCACAGGCGTTGAGCCAGCTGGGGCCCGGAGTGACGTGGTACGACGTGGACGGCGACGGCCTCGAAGACCTGCTGATCACGTCCGGGCGGGGCGGCGCGCTGGCCTACTACCACAACGACCACGGCCGGTTCAGGCGCGTCGATCTGCATCAGCCTCCAGCGGCCTACGATGAGACCACCGTCCTCCCGCTCCCCGATGGCAAGGGGGGCACCGCGCTGCTGGTGGGGCAGTCCAACTACGAATCGCGTACGCCGACGGAAGCCGCGGCGCTGCCGTCCGTGCTGGAGATTACGGGCGGTACGGTGACTCCCGTTGTGGCCGGTGACGTGGCGAGCGTCGGCCCTCTGGCGCTGGCGGACGTGGATGGCGACGGCACCCTCGACCTGTTCGTCGGCGGCCGGGTGGCGCCTGGCGCGTACCCGGGTCCGGTCTCGTCGCGGCTGTTCCGCAATGACAACGGCCGGTTCGTGCTCGACGAGGATAACAGCCGTCTGTTCGAGCAGATCGGCCTAATCTCGGCGGCCGTGTTCACGGACGTGAACGGGGACGGTTGGCCGGACCTGGTGCTCGCGCCGGAGTGGGGATCGCTCCGCTTGTTCCTGAACGATCACGGACGGTTGCACGACGCCACCGCCGAGTGGGGGTTGGATCGAGTGGTGGGTCGCTGGAACGGCGTGACGGCCGGAGATCTGGACGGGGACGGCCGGCTCGATCTGATCGCGACCGGCTGGGGCCGCAACACCGCATATCGCGTCGACCCGGCCCATCCGTTGCTTCTCTATTACGGGGACTTCACGGGGTCGCGTCGCTGGGATATGATCGAGGCGCAGCTCGACGACCGCCTCCATGCGATCGCCCCGCTCGCGAGTTTCGAGCGGCTCGGCACCGCGCTGCCGGGGGTGCGGCTCGGCATACGGACCTATGCCGCCTACGCGAACGCGACCCTCGACCAGGTGCTGGGCCCTGCGCTCAAGGGGGCCCAGCGACTCGAAGCGACCACACTCGACCACTACGAGTTCTTGAACCGGGGCGGGCGGTTCGAGGCCCGGCCGCTGCCGGCGGAAGCACAGCTCGCCCCGGCGTTCTACGCCGGCGTAGCGGACCTGGATGGCGACGGCCACGAGGATGTGTTTCTCGCGCAGAACTTCTTTCCCACGGAAATCGGCATGCCGCGCTACGACGCGGGGCGCGGCCTGGTGCTGCGCGGCAGAGGGGACGGAACGCTCGAGCCGGTGCCGGGCCAGGTCTCAGGGATCCTCGTCTACGGCGATCAGCGCGGTGCCGCCCTGGCTGACTACGATGGCGACGGCCGGGTCGACCTGGTCGTGTCGCAGAACGGCGCAGACACCAAGCTGTTTCACAACGAGCGGGCCAGGCCCGGCATCCGGATCAGGCTGGTCGGCGGGCGGCTCAACCCGCACGCGATCGGAGCGGTGCTACGCGTCGTGTACGACGATGGCTCCCGCGGCCCGGTGCGGGAAATGCACGCGGGTTCGGGCTATTGGTCTGAGGACGGCGACACCCAAGTACTGGGGTTGGAGCAAGGGAACCAGCCCGCGGCCGTATGGGTCCGCTGGCCGGGCGGCCAGGAGACCGTCGCGCGCGTGGCGGCGGGCCAGCGCGAGATCAGCATCAATCAACCAGCGGTGAGGTGACTAGTGGCAGATGGTGGTGCTGTGTACGAGCGGGGCGACGAAGCTGCCGGTGATGGCAAGCGCGCCGAGGGGATCGGTCGCAAGGTCGGTCCGCTGCGCCGTGAAGCGGAATCGCCCGCTCACGGCCTGCCCTTCCGGCATGGGGACGATCTGCGTCAACCCCACCGCGCCGCCGGGCCGCGAGTAGCCGAAGATGGACCTCGTCTGGGCCTGCCACAGCGCCCATGCTCGGGGTGGGCTGCAAATCGCGATCGCTCCGGCGGAACCGAGTTGGTCCTCGCCCGGGTTGAGCGAGTCGATCACAAAGGTCGTATCGGCGACGACGACGGAGTCTGGCAAGATGATCTGCAGGGTCTGGAGCTTGGAGCCACCCGCGACATACGACCCTCGCAGCTGAAACGCCTGCTTGCCGCCAGTCGCCACAAAGTTGATCCCCTCGGCTGGTCCGCCGACATGGGAGACGACGGTGCCCCGAACGGAATAGAACATCTTGCCGCTCGTCGTATCGGTGAGCTGCATGACGTAGACGGCGCCCGTATCGGCGATTGAATCGGCGTGGACCACGTAGGCACTGGGGCCGCCGACCGCACTTGCCGTGAGCCGCCCGGTGGCGGAGTCGATGGTGAAGCTCCCATTGGCCGGCGCGGTGAACCATACGGCGGGAGCCGGGGGCGCCGTGCGCTTCAGCACGACAACCGGGACGGTGAGCGTGTCGCCCGGCAGCACGTACACCGTGTCCATCAATAGCGTAATGTCGAGGGTGTCCGAGACGACCTCGAGCGCGCCGGCCGTCAGGCCCTGCGCCGAGGCGGTGATCAATACCACGCCGCGCTTCAGACCGGTGACGGCGCCCGTCGAACTGACCAGGGCGACGCTGCTGTCGCTGCTGGCCCACACAACGGTGCCCGCCGATTGCGGGTTGCCGTGCTCGTCGACGTAGCTCACGCGGTGCGCCAGTGAGCGATCGCCGACGAATATGGAGTCGAGCACGGGCGTCAGCCCGAGGGTGGCGGTGCCGCGCAGCGCCCCGAGATCGACGCAGGCGGCGGCCAGCGCGGCGGCGCCGACGAGCGTGAGACTCGATCGTTTCATGGTGGCCTAAACGGTAACGCGTGACAGTAGTGGAACGCGAGGCGCGACCGGCTTGACGTTGACGGTTCTCTGACAAGCGCCCCCTTCGTGCGTTACAATATGCAACCATGAAAAGCTTGCGGCCTCGTCTGACGCAATCCACTATTGGCGTGCCGTTTACGTGCGGTCTGTTTTCTCTCCAGCCCTAGGAGGGTGCCTCATGCACCTCATCTCGTTCGCGTGTTGCTGTCGACCTCCTGCCCCCGTTTGGTGCGGAGCAGCCAAAACATGTAGTTGCCGGTAGGTCGCCCGCCGTCCGGCCTACCGGGTTGTCGTCGTAACCGCGCCGCGTCGCGGGGGCATGTGCGTGTACCCTACGGCGCCTGCGCTACCGTCGCTGTCACCTTTGGTACGAGGACACGGTCCATGACACTTCAGCGCATTCGCTTACTCGGCGTTGCGGCGGCCGTCAGCCTGCTGGCCAGCTTCGGCGCCGAGCCGGTGCAGGCCCAGCAAGGCACCATTGCCGGGCAAATCACAGACAAGTCCAACCAGCAGCCGATCGCCGGCGCGCAGGTGCTCGTCGCGGGCACCAGCCTGCAGTCCATCACCGGCCGCGATGGACGCTTCTCGATCACCCGCGTGCCGCCGGGGCAGTACACGGTGCAGGCGCGGCTGATCGGCTACGCTACCGGGTCGAGCTCGGTGAGCGTCGCGGCCGGACAGACTGCGACCGCGGACTTTACGCTCACGGCCGCGGCAATCCCGCTCGAGGCCGTCGTCGTATCCGCCACGGGCGAGGAGCAAGTCAAGCGTGAGCTCGGCAACACCGTGGGCACGATCGACGCATCCAAGATCGCGCAGCAGGCCGCGCCCGAGAACACGGCGGACCTGTTGAACTCGCGCATCCCTGGCGTCGAGGTGATGCAGAGCGGCGGCACCACGGGCACCGGCTCGCGCATCCGCATCCGGGGCGCGACGAGCCTCTCGCTCCGCAACGAGCCGATCATCGTGGTCGACGGCGTACGCATCGACAACACGGCACAGGCGGGCAGCCTCGAGAACTTCACGGGCGGTCAGGCGCCCTCGCGTCTGAACGACCTGAACAACGACGACATCGAGTCGGTCGAAGTGGTGAAGGGTCCCTCCGCGGCGGCGCTATACGGCACCGACGCGGCGAACGGCGTCATCCAGATCCGCACCAAGCGGGGGCGGCCGGGCCCGACCAAGTGGACCGGCTACGCCGAGGGTGGCGCGCTCAACGACAAGGGTGACTGGCCGGCGAATTACTTCTCGCGGCAGGCCAGCGGTGGATCATGCCGCCTGTCGTCCATGGCCCGCGGCGTCTGCACGATCGTCGGCGTCGACAGCTTCAATCCACTGGTGCAGAACTCTCCGTTCCGCACGGGTGTGCACCAGGAATACGGCCTGACCGCGTCGGGTGGGAACGAGGCCACCACCTTCTTCGTGTCGGGCGCGTTCGAGCGCGAGCGCGGCGTGTTCCAGTCGAACGACCTGCGGAAGACGAACCTGCGGGTCAATCTGACCAACCACGTCAGCCGGCTCATGGACATCACGGCCAACATGGGGTACGTGTCGAGCCTGCTGTACCTCCCCCAGAACGACAACAACGATCAGGGGATCGTGGCGAGCGGCCTGCTGGGCTTCCCGTTCGATACCGTCGCGCCGTCGGCCGGCGTGTCGGATCCGAACGGCGGATACCGCTTCCTGACTCCGGCCCAGGCGTACTTCATCCAGGTGTCGCAGCGGGTGGAGCGGTTCACGGGCGGCCTGAACCTCAACTTCCGGCCGACGTCGTTCCTGACCATGTTCGGGACGGCCGGCTACGACCTGACCAATCAGGGCGATAACCAGCTGACGCCCCCCGGCGTGATCCCGCTCGATCAGAACCGCCTCGACGGGAATGCGAATGCCAACCGGGCGCAGCTGTTCTCGTATACCGCCACGTTTGCAACCAAGGCCACGTTCCGGTTGTCCACCGAGATCACCTCCAACACGACGGTCGGGGTGCAGTACTACAAGACCGTGTTCGCTCAGGTGCAGGCGTCCGGCCGCAAGGTGGTCGCCGGCACGAGCGGGGTGGGCGGCGTCGTCGTGCCGACGGTGGGCGATACCACTTCGCCGTTCGTGACGCTGGGCGGCTACGTCGAGGAGCTGGTCGGGATCCGCGACCGGCTGTACCTGACCGGCGCCGTACGCGCCGACAAGAACTCGGCGTTTGGCACCAACTTCGGCAACATTCTGTATCCGAAACTGTCGGGCTCGTGGGTGGTGTCGGAGGAGCCGTTCTTCCCCAAGCCCAACTGGCTCAACTCGCTGCGCGTCCGCGCCGCGTGGGGCAAGTCGGGCCGCGCGCCCGGCACCCTCGACGCGTTGCATTACTACCATCCGGTCGCAGTCGCGCAGGGCGGGACCGACGTGCCCGGGGTGACCGTCGGCGGTTCCGGCAATGCCAACTTGAAGCCCGAGCAAACGCGCGAGCTCGAGACCGGGTTCGACGCCGACGTGATCGATCAGCGCGTGCACTTCGAGGCCACGTATTACAACAAGAGCTCCACGGACGCGCTCGTCGCGGTGCAGATCGCGCCCTCGGTGGGAGAGAGCTTCACCCGGTTTGACAACCTGGGTGAGGTCAGTAACAAAGGCTTCGAGCTGTTGCTGACGGCGCAGGTGCTGCGGCGCCCAGACCTGCAGTGGAGCATCACGGCCAGCGCCTGGGGGAACAAGAACCGGGTGCTTAAGACCGACGCCAACAACACGCCCATCATCTTCGGGCTCGGCGGCGCCACCCAGCGCAACGAAGTGGGGTATCCGGCCGGCGGGTACTGGGGTACGTCGTACACCTTTAAGGATGCCAACGGCGACAAGCTCATCGCTCCGAGCGAAATCACGTTCGGAGACTCGGACACGTTCCAGGGCTCGTCGGTACCCACGCACGGCGCGTCGCTGTCGACCGAAGTGAACTTCCTGTCGCACTTCACGGCGTTTGCGCAGTTCGACGGCCGCTGGGGCAACAAGCTGGACAACTCGACGGAATCGTTCCGTTGCCTGTTCGGGATCTGCGCCGGCGCGCGTGTGCCTTCGTCGTCGCTGGCCGATCAGGCCGCGGCGCTCACGGCGCCGTCGGTCGAAACGGGCTACTACCAGGACGCGGGCTTCGTCAAACTGCGCGAAGTGTCACTGACCTACACGGCGCCGGCGACGTGGGCCGCCAAGCTCGGGGCGAGCTCGTTGAGCTTCACCGCCACGGGCCGCAACCTCGTCACGTGGACCAACTACCGCGGTCCCGATCCCGAGGTGAACGACATCGGCCAGTTCAATTTCAGCGTCGCCGACTTCCTGACGCAGCCGCCGGTGCGGCAGTTCTTCGGCCGCGTCAACGTGACCTTCTGAGCCCGAGGATCATTCCATGACGAATACAACCAAGCTGCTTGCGCTCGTCGGGCTCGCGTCGCTGGCCCCGTTGGCCAGCTGCAACGACCCCCTGAACGTGACCATTCCGGATATTGTGCAGCCGGCTCAGCTGAGCGACTCGGCGTCCCTGGGGACGGTCCGGGCGGGTGTGCTCGGCGACTTCAGCATCGCGTACACCGGCGACCACCCTGACGGGTCGGGCGGCACCGCCGAGGGCGTCATCATGTACGGGGGGCTGCTCGGAGACGAGTGGATCAACTCGGAGACGTTTCCCACACGCATCGAGGTCGACGCGCGCACGATACAGACGACCAATGCCGACGTGGATCTGTGGTTCCGCGAAATGCATCGCGCGCGGAACGCGGCCGAGAAGGCGGCAGCGGGATTCGCGCGCTTCAATTTCGCCCTCTCAGACCCCGACCACGCCGAGATGCTGACACTGGCTGGCATGACGTACGTGTTCTTCGCGGAGACGTGGTGCTCCGGCGTTCCCGTCAGCCACTTAAACGCGGATGGGAGCATCACGTATGGTGCGCCGCTCACCACCCAGCAGTTGCTCGATACGGCGATCGCGCGGTTCAATGCGGCGCTCGCTGCTACCAGCGATGCCGACATGTCGGCGTTCGCGACCGTGGGGAAGGCGCGGGCGCTAGTGGATGAAGGCAATTTCGCGGCGGCGGGCGCATTGCTCACCGCCGTACCAACGAGTTTCAACTATATCGAAGAGCATTCCGAGAACACCGATCGGGAGAACAACGGGGTGTACAACGGTAACTTCCCCGACGAACGCTACGCGGTGGCTGATTCCGAGGGAGTCAACGGCTTCCCATTCCGGTCGATCGCTGATCCGCGGACCCGGTGGTACGATCCGGGCGTCACGGGCTTCGACAACGCAACCGAGCTTTGGACGCAGCAGCGCTACGGCAGCCGCAAGACGTCGATCACCGTAGCCACGGGGGTCGAGGCCCGGCTGATCCAGGCGGAGGCTGCGTTACAGGTAGGTGATACCCTCGCTGGCGGGCAGTTCTTGGCGCAGCTGAACGAGCCGCGCACGAACGCCGCTGAGCGGGCGTATTTCGATCCCAGCCCGTTCAACCCGGCGGACCCGACCACGGCGCCGATCGGGACCATGCCGGCGCTGACGACCGCCGATATCGTCAACGCGGGCGGGGCGGTCAACCTGCTGTTCGCCGAGCGGGCGCGGTGGCTGTGGCTCACGGCGCATCGGCTGGGCGACATGCGCCGGCTGATTCGGCAGTACGGCAGAGCCGCGAACAGCGTGTTCCCGACGGGGCCGTACTTCAAGGTGAACTTCGCTCAATATGGCAACGACGTGAACTTCCCGGTGCCGGTCACCGAGAAGAACAATCCTAACTTCACGGGCTGCCTCGACCGGTTGCCGTAAGCACCCGCCGGATGTCGTGATGTGAAGAGGGAGGGAGCGCAGTCGCTCCCTCCCTCTGGCTTTTACGAGGGGGTCTGTCCTGCCTTGCTGGTGATCACGATGACGCCGCTGACGGCACCGGTTCCGTAGTAGGTGGTGCCCTCCACGCCGTCGTAGATCAGGATCGAGAAGATCGACTGGGCGTCCATGGTCTGGAGCGCGTGGAAGTCCGCCACGCGGACGCCGTCCAGCATGATCATCGGCGCTTCATCGAGCAGGAAGCTCGAGCGGCCGCGCCGGCCCATGCTTGCGGGGCGACCGTTGCTATCCTCCCGCAGGGTCAGCATCGGCGCGTTCTGCTTGAGCACCTGCCACGCGGTGTGCGCGCCCGATTTTTCGATCTGCTCCGCGGTGATGAGGAAGGTGCCCGGAGGGGGAGGATTGGCGGCGGCGCCGTGGTTGGTTGTGTGCCCGCAACCGAACGCCAGGAGGAGGAGCGACGTGGGGAGTGCCTTCATGGAGGCCTCGCGGTTTCGGGGGCAAGCCGGCTCTCGTTTCAAGTTGGCCGCCCCCTGAGAGGATTGCAAGCTTGCGTGGTGTCTCCGCCACACCAGTACCGTATCTCATCCTGTAGCGCATTCGCAGCGGTCGTGGCGCGTCTCGTGCAGTGAACGCGCCGCCGACGGTCTGTGTCGCGCGACCGCGGCAGACCGATCGGGAGTCACCATCCCATGCGTGCGCGCTCGTCCTGCCGTCGAGCCTCACGCGCGGGGGTTGTTCGTTCTCTACGAGTGTCGTCGCCCCAACGGCGCACAACGCGCCGGGGCACGCTCGCGCCTCACCACGCGGGGGGTTCCTATGCGCGACCTGTTGTCCGTGCGTCGTTATCCGCACGCCCCACCGTCCTCTCGTTCCGCCCCAAGAGTGCTGGTCGCGTTGGTTGCGCTGCTGGCAGGCGGGATGCGCGGCCTCGCCGCGCAAGGGGCTACCGGATCCATCGTCGGCCGGGTAGTGGATCAGGCCACGCAGCGTGCCGTGGTCGGCGCCCAGGTCTACCTCGCCGGCACTACCCGGCGCGTCTTCAGCGATCAAAAAGGTGAGTTCCGGCTCGACGACGTGGCGCCGGGCGCGGTTGAGGTCCGTGCGCAGATGATCGGGTATGCGACCGCGGCCCGGCAGGTCACCGTGCCGTCCGGCGACACGGTGCGCGCCGACCTCGCTCTCACCGCGAGCGCCGTGGCCCTGGAAGAAGTGGTCATCACCGCGACCGGCGCGGAGCGCAGTCGTGAGGAGGGGAACCAGATTCAGAAACTAGATCCGGGCAAAGTGGTGCAGCAAGCCACGCCCAACACCCTGACCGACCTGCTGAACGCCCGCGCGCCGGGCGTAGAAGTGATGGCGAGCGGGGGAACCACCGGCAGCGGTACCCGCGTGCGGATTCGCGGCTCCAACAGCGTGACGCTCTCGAACGAGCCGGTGCTGATCGTCGACGGCATCCGCGTGGAGAACGGCGCCATCTCGTCGTCGGTGGGCGTCGGCGGGCAGACACCATCCCGACTCAACGATTTCAACCCGGAGGACTTGGAGTCGGTTCAGATCGTCGGCGGCCCGTCGGCGAGCGTGTTGTACGGCACCGACGCAGCGAACGGCGTGGTCCAGCTGCAGATGAAGCAGGGCAAGCCCGGTGCGACGCGCTGGGAGGTCTCGAGCGAGCGCGGCAACATCAACGACATGGGCACCTATCCGGCGAACTACACGGCCCTGACGTCGCTCGACTCGGTGTGCACGTTGACGCGCGCCGCGACCGGCGCATGCGCGATTGCGAGTGTGCGCACGTTCAACCCGATCATGGTGCACAGCCCGTTCCAGACCGGACACCACACGGCCGTGAACCTCTCGGCGTCCGGTGGCAGCGAGCAGACCACGTTCTACGTCGCCGGTCACTACATCCGCGAGGATGGCGTGTACGAGGTGAACCAGGAGCGGACGGTGAACCTGGTGGCCAACCTCCATCAGCAGACGCGTTCCAACCTCGACTTCTCGGCCGACGCGATCTACACGTCCGGGCAGCTGCGCCTGCCCGAGAACGACAACAACGTGTTCGGTGTGTTGTCAAGCGGATTCCTGGGATCGTCCGACTCAGGGAATGGGAGGCTCGGCTACGGATTCCTGACGCCGGCCCAGAGCTTCTCCATCCACACGTTCCAGACCATCGACCGCTTTACGGGGAGTGTCCATACCAATTACCGCCCGCTGTCATTCCTCGAGGCGCATGCGACCGTCGGCGTCGACTTCACCAATCGGTACGATCAGAAGAGCTTCATTCCCGGTTCGATCCCGCTGTCGTTCAACACCAACGCTTCTCTGGGGAGCCGCGCCGCGAACCCGTTCCAGATCTACGCCTGGACGGGAAACTTCTGGGGCACCGCGTCCTTCGACCTCTCCCCCACGGTGACGTCCGTCACCACCGGCGGTTTTCAGTACTTCCACAGCCTGTTTCACGGCATCCTCGGGACCCGGCAGACCTGCGCACAGGGGAGCACGGCGGGCTCACTGGACGTCTGTGTATTGCCGGCTACCGACAGCGAGACGACGCAGGAGTTCGTCACCATCGGCCGCTTCGTGGAGCAGCGGTTCGGATGGAGGAACCGCGTGTTCGTCACTGGCGCCTTACGCAGCGACGACAACTCGGCGTTCGGGCGCACGTTCGGGAATATCCTGTACCCGAAGTTCTCCGCCTCCTGGGTGGTGTCGGAGGAGCCGTTCTTCCCGCGCTTCGATTGGCTCAACTCGCTGCGGCTGCGCGGCGCGGTCGGCGCCTCGGGGCTGCATCCGGGGCCGCTGGACGCGCTCCACTACTACGTGTTCACGCCGGTCGCGCTGGCGGGCACCGATGTGGCCGGGGTCACCCCGGGTGGCCTCGGGAACGCCAACCTGAAACCTGAGCGGACCAACGAGACGGAGCTGGGATTCGACGCGGAGCTGGTCCACAGCCGCGTCAACTGGACCTTCACCTACTACGACAAGGTGTCGCACGACGCCCTGATCGCCGTCACCCTGCCACCGGGCTGCGGCTGCGGCCTGCCGCCGGGCGTGACCAACGCCGGTACCCAGTTCCGTAACCTCGGCTCCGTGAGCAACAAAGGCGTCGAGATTACCGCGAGTGCGCACGTGATCGATCGGGAATCGTTCCAGCTCAGGTTGAACGCCTCCGCGTTCGGTATCGAGAGCCGCGTCTTGAAGACCGACTCGCTCGGTAACCCCATCATTTTCGGCCTGGGGGGGTTCTCGCAGCGCATTCAGCCGGGGTACGCGCCGGGGAGCTACTTCATGGTGCCGTACACCTATAAAGACGCCGACGGGAATGGCCTGCTGTCGACCTCCGAGGTCCACCTCGGCAGCCAGCCGGTGTTCCTGGGACAGCCATTCCCCGATCACGGCGGGACGCTGAGTGCCGAGATCGTCGTGCGCGGTCACCTGCACCTCTACGGCCTGCTGGACGGGCGCTACGGCAACAAGCTGTTCAACAGCACAGAACAGTTCCGTTGCGGCCTGAACAACTGCCAAGCCCGCAACGATCCCCAGGCGTCGCTGGCCGACCAGGCCGCGGCGGTTGCGAACATCCTTGGCACGCAGGCCGGCTACATCCAGGACGCCAACTACGTGAAGTTGCGGGAAGTCTCCCTCACCTACGATGCGCCCACACCGTGGGCGAAGAAGATCAGCGCCAGCACGCTGAGCTTCACCATCTCAGGACGCAACCTCCACACCTGGACCAGCTATCGCGGTCTGGACCCCGAGTTGAACGAGGCGGGGCAGAACAACTTCACCACAGCGGACTTCCTCACTCAACCGCCTGTCCGGTACTGGATCGGGCGAGTGAACGTCACCTTTTGACCCGGGAGGGCGGAGCCATGACGACGAAACAGCTGGCGTGCGTCTCGACGACGTTCGCCCTGGCCCTGGGGTGCCATCTGCTCGATATCTCCAACCCTGACGTCGTGCCGAACGATGTGCTCGGCGGCGCGACAGCGCTGGCCACGTTGCGCGCCGGTGCGATCGGCGACTTCACCATCGCCTACAGCGGGTCGGGCGCGAGCGGGTCCAGCGGAACGATCGAAGGGCAGATCATGGTGAGCGGCATGCTCGGCGACGAGTGGATCAACACCGAGACCTTCCCGGACCGGATCCAGGTCGATGCCCGACAGACCGATCCCACCAGCGCCACGATGGCGGGCGTGTTCGCGGACCTGGCCCGTGCGCGGGTCTCGACCGAGAACGCGGTAGCCCAGTTCCGCAAATTTGCCGACACGACGACCAACTCCGGTCTCGCCGAGCTGTTGACCCTCAACGGCTACACCTACACGATGTTCGCCGAGAACTACTGTTCGGGGGTTCCGTTCGACAACGCGCAGCCTGACGGCTCGATCCAGTACGGGACGCCGCTGACGACGGTGCAGATGCTCGATACAGCGATCAGCCGGTTCGATCAGGCGATTGTGGCGGCTGGCGTGCTCGATACCAGCGGGGCCACGCCCGTGGCTCGCGCGCCCAAGGTCGCGGCGCGCCGCAACGCCATCGCGTTCGCGCGGGTGGGGAAGGCGCGGGTGCTGCTCGACCTGGGCCAGCCCGGCGACGCGGACACTGTGGCGAGTGCTGCGAACGTGCTCACCAGCTTCGTGTACATCGTGCAGCACGATTTGAACTCCAGCCGTCAGCAAAACGGCGTGTACAACGGCGACAAGAAATTCAAGCGCTACGGCGTCGCCGACCAAGAGGGCGGGAACGGCATTGCGTGGATCAGTACGCCTGACGCACGGACGCCCGTGTTTCGCTCGCCCAACACGAACAAGGGCTTCGACAACGCCACGCCGCAGTACGACCAGTACCGCTATATCGACGAGAAGGCGTCGGTCACGGTGGGCACCGGCGCCGAGGCGCGGCTGATCAACGCGGAGGCGGCGCTGCAACGGGGGGACACCGCGGGATTCCTCGCGCAGTTGAACGGACTCCGCACGGCGCCACCGTCCTATTTCCTCGTGGGGGACCCGACCCTGCAAACGCAGACCATCGCCCCGTTGGCACCGCTGGCGTCCCCCGCGTCGCCAGCCGCGGCGATCACCATGTTGTTCAACGAGCGCGCCCACTGGCTATGGCTCACGGCCCATCGCCTCAACGACATGCGCCGGCTGGTCCGCGCGGTGGGCGTGCGGGGCGGGTACGGACTCGCGGTCAACTCCGTGTTCCCGACGGGCGCGTACTTCAAGAACGGCCTCACGTACGGCAACGACGTGAACCTGCCGGTGCCCGTGACCGAGAGGAACAACCCGCAATTCACGCAGTGTCTTGACCGGCTGCCGTAACTCGCAGCCATTTGAGAACCGGCGGTGGGTGGCGCCCTCGCGGCGCCGCCCACCGCGTCGTTATGGGGGCGTCTGCGAAGCAGTGCCGTTCTTGGTTGTGATCAGGATGACCCCGCTCACCGCGTTGGACCCGTAGTACGTCGTTCCATCGATGCCGTTCAGGACCTCGATGCTGTGCAGGGTCGACGCCGGAATCGTCTGCAGCCGCTGGATATCGATGACCTGCACGCCATCGACGAAGAGCAGGGGGCTGTCGTTGAGCACGAAGCTGGCCGCACCGCGGCGCTCCAGCTTGCTGGGCCGGCCGTCGCGGTGCTCGCCATAGGTGAGCTGCGGGGCGTCCTTCTTGAGGACTTCCCACGCAGTCTGTCCGCCGGAACGGGCGATCATCTCTTCCGTGATGAGAATGCGATCGCCGTCGTTGCCGGCCGGACGGGTCATGCCATGCGGATGCAGGCACGCCAAACCGAGCCAGAGCGCGAGCAACGTCGGCCAGCCGCGGCAAGAATGGCGCATGGACACCTCTGAAGGTGCAACATGACGCGGGCAATCCGCGGCTGTCAAGCAGGAGCGCGCGAAGCAAAACCGCACGCGTTCACGTAAGCTTCTCTCTGCCATGCTCATTCCGTTGTGTTGCGCCTTGCTGCAGATCGCCGTTCCCGCTCCCCGCGGCTACGTCAATGACTTCGCCGGCGTGCTCGAGCCGGCGGTGGTGGCCCACATGGAGGCGGTGATCACCGAGCTCCGAGAAAAGACCCGCGGCGAGATCGCCGTCGTGACGCTCGCCGACATCGCTGATCGCCCCGCGTCCGATGTGGCGCTCCAGATCGGGCGCCAGTGGGGCGTGGGGGCGAAAGGCGAGGCGGGCGATCCGGCGAAGAATCTCGGCGTCGTGGTGCTGCTCGTGCCCTTGAAGCATCATCGCTCCGGCACGGGACAGATTTTCATCTCCACCGGCCGGGGCGCCGAGGGCTTCCTGCCCGACGCGCGCGTGGGACGCATTCGCGACGCCATGACACCGTACCTCGCCCAGGAGCACTATGGCGAGGGACTCGCGCGTGGCGTGGACTTGATCGCGCAGGCATTCGCTCAGGAGTTCCAGGTCACGTTGACCGGCGTGCCCGCGAGCACGGGCGAGGAACCGCGCGCGCAGCAGATCCCGCTCGGCTGGATCGTGGCCGCGGTGATCCTGTTGATTCTCCTGTCCCGCGGGCGCATTCTGTTGCTGCCCTTCTGGTTCGGTGGCTTTGGAGGAGGGCGTAGCGGAGGTTGGGGAGGTGGAGGAGGCTTGGGAGGGGGCGGGGGAGGTTTCGGAGGCTTCGGTGGTGGCGGAGGATTCTCGGGTGGTGGAGCGGGAGGGCGGTTCTAGCATGGCAGCGAACCTCACCATCGACAGTCTCGGCGACGCGGTCGCGCGCGCCCTGGGACCGCGGCTCGTGACCCTGCTGCTGTACGGCTCCGCGGCCCGCGGCACGCACGTGCGCGGCCGGTCCGATGTGAACACGCTGCTCATCTGCGACGCGGTGGACGAGGCGCTGTTCGACGCACTGGCGCCGGTGGTGCGCGCCTGGACCAAGGCGGGGCACCCCGCCCCGCTGCTCTTGACCGAGCGCGAGTGGCGCGAGTCGGCGGACGCGTTTCCCATTGAGTATGAAGACATTCGCGACGCGCATCGCGTGCTGGCGGGCCGCGACCCGTGGGCGGGAATCCGGGTCGCGCGGGAGGAGCTACGCCGCCAGCTCGAGCACGAGCTGATGGGCAAGGTGGTGCAGCTGCGCCAGGCGTACGCCACATTGCGCGCCGAGCCGAAACGCCTGGCCGACGTCATCGTAGGGAGCGCCCGTGGCTACTTCGCGATGCTGCGCGCTGTACTGCGGCTCGCGGGCAAGCCGGTGCCGGCGCGACCGGAGCAGCTGGTTCGCGTCGCCGGCGCACTGATCGGCTTCACGGCCGATGGCCTGCTGCCGTTGGTGCAACATGCGGAGGGCGGGCCGGCCTTGCGGCTCGGCCCGGGCGACGGGCTCGCCCTCGCCTATCTCGCGGCGGTGGCGCGGACGGCAGAGTACGTAAATAGCGGTGCAGGGCGGTGAAGGACGGTGAAGGTAACCTCCACCGTCTTCCACCGACCTCCACCGCCCTCCACAAACCTTTCGTGAGGAGTGATGCTCTCGTGATTACCTGGAAGCATGCGTGGTGTCTGGCGCTCATATTCGTGGCCGGGTGCGGCTACAACACGATCCAGACGTACGACGAGCAGGTAAACGCCGCCGCCTCGCAGATCAAGGTGCAGCTGCAGCGGCGCGCCGATCTCATCCCCAATCTGGTGGAGACGGTCAAAGGCTATGCCAAACAGGAGCAGACCATCTTCACAGCGGTGGCGGAGGCGCGCGCCAAGCTCGCCGGGGCCGTGCAGGGCGGCAACCTCCAGCAGATGGCGGAAGCGAACGCGGCCCTCACGGCGCCGCTCGGCCGCCTGCTCGCGATCGCCGAGAACTATCCGCAACTCAAGTCCAACGAGAACTTCCGCGCGCTGCAGGATCAGCTCGAGGGAACGGAGAACCGCATCGCGGTGGCGCGCCAGGACTACAACGACACCGTGAACCGCTACAACGCCTACATCAGGCGGTTCCCCCAGGTGCTGACGGCAAAACTGATCGGCAAGGGGCCGCGGGAGTACTTCGAGCTGCAGACGCCGGGCGCCGCGCAGGCGCCGAAGGTGGACTTCGCCAAATAGACGGGTAGGTGGGTAGACGGGTAGTGGCGGGCAGGAAAAAGGGCCGGGAGTTCCCCGGCCCCTGTCGCCTACGCCCCGCTATCCGTCTACCCGTCTATCCGTCTAGTCAGTCTACAATCGCATCCGGCATCACGTACTTGAGCGGATCCACCGGCTTGTGATTCACCCACACCTCATAATGCAGATGCGGCCCGGTGGAGAGCCCCGTCGATCCGACGAGCGCGATCTTCTGGCCGCGCTTCACGCGCTGGCCGCGCACCGCGAGGATCTTGGAGCAGTGGGCGAAGCGGGTGACCAGGCCGAAGCCGTGGTCGATCGTGATGATGTTGCCGTACCCCTCTTCCCACTTCACGTCGGTCACGACGCCGGCGGCGGGTGCTTCGATCTCGGCACCCATCGGCGCCGACACGTCGATCCCCTCGTGCGGGCGCGCCAGGTGCAGGATCGGGTGGACCCGCTCCGCCATGAACGCGCTCGTGAGCCACCCCTTGGTCGGCATGATCGACGGTGTGGCAGCCAGCCGGTCGCGCTGGCGCGACAGGGAGTCGTACGCCTGGTTGAGGGACCGGACGAGAATATTGGCACGCCGGGAGAGAGCATCGACGTCGAGACGAGCGGCGAGTGCCTGCTGGCCCTCGGGCCCGATCGCCTTGAGGCTGTCACGCTCCGACCACGCTCCCGCCGGACCGCCGATCCCCGCCTGCTGGACGTTGGTGTCCGTGGGGGTGAGGCCCGCGAGCAGCCGCATTTCCTGCTCCCGCTCGCCGAACTGGTGCAGCGTGTCGCGCAGGCCGGCCATGCGCTCGCGCATCTGCGAGATCTCGTTGGCGAGAATGCGGTTCTCGTTCTCGAGGGCCCGGCTGCGCGTGATGTTCACGCCGCGCGACAGCGCGGCGACGCCGAGCACGAGGAAGGTGAGCGCCACGACACTGCCGATTCCCACCAGCGCTTTGACGAACGTCTGCGACACCTCCACGGCGCGGGACGAACCCGATCCGTGGGGCACGACCATAACGGTCCAGCGTTGCTCGGCTTTCTTGCGCATCTGCCTGCGGCCACCTCGTGAGAAACGTTCCGCACCGGCGCGATGTCGCGCCGGTCCCGCGTGTGCCAGCGATGAGGAGAATCCGGACCAGGGCGTGGGTCCGGTTCCCGAAGGGAGTTCTAAGGTACGCCTCCCCGGGGGAGTCGTCAACACGAGCCAACGTGAGCTAAATCACGTTGTGAAGGGCCTTAAGAGGCGGCCAGGCTAGGCTTGGGGAACAGGATCGGAGGCTTGCGCACGCTCCAGCCGCCGGGGTCGAGGGTGTCCAGGTCCTTGAGGCGGACACCGCTAAGCTCGAGCGGTGCCCCGACGGTTTCCCACACGCTGCCGGCCGTCGCGGGCAGGAACGGCTGTGCCAGCACGGCGAGGCGCGCCACCGTGCGCGCCAGATTCGCGAGCACCGAGTCGAGCTCTGCCGCCTTGCCGGGCTGCTTGGCGAGCTTGTAGGGAGTCGTCTCTTCGACGTAGCGATTGGCCGCGCCCGCGAGCGTGACCAGCTGCGCGGCCCCTTCCTGCACGCGCTGCGCGTCCATGGCGCGCGCGTAGCTCGCGAGCGCGCCGCGCGCCGCAATCTCGAGCGGCGTGTCGTAGTTGCAGGGGTCGCGCGGTACTGCGCCGCCACGGTAATTCACGATCATCGTCAGGGCGCGCGACACGAGATTGCCGATCGTGTCGGCCAGCTCCGATGTGTAGCGCGCGTCGAACCGCTCCCAGGTGAAGTCCCCGTCATTCTCGAAGCCGACCTCGCGCAGCAGGAAGTAGCGCAGCGCGTCCGCACCGTGCCGCTCGATCGCCTCGCCGAGCGTCACGGCCGTGCCGGCGGTCTTGCTCATCTTGGCGCCCGACCACTGGACATACCCGTGCGCCCACACGGTGCGGGGGAGCGCCAGCTCCGCCGCGAGCAGCATCGCGGGCCAGATGACGCAGTGGAACCGGGTGATGCCCTTGCCGATGACGTGCAAGTCGGCCGGCCACAGGCGCTCGTAGCCGGGCGCGGGGAAGCCGGTGGCCGAGAGATAGTTGATGAGCGCGTCGAACCAGACGTACACCGTCTGCTCCGGATCGCCCGGAAACGGAATACCCCACGGCTGCCGTTGCCGCGATATCGAAATGTCCTGGAGACCCGCCTCGAGCAGCCGCAGGACTTCGTTGCGGCGGATGTCGGGCTGCACGACGAGCGAGCCAGCGCGGATGCGCTCGAGCACGGCGTCGCGGTACGCGCTCAGCCGGAAGAAATGGTTGCGCTCCTTGGTCGGGATCAGCTGCAGCGTCGGATGCTCCACGCAGTGGCCATCGACGATCTGCGTTCCGGTCTTGAACTCCTCGCATCCGGTGCAGTACAGCCCCTCGTACTCCGCCTCGAACAGGTCCGCCGGGTGGCGCTGCTGAATCCGCTCGAGCAACGCCGTGACACCGCGCGTGTGGCGCGGCTCCGTGGTGCGGATCCAGTCGTCGTTGGAGCATGCGAGGCGGCGCCAGTAATCCGCGAACGTGGTCGCCATGCGATCGACCCACGCTTGGGGCGTCACGTTGGCGCGGGCCGCCGCTTGAATCACCGACTGGCTGTGCTCGTCCATCCCCATGAGGAAATGGACCTCTTCGCCGCGCAGCCGGTGGTAGCGCGCAATACAGTCCGCCCCCAGCTTCTCGAGCGCGTGGCCGAGGTGCGGCTCGCCGTTGGAGTAATCGATGGCGGTAGTGAGGTAGAACTTAGCCAACGGGCGGCTCCGCTTCCCCCCGGAACCTCACGAGCGCCACGACGCGCGTGTCCCCCGCTTCGTTGCGCAGGGTCACGGTCTCGCGGAAGATGTCCACCGCGAGGACGCGCTCGAGGCCCCCCCCCGCGGTGCGGACGACCTTACCCTCCTTGGGGAAGCGCTTGCGCGTTTGGACGTAGAAGTCGTGCTCATAGCGCAGGCAGCAGAGCAGCCGGCCGCAGCCACCGGAAATCTGCGAGGGGTTGAGCGAGAGGTGCTGGTCCTTGGCCAGCGCCAGGCTCACGGGGCGCAGCTCGGGGAGCCAGCTCGAGCAGCAGAACTGGCGGCCGCACCGGCCCACCCCGTCCAGCCGCTTGGCTTCGTCGCGCGCGCCGATCTGGCGCAGCTCGATGCGGGTGTGGAACAGGCTCGCGAGGTCGCGCACCAGGGCGCGAAAGTCGACCCGCTGCTCCGCGGTGAAGTAAATGGTGAGCTTGCGCCGGTCCCACTGCCACTCGGCATCGGACACCTTCATGGGCAGGGCGTGCTCGACCACGCGGTCCATGGCTTTGCGGCGGACGTCGCCTTCCTCGCCGGCCAGGGCTTCGGCGGCGGCCGTGTCTTCGACGCTGGCCCGACGGAGGATACGGCGGGCGGGGACCGGTGCGGCAGTCGCCGGGCTCGCGCCCGGGCTCGGTGCCGCTTCCGCCAGGCTGCAGCCACTGCAGCCCCCCCCCGCGCCGCACTTCCGGGCCGCGACCGCGCCCAGCGCCGACACGCGACCGAGATCCTGCCCCCGCTCGACCTCCACGATCACGGGATCGTGCAGGGCGAGGGGTTCAGCGGAGGGCCAGGCGAAGAATTCTTTCCGGTTCCCTTTGAACCGGACTTCGATGACGTCGGTCAACTCACTTCTCGCTCAACGCACCCATCGAAAGGTACTTCTCTTCGCGGCGTTTGAGGAGCTTTTCGATCTTCGTCTTGCGGAGCAGGCGCACATGACGCTTCAGGGTGTCGCCCAGCGCTTGGGCCGCCGCCTCGGGGTCGGCGTGGGCGCCGCCGGCGGGCTCGGGGATGATTTCGTCGATCACGCCGAGCTCGCGCAGGTCCTCGGCGGTGATTTTGAGCGCCTCGGCGGCGCGCTCGCGCTGGCTCGCGTCCTTCCACAGGATGGCCGCGCACCCCTCGGGCGAGATCACCGAGTACACCGAGTTCTCGAACATGAGCACGCGGTCGGCGAGGCCGACGGCGAGCGCGCCGCCCGAGCCGCCCTCCCCGATCACCGCGGTCACGATCGGGATGCGCAGCGTGGCCATCTCGACCAAGTTGCGCGCGATCGCCTCCGCCTGCCCGCGTTCTTCGGCGCCGAGCCCAGGGTAGGCGCCCGGCGTATCCACCAGCGTGATCACGGGAGCGCGGAACTGCTCGGCGAGGCGCATGAGGCGCAGCGCCTTGCGGTACCCTTCCGGGTGCGCCATGCCGAAGTTGCGGCGCAGGTTCTCTTTCGTGTCGCGGCCCTTCTGATGCCCGATCACCATGACGCTCATGCCGTCGAGCCGCGCCCAGCCTCCCACGATCGCCGGATCGTCGCGGAACAGCCGATCACCGTGCAGCTCCACGAAGTCCGTGAACACGGTGTTGAGATAGTCGAGCGTGTAGGGGCGCTTGGGGTGGCGTGCCACCTGGACGCGCTGCATGGGGGTCAGATTGCGGTAAATCTCCGACCGCAGCTCGGCGAGCTTCTTCTCGAGCGGAGCGAGCTCCTTCGAGACGTCGACCGCGGTCTCTCCCGCGACACGCTTCATTTCCTCGATCTGCCGCTCCAGCTCGAGCAGCGGCCGCTCGAAGTCCAGGGTGTGGGTCGCCACGCGGTCAGCTCGTCCGGACCAGGTGCACGTTCTCGGAACCGACCAGGTTGCGGAGCTCCGCGAGCAGCTCGTCATCCACCGCCACCCGCAGCGAGCGGCTCCGCAGCCGGGGGCTCCCGTTCCCGTCCTCGCCCTCGCGCCACTCCACCAGCACGGGCGCGGGCCCGGGGTGCGCGGCACACAGCGCCGCCACCGCGCGGCTGGTATCGGGCGGCGGCGGCGCCAGCGGCGACCAGCGCAGCGCGACGGCGATCGCGCCGCCCGCCTTCAGCTCGTCCAAGGGCTGCGCGGACTCGACGATGAACGGCGCCTGCTCCTCGTCGCGGTCCCGCCCGCTGTAGCTGCCGGACAAGAGCAGCGCCCGGTCGGGCCGGATCACGTCGTTCAGCTTCGCCCACGCTTCAGGGAACACCAGCGCCTCCGCGGTGCCGTGGAAGTCCTCGAGCGTCACCCGCGCATACTCCGCTCCCGACTTCTTGGAGATCTGTCGCTTGACGACCGTCGCTACCGCCGCGATCCGCACCTTCTGCTCACTCCACTGGCCCAGGGTGGCGGTCGTGCGGGTCCCGAAAAGCTCCACCTCGGCGCGGTAACGCGCGAGGGGGTGCCCGGAAATGAAGAAGCCGAGCACGGATTTCTCGCGCGCCAGGCGGTCGTGCTCGCTCCAGGGCGGAATGTCCGCGGTCGGGGCTCGGGGCTCGGGGCTCGGGGTTTCGCTCCCGAAGAGGCCATGCTGGCCGCTCGTGCGCTCCGCCTGCCGGGCCTGCGCCTCGGCGAACGCCGTGTCGAGCGCCGCCACCAGCTGGGCGCGATGGCCGCCGAGCGAATCACACGCGCCCGCGTCCACCAGCGCTTCGATCACGCGCTTGTTGCAGAGCCGCAGGTCGATGCGCTCGCACAGCTCGACGAGCGAGCCGTACCGGCCGCCCGAATCCCGGCCTGCGAGGATGGAGGCGATCGCGCCCTCCCCCACGTTCTTGATCGCGCCCAGACCAAAGCGGATTCGGCGATCGCCCACTACCGTGAACTTGAAGCCGGACTCGTTCACGTCGGGGGCCAGCACCTCGAGTCCCAGCTCCCGCGCTTCATTGATGTAGCGCACCACGTTGTCCGTGTCGCCGATCTCCGAGGACAACAGCGCAGCCATGAACTCGGCGGGATAGTGCGCCTTGAGCCACGCAGTCTGATACGAGAGCACGGAGTAGGCGACGGCGTGCGACTTGTTGAACCCGTACCGCCCGAACGTCTGGATCTGTGCGGCGATGTCCGCGATCACCCGCGCGTCGTGCCCCAGCGCCGCCGCCCGCTTCTCGAACCGGCCGAGCTCTTGCTGGATCAGCTCCTGGTCCTTCTTGCCCACCGCCTTCCGGAGCACGTCGGCTTCGGCGAGGGAGAACCCGGCGAGTACGTTGGCGATGCGCATCACCTGCTCCTGGTAGGTGATGACGCCGTACGTGGGCTCGAGGATCTCTCGCAGCGCCGGATGCGGGTAGCGGACCGGCTCGCGACCCAGCTTGCGGTTGATGAACACCAGGTGCATGCCCGTGTCGAGTGGTCCGGGACGCAGCAGCGCGTTGGTCGCGACCAGGTCGTCGAACCGGTCGCATTTCATGTTGCGGAGGCAGTCGGTCGCGAGCGGCGACTCGAACTGAAAGACGCCGGCGGTGCGTCCGGAGCCGAGCAGCGCGTACACCTGCGGGTCCTGGAGGTCGAGCGTGGTCATGTCGAGCTCGGTGCCGTGTCGAGCCGCGACCATGGCGACCGCGTCGTGGATGACGGTCAGCGTCCGCAGGCCGAGCACGTCGATCTTGAGCATGCCGACCTGCTCGAGCGCCACCATGTCGTACTGGGTGATGATGGCGTCGGGCTCCTGGGGTGCGAGACACACCGGTACGTAGTCGGTGAGCGGGCCCGGAGCGATCACCACGCCCGCCGCGTGCACCGACGCGTGCCGCGCCAGCCCTTCGATCCGGGAGCCGAGCTCGAGGACCTTGCGCACCCGCTCGTCCTGGCGCATCAGCGCCTTCAGGTCGGGAGACTTCTCGGGCGCTTCGGCGAGCGTGACGGTCACGCCCGGTCCCGCGGGAATCAGCTTGGTGAAGCGGTCGACCTCGCCCGGCTCGACCCGGAGGGTGCGTGCGACGTCGCGGAACGCGGCGCGCGCCTTGAGGGTCCCGAAGGTGATGATCTGTCCGACCGAGTCGCGCCCGTAGCGCTCGCGCACGTACTGAATGACCTCGCCGCGTCGCTCGAAGCAGAAGTCGAGGTCGATGTCCGGCATGGAGACGCGGTCGGGGTTCAGGAACCGCTCGAACAGCAGATCGAACTTGAGGGGGTCGACGTCCGTGATGCCGAGCGCGTAGGCGACGAGCGACCCCGCGGCGGACCCGCGCCCCGGCCCGACCGGAATGCCGCGGTCTTTCGCGGCCTTCACGATGTCGTAGACGATCAGGAAGTACCCCGCGTACCCCGTGTGCGAGATCACGCCCAGCTCGTAGTCGAGCCGCTCCGCGACCGGGGGCGGCAGCGGGTCGCCGTAGCGGGCCCGGGCGCCGGCACGCGCGAGGTGGACCAGCAGGTCGTGGTCCGACGCGAACTCGGCGGGACGCGGGTACTGCGGCAGGAAGTAGCGCTTCTCGAAGTCGAACTCGCACAACGCCGCCACGCGGGCCGTTTCCCCCACGACCTCGGGATGCTCGGGGAACAGGGCCGCCATGTCGGGCTCGGCCTTGACGTAGCTCTCCTGGCCGAAGAACCGGAACCGGTTGGGGTCGTCCAGGTCCTTGCCGGTGCCGATCGCCAGCAGCACGTCGTGCGCTTCGGCGTCCTCTTTCCTTAGATAGTGCGCGTCGTTGGTCGCCACGACGGGGATGCCCAGGTCGCGCGACAACTGGAACATGCCGGCGCTGACCGTGCGCTCTTCCGGGAGCCCGTGGTCCTGCACCTCCAGCCAGAACCCGTCCGGGCCGAACACGCCCGCGAAGTATTGAGCACTCGCCTTCGCGGCCTCGTAGTTCCCCTGCCGCAGATACAGCGCGATCTCCCCGGAGAGGCAGGCGGCGAGCCCGATCAGGCCGTCGCGGTACTGCTCCAGCACCTCGCGGTCGATGCGGGGGCGGCGGTAATACCCTTCGAGGAACCCGATGGAGGAGAGCTTGACGAGGTTGGCGAAGCCCGTGCGGTTCTTGGCGAGCAGGACCAGGTGGGAGTACGCCGCGCCTCCCGGCGCGTCGGGCGCGCGCTCGCGCTTGTGGCGGCTGCCGAACGCGAGGTAGGCCTCGAACCCGAGGATGGGCCGGAGCCGGCGCGCCCGGGCCTCCGCGTAGAACTGCCAGGCGCCGTGCAGATTGCCATGATCGGTGATGGCGAGCGAGTCCATGCCCAGCGCATGGATCCGGTCGAGCAGTTCCGGGATCCGGTTGGCGCCGTCGAGGAGGGAGTACTCGCTGTGGGTGTGGAGGTGAACGAACGCCATACGGCTAGCGGAAGATATCGGCGGTTCCGCGCATTGTCAAAAGCGCGTCGCGCCGGATATTTTTGCGCCCGATGCTTCCCCGCTATTCGATCGCGAGCGTGTTCGCGCTGGGCCTGATGATGGCCCTTTTTCATCGCGTGACGGCCGCGAGCCCGCTGGAAGCGCGCGCGACGCTCGCGCTCGGGTTCCTGCTGCTCGCGGCGTTCATCGGCGGCGACCTCGCGCGGCGCGCGCGCGTGCCCCGGCTCAGCGGTTACGTGCTCGTCGGATTGGCCGTCGGTCCCGCCTGGCTCGGGCTCGTGCGGCGCGACGAAGTGGAAGCGTTGCGGTTCATCGAGGACGCCGCGGTCGCGGTGATCGCGTTGGCGGCCGGCGCGGAGATCCGGCTCGCGGCGCTGCGCGAGGGACGTGTCGCCCTGGCGCGTGTCGCCGGCGGCGCCATCGTGGTGCCGTTCCTGGTGACCACCCTCGTCGTGCTGTCGGTCGGCCCGTGGTTCCCGCTCACGCTGCACCAACCCGCCGGGGACGTCGTCGCGGTCGCCGCGACGCTGGGCATGCTGGCGGCCGTGTCATCACCTGCCGTAGTGATGGGGATGGTTCACGAGCTCGACGCGCGCGGACCGGTGGCGCGCACGCTGCTCGCGGTGTCCGTCGTGAAAGACGTCGCCGTGGCGCTCCTGTTCACGCTGGTGCTGATCTTCGTTCGCGTGCTGACGAGCGCCGGAGCCGTGAACCTCTCCGTGGCGGCGGGCGCCCTGCTCGGGCTCACTGCCTCAGTGGCCGTGGGCGGGGTGCTGGGGTTCGGGCTGGGGCGGTATCTCAAACTGGTGCAGCGTCACACCGCGCTGTTCCTCGTCGCCACGGCGTTCGTGACCGCGGAAGTAGCCCGGGTCGCGCATCTCGAGGGGATCCTCGTGGCGCTGGCGGCGGGGTTTTATCTCGAGAACTTTTCGCCGGTCGAGGGCGAGCGGCTCCGTCACGAGCTGCAACTGGGATCGCTTCCGGTGTACGTGGCGCTCTTCGCGGTCGCGGGCGCGGGGTTGCGCATGGGCGTGCTGCAGGAGCTGTGGCCGTGGGTCCTGTTGCTCGCTGGCCTGCGAGTGGTGAGCTTGCGTGTCGCCCTGCGGTGGGCCGGCGGGGATGCCAGGGTGGCGCCAGCCGTCGCGCGCGAGGGGTGGTTGGGGTTGCTCTCGCAGGCCGGGCTGGCGCTGGGCCTGGCGCAGATCGCGCGCCGCGCCTTTCCCGAATGGGGGGTCTCCCTCGAGGCGCTGGTCATAGCGATGATTGGTGTGCACGAGATCGTGGGACCGATCTGCTTCCGTCTGGCGCTCGCGCGCGCCGGCGAACTCACGGAGGGCCGAGCCGATGTCGAGGCGGATTTGGCAGGTGGGTCTGTCGTGGCTGCTGGCGGGGGCCTGTAGCAGCTCGAACCCGACGCAGCCCCCGCTCGCCCCCTGCACGGGGGCCAGCGGTGGCCAGGTGGCGCTGCAGCCCGCCGAATACACGGCGATCGACCCCACGCAGACGGCCGGATGCGCGGTGTTTCCCGCGGCTTCGACGACGGCGTCGTTCGGGTACCTCCTGGTTCCCCAGGTGGCGAGCGGCGTGCCGGACGACTCGGCGTCCTTTCTCTTGCACGGGGCGGCCCTCGCGGCGGCGCCTCCAGTCTTCCGCACGGCGGCCGGTGGTGCGGGGACGGGACTGCCGGTCCAGCTGCAGTTCGACCTGACGCTGCGCCGCACGGAACGCGAGCTCGCCGCCCAATTCGGGTCCCGGCTGCGTCCCAGCGCGGTAGCCCCCGCTCGGGCCGCGGCGCCCCCGGTGGGGGACACCCGCACGTTCAAGGTGTGCGGCACACTGCAGTGCGACACCCACCCCACGGTCACCGCCACGGCGAAGAAGGTGAGCGCGCACGTCGCCATCTACGTCGACAGCGCCGCCCTGAAGAGCGGCGACACCCTGGCGACCGCGGACCTGGACGACCTGGCGGCGGTGTTCGACACGTTGCTGTATCCGGCCGACACGCTCGCGTTCGGGCGCGAGACCGACGTCGACAACAATGGCGTCCTGATGGTGCTCATGACCGGGAGGGTGAACTCGCTCGTCGCGAACCCCTGCACCGACGGCTTTGTCGCGGGCTACTTCTTCGGCGGCGACTTGCTGCCCCCATCGTCGTATCCGAGCGGCAACTATGCCGAGATCTTCTATGCGATCGTCCCCGATCCCAATGGCACGCTCAGCTGCCCGCACGCCGCGACCGGCGTGAAGCACAGCGTCCCCAGCACTTTCATTCACGAGTTCCAGCATATGATCAGCTGGGGCCGGCACGTCGTGAACGGCAATGGCGTGCCGGAGGTGCTCTGGCTCAATGAGGGCCTGTCGCACTACGCCGAAGAGCTGGGCGGGCGTTTGTATGCTCAACAGGGGGACAGCACCACGTTCTGCTATTTTATCGCCGGCGACCTGTACAATTCCGGACAGTATTTCGAGAAGCCGGAGGGCTCTTTCCTCGTCGATACCGCAGGCATCGGCGGGCTCGCCAACCGGGGAGCGTATTGGCTGTTCGTGCGCTACGTCGTGGATCAGTTCTCGGCGGACACGTCCATCCCGTTCGACGACGCGTTCACGCGCACGCTCGAGGACCCTGCGCGCACCGGGGCGACCAACCTGACGCACGCCACCAGCACGCCGTTCGCGACCCTCGTCGGTCGCTGGGTGCTCGCGAACTACGTGTCCGACCTGCCTGGATTCGCGGCGCCTTCCACGTTGCAGTATGCGAAGTGGCGCTTCCGCTCCGACTATCCGACCATCTCCAACCGCTGCGCGGTGAACGCGACTGTCACCGGCATTCCCGCCGCGTTCCCGCTGACGCCGAGCTCGAGTGCGGGAAGCGCCGTGAGCCTGAGCGGGATGCTGCGAAGCGGGTCGGGTCCGTACACCATCGCCCAGCAGCCTGCGGGAGCGCCCGGGTTTACGCTGCTGTTCTCGACCGGCACGGGGACCGCGCTGCGCACTACGCTGGTGCCACGCTTGAACGTGCTCCGGCTGCAATGACGCGGCCCGTCGCGCTCTTCTGTAACGTCGCGCTGGCCTCGGCCCTCTCCGCCCAGGCGGGCGTGCTGGCGTCGCTCCCGGGCTCCACTCGCGCGGTGGGCTTGGGCGGCGCCGGCGCGGCGATCGTGGGCGATGCCGGCGCCATTTTCGCGAACCCGGCGGCGCTCGCCACCGTTCACCGCGTGGCATGGGAGGCGTCGTACGAATCCTATCCGTCCGGCTCGACGCTCTCCACCGGGGCGATGGCGCTCCGGGTGGGGCAGTTCGACTGGGGCGTGGGTGCGGCGGCGCTCGGCCCCACGTACACGTCCGCCGACCTGCTGGGAGTGACGGGATTCGTGTTTCGTACCGGGCTCGTCGCGATCGGGACCTCCGTAAAGTACGATCGTGAGACGGCCCCGGGGGGAGGGGCACGCATCGACGCCTGGGCGGGCGATGCGGGGCTCGCGGTCGCCGTCTTCGATATCATGGCGTTTGGAGTGAGCGTGCAGAACCTGGGGGGCGACCTTGGCGGAGGGCTGCACCTGCCCCGGCGCACACGCGCCGGCTTCACGCTCAACTACGTCGACCCCCAGGGGAGTTATCGCTTGCTCACCACCGTGGAGGGCCAATGGCCCTCCGGGCCCGTCGCTCAGGGTAGCCCGTTCCTGGTGCTCGGCGTCGAGGGGGGGGCGGTGACCCACGGTCTGGGACTCGTGGCGCGCGTGGGCTACGTGGGACACTCGGTTGCGACCACCGCGTCGCCATTCACGGCGGGGGGCAGCGTGGAGGTCGGCCGGCTGCACCTCGACTACGCGTATCGGGGAGACGACGCGCTGGGTGGCCGGCACCGCATGGGGCTCCGGTGGACGCCGTAATCGAGCGCCGGGGCGGGCCCCCCAACTGGCGTCGCGTGGCGCGCCGGCTGCTCGCCTGGGTGCTGATCGCCATCCCGACCCTGCTCGTGCTCGCGTTCGTGACGAGCGCCGATGCCCGCTACGTCGCCCGGGCCGGCGTGGAAGAGGCGCGGATCCTGCTCAAGCGCCGCAGCATCGCAAAGCTCGTCGCCGACGCAGCGACGCCGCCCGCGCTGCGCCAGCGGCTGGCCCTCGTCGTCGCCGCGCGGGCGTTCGCCGCCGACTCGCTGGGATTGCTGGTGGGCGACACGTATACGTCGTACGTGAACGTGGGGCGCGACACCCTGCTGCTGGTTCTCTCGGCGTCGCGCCGCGATCGGCTGCGCGAGTACACCTGGGAGTACCCGATCGTGGGTACGGTGCCCTACAAGGGCTTCTTCGACTTCCGGCAGGCGCGCGCGGCGGCCGACGAGCTCGAGCGTGACGGCTACGACACGTACCTCCGGCCGGCGGGCGCGTTCTCCACGCTCGGCTACTTCTCCGACCCGCTGCTCTCGACCGTGATCGAGCGCGACACGATGGAGCTCGTGGCCACCGTGATCCACGAGCTGGCGCACAACACGCTGTATGTAAAGAGCCAGACGCCCTTCAACGAGAGCTTCGCGAGCTTCGTGGGCTACCGCGGCGCGGAGGCCTTTTTCCGGGCCCGGCACGACTCCGTGGACGCGAAGCGGGCCGTGGCGCGGTGGCGGGACGAGCGCACGCTCGATGTGCTGTACGCGGAGCTCGCGCGGCGGCTCGACTCGGCCTATGCGTCGGGGCCCGAAGGGGCGGCCCTCGAGCGGACCCGCAACACCGTGTTCGCCTGGGCGCGTGCCCAGTTGACCGGGCCGGTGGGTCAGGCATTGGAGACGTACGACTGGCGCTGGTTCGCCAAGGCTCCTCTCAACAACGCCGTGGTGATCGCCCAGCGGTTGTATCGGATGAACCTGAACCAGTTCGAGGAAGTGTACGTGCACACGAACGCGAACCTGCGCGAGACGATCCGTGCGATCCAGGTGCGCGTGTTCACGCAGCCGGGACAGGATCCGTATCAGGCGCTGTATTCGAGGGTGGGGTGAACGGACCGGCGGTCCGGCGGACCGGCGGTCCGTGATCGCGTCGTATCATGTATCGCCCTTACGTAAGACTGCTTTCGCCCGTGCGCCTACGCGCTCGTAAAGCCGCCACGTCAGTTGACCCGCCCGCGCTCGAACCGCTTCAAGGGATTCACCCTCCTCACTCGTCAGGTACCCGAGCTCCCGAGCGAGTCTGATGATGTATGACAGTTCCGAAAGGGACCCAATGGCGATGTCAAGGAAGCGTCGAAACTCGGCGCTGCCGCGTTTCGCGGCTCCCTCAGCAATGTTGGCTGATACAGAAAACGCAGCTCTTCTCATCTGCGATGTAAGGCCGTAGCGCTCCTCAGTTGGGAAAGATCGTGTTGCGCGGTAGGTCGCCACGACGAGCTGATGAGAGACCTGCCATGCAGTGAAGCGCTCATAGGGCATCATGGCTCGAAACTTCAAGTCCCGGAGTGATCTGCGGTAACCAGCCCATCGCATCCAGGCTCAGAAAAACGCGTTCTCCCGGTCCGCCGGTCCGCCGGTCCGTCGGTCCGCCTCAGTTCCCCCTGAGCCGCTCCGCCTCCGCCACCCGCTGCAGCGCGATCGCGTAGGCCGCCGTGCGAAACGTCACGCCGCGCTGCTTGGCGAGGTCGCGCACGCCCACATAGGCCTTCGTGATCGTCGCCTTCAGCTCCGCGTTCACCTGGTCGTGCGTCCAGCGGTACTGCTGCAGGTTCTGCGCCCATTCGTAGTAGCTGACGGTGACGCCGCCGGCGTTGGCGAGGAAATCGGGGATGACCGCGATCCCGCGCTCCTCGAGGATCCGGTCCGCCGTGGGTGTCGTGGGCTCGTTCGCGCCTTCGACCACCACTTTGCAATCGATGGTGCGGGCGTTCGTTTCGCGCGTGATCACGCCGCCGAGCGCCGCCGGCACCAACCACTCGCAGGGGATGGACCACAGCTCTTCGTTGGAGATCCGCTTCCCGTTGGTCCACTCCGAGACCCGCTTGCCCGCCGCGGTGTGAGCGAGCAGGGCGGGGACGTCCAACCCGTGCTCGTTCACCACCCCGCCGGCGACGTCCGAGACGGCGATCACCTTGGCGCCGGCCTCGGCGTGCAGCAGCCGGGCCAGGTGCGACCCGACGTTGCCGAACCCCTGGATCACCACGCGGCTGTCGCGCAACGCAATCCCGAAATCGCGCGCGTACTCGCTCATCACGTACATCACGCCGCGTCCCGTCGCCTCTTCGCGGCCCAGCGACCCGCCGAGCGAGATCGGCTTGCCGGTGACCGCCGCCGGCGTGTACCCGTGGCGGCTGGAGTATTCGTCCAGGATCCAGGCCATCACCTGGGCGTTGGTGTTCACGTCGGGGGCGGGGATATCGCGGTACGGGCCGAGCACGATGGAGATCCGCTGCGTGAAGCGGCGCGTCAGGCGCTCGAGCTCGAGCCTGGAGAGTCGCTTGGGGTCGACGGTCACGCCCCCCTTGGCCCCGCCGAACGGGATGTCCATGAGGGCGGTCTTCCACGTCATGATGGTGGCGAGCCCGAGCACCTCATCGTGATCCGCGTCGGGATGGTAACGGATGCCCCCCTTGCAGGGCCCGCGCGCCCCGTTGTGCTGGATGCGGTACCCCGTGAACACCTCGATGCGGCCGTCGTCCATGCGGACCGGCACTTCCACCTGCACCTCGCGGAACGGGTGCATCAGCACGTGACGCATGTACTGCTCGAGATTGATCAGGTTGGCGGCGCGCTCAAACTGACTCGCGACGATCGACTTCCCCGACATCGTGCGCGACGTTGGGCTGGTGGCGGTCACCGAGCCTCCGATGGCGTCAGGCGGTCTTGAGACGGCGGCCCGCCAGGCGGCTCGCCGGATGCTGGGCGATGGAGAGGGCCTGGGCGGAATCGACTCCGCGTGGCCAACGGCCCCTGCCTGCGTCGGCGAGCACGCCGATGACATCGGCGTTGCTCGCCGTCGGCTCCGCCGCGTGCTCCAGGACGAACACCAGGCCGGTCGCATGCTCGGCGACGGCCGCGGCGACCGTGGTCCACCCGGCGTCGGCGGGTTGGGGGCGTTGGGCGACGACCAGCGGGCAGGCAGCCGGGTCGAAGCCCGTGCGGGGCACGAGCGGTATCCCCAGGGCATCGGCCACGGTTCGCCAGACGGGGAGGGCGGGGCCGAGCATGACGAGTTGGCCAAACCGCCATCCCGAGTCACGGGCCAGGTCGATGAACGCGGCGGCGAGGGTGGCATCGTCGGGAGGAGCGGTTGCCGGCTGCGACGCCAGCACCACCGTCCCTGTCTCCGCGAACCAGCGCTCGGCCGGCGTGAGCTCGTCGGGCCGGCGCGGGGCGTAGAAGGCGAAGCGCCGCGTGACGGCGATCTCGCGCTCAGCGGCCGCGCGCTGCTCGGCGTGCTCGGCGGCCTGGGCCGCGCCCTCATAGGCGACCTCGGCGGCCTGGTAGCGGCCCGCATCGCGGAGAATGCGGCCGCGCAGCTGCAAGGTTTCGGTGTGGGGCTCGAGCCCGAAGGCCCGGTCGAGGGCGAGCAGGGCGCGGTTGCGGTCGCCGAGCCGGTCCGCGGCGTACCCGAGCTCGTGCCATACCAGCGCCAGGTCGGGGTCCGATTCGAGTGCCCGCTCGAGCATCGTCAGCGCGTCGCGATACCGCTCCAGCTCGATGAGCGCGGCGCCGGTCAAAGCCAGGGCGAACGCCGAGTCGCCGAATTGGGCGCGCGCCCCCTCCGCGAGCCGCAGCGCGTCCTCGCGCCGCCCCTGGCGGCGCAACAGCTCGAAGCATTCCGCCCAGCCGCTCTTCAGATCGGGGTGCTCGGCGAGCACGTCGCGATAGGCCCGCTCCGCGTCGGCTACGCGCCCCTCGCGCGCCAGAAAGCGGGCCCGCGCCATCGCCCGCTCGCTCGGTGCGTCCGGAAACAGCTCGTATGACGCGGTGGTCCGCATGGCGAGCGAATATACCTCTAGACGGGTAGACGGATAGACGGGTAGCGGCGCGTAGGTTCGAGTGGTTGTCAGGAAAATCCCGACGCCCTCTCGGCTGGCAACCGCTACCCGTCTACCCGTCTACCCGTCTAGATTTGTCGCGCGTGGACACCGACCGCCTGCTGCACGAGCTCACCGATTTCCTCCGCATCCCTTCGGTGTCGACGAGCCCGACGCATAACGCCGACTGCCGCACGGCGGCGGAGTGGGTCGCCGGCGCGCTGCGGCGACTCGGCTGTCGCGAGGTGCAGTTCCTCGCGAGCGGCACACACCCTGTAGTCTGGGGTGTGGGCCCGGAGGTTCCCGGAGCGCCGACGCTGATGCTCTACGGCCACTACGACGTCCAGCCTCC
>CBFHAJ010000018.1:0-33761 GCA_965653495.1 uncultured bacterium | reverse complement strand
CCGTGCGCTGAATGAACAGCTTGCCGGGGACCCCGCCGCCCCCACCGATGAACACATCGTCCAAGCCGTCGCCGTTCACGTCCGCCACGGCGATGGCCGGCCCGTGGTGGGAGAGCTCGTACGGCAGCAGCGGTTGGACTTCGTAATCGTCGAAAGTGCCCTGTTGCTGCTTGTACTTGGGCACTGAGCTCGGCTGGAACGTGGGTCGGGACTCGGGGCTCGGGGTTCGGGAAACCCGAGCCCCGAGCCCCGAATCCCGAGCCCCTGCATCTCCCTGCCTCACCGTCAGAATGGTGTCGACCGGAAGGTCGGTCAGGACTTGAGACCTGCCGTCGCGCCAGATCACCTCGAGCGAGTCCACGCGTCGCGCCCGGCCGAGCCCGAAATGGACCCGGTCGTCCATCGAGGAGATGTAGCCGCGATACGGAGACTGATAGAGGTATTGCTTCTGGCCGCCGGCCGTGAGGATCAACGTCGATCCAATGCCGCGCCGGTTGGGTGCCTCGGCGTCCAGCTTGATCTCCAGAAAATGGTGTGCGTCGTCGCGCGGTTGCACGTTCTGATAGATCGACGCGGTGGCGTCCAGGTTGTTGACCACGAGGTCGAGCCGGCCGTCATTGTTCAAGTCGGCGTAGGCCGCGCCATACGAGAAGCCCGGCTGATCCATTCCCCAATCTTGCGTCTTGTCGGTGAACGTCAGGTCCCCGTTGTTCCGGAAGACGTAGTTGGGCAACCGGTAGCTGTGCAGGTCCTTGAGGAGCCGCAGGGCGCGCTGGTGGTCTCCCGACCGGCGGGCCCCCAACGCCGCCATCTGGTAGTCGAGATCGTTGGCCGCCTTGGGGTAGCCGTTCGTGATGAAGATGTCCTTGTAGCCGTCATTGTCGAAATCGGCGAACAGGGGGCTCCAGCTCCAGTCCGTGTACGCCACGCCCGCCAGACTGGCGATCTCACTGAAGACGAGGTCGCCGGCCTGCGTGACGCCATTGCTCAGCTGCAGGGAGTTGACGTCGTAGTCGTCGCGAAAGCCGCGGCGCCGCAGATCGATCCGCCCGTTGAAGCTCAGATACCCGCTCATGCGTTTGCGCCGGTCCAGGGCGGACGGCATCATGTCCATCTGCAGGATGTCGGGCCAGCCATCGTTGTTGAAGTCGGCGATGTCCACGCCCATGCCCGCAAAGCTCGCGTGCTTGAGCCACACACCGGCCTTGTCGGTGAATGTGCCGTCGCCGTTGTTGATGTAGAGGACGTCGTTGGGGGCAACGTCGTTCGAGACGTAGATGTCGGGCCGCCCGTCGCGGTTCACGTCGGCGACCACGACCCCCAGTCCGTACCCGATCTGCTGCAGGATGCCCGCCTGACGGGACACGTCGGTGAACGTCCCATCGCAGTTGTTGTGGTACAGCTTGTTGTAGCTCTCGGGGCTGTTGGTGCGGATGCCGAACGGGTGCGTGTCCGCCGCGCCGCGGGCGAAATCCTTAGGGGAATTGTTGAGCAGGAATAGGTCGAGGCACCCGTCGCCATCGTAGTCGAGCCAGGCGGCCTGGGTCGTGAAGCCCGTATCGGCGATACCGTAGCGGGCCGCTGCTTCGGTAAAGGTGCGATTCCCGTTGTTGATGAACAACAGGTTCGCTCGGTCTTTGCCCTTGGATCCCTCGAGGCCGGAGACGGAGACGTAGATATCGAGGTATCCGTCGCCGTTGATGTCCACCATGGTTGCGCCGGTGGCCCAGGTCTTCGTCGTCACGCCCGCGGACTGCGTGATGTCCTCGAATCGCATGTCGCCCTTGTTCAGGTACAGGCGGCTCGAGACCATGTTGCCGGTGAAGAAAATGTCCGGGAGTCCGTCGTTATCGACGTCGCCTATCGCGACCCCGCCGCCGTTGTAGATGTACGGCTGCGCCTGCACGTTGACGGAATCACTGGTGGTGATGGTGTTGGCGAACGTGACGCCGGTGCGACCCGGCGGCAGCAGCCGGAACAGGGGGGGCGGCGCGCGGCGCGCGCGACCGCAGGCGGTCGAGCAGACCAGAGCGGCGACGAGAAAGCCGAGCCGCGTGGTGCGGCGTCGGCTCACCCGGAGTGGCCCTCCCCCCCCCCCGCCCGGTCGTACAGGTCGTCCGGGTCCGCGGCGGCAAGGTCGATCAGGAAACGGCTGAGGCGCTCGATCACCGCGGCGATGTAGCGCTCACCCTTCTCGGGGCTCGCGGCGCGCGGATCGCCCACCCCGGTGTCGGTCGTCACCCGGGTCCAGCGGCGCGGCGCCCAGGCCCAGCCCTCGCGCAGGGCCGGGATCCGGAACCGGCGCGCCTTCCCTGCGCCGGCCTCGGACAGCGGGCGCACCAGATCCGGGGCGACGTGCAGCAGCACGCTCGTCTCCATCTCGCCGGCATGATCCCCCAGATCCTCGAAGTAGTCCGCCCAACTCGCGATCTGATACCAGTTGCTCACGCACAGGAACAGCTGCACCTGCGGCTGCAGCTCCCGGATCATCGCGCGAAAGTCATTGCCACCGTGCCCGTTGAGGATGACGAGCTTGTGAATGCCCTGGCCCTCGAGGCTGCGCGCGAGGTCACCCAGCACGGCCGCCTGCGTGCTGGGGTTGAGATTCAGACAGAACGGAATGTCGAGCTGGCCGGTCTGCACGCCGACAGGAATGAGGGGTAGCACCACGACGCGCGCGCCCGCTTCCCACGCTACCCTGGCTGCTTCGGCGGCGACGTAGTCGCACGCGATGTTGTCGGTGCCGTACGGCAGGTGATAGTTGTGCGCCTCCGTCGCGCCCCACGGGAGCACCGCGACCTCATAGCGCGCCTCCTGCACCGTCTTCCAGGTCGTTTCTGCCAGCAGGTACGGCCGGAGGGGGGGAGGCGGCATGGGTGCGGGCTCCTGTGGAAATGTGCGGCCTGAGCGCGGGTCGCGAAACATGAGTGCCTCGTTCAGGGGCCGCAAGGAGGGGACGAGCGACGAGTGGCGGAATCCGGCGCGCTGCCGTACGATTTCGCCGCTCATGACCCTGCTCGCGTTGCTGTTCGCGACCGCGCCCCCGCCGCCGCCGCCGCCGCCCGCCCCGCCGCCCTCGCACCGTTCCCGCCCGCGCCGAGTGATCGCGATCGTCGCGGTCGTGGTGCTCGGTGCTGGAGCGGTCGCCGTGAAACTGGTCGCGTTCGCGCACCGGACGGAGCCGCTGCGTGGGGACAACGCCGCGGGCGACTCCGTCTGCGTCGCGTGCCACACCGACAAGTCGAGCTTCGAGGTCACCGCCCACCGTCTGACCTCGCGGCTGCCCACGCGCGCCGACATCGCGGGGAGCTTCAGTCGCGGTGGGAACATCCTGCGAACCACCAATCCGCGCCTGCATTTTCGCATGGACTCGACCGCCACGGGCTTCTACGAAACCGCGGTCGTGGGGCGCGCGCCCGACACCTCCAGCCGCTCGGAGCGTATCGCCATCGTGACCGGCGTGCGGAAGGGCCAATCCTATCTCTACTGGACGGACGACGATCGCCTGTATCAGCTCCCCGTGTCGTATTGGGAGGGGACGGGGTGGGCGTACAGTCCCGGGTATCGGGAGGGGGCGCCCGACTTCGGCCGCGTCATTCCTCCGCGCTGCCTAGAATGCCACGCGTCGTGGTTCGAGTCCGCGCCCGATCGGACTGTGATCAATCGCTACCGGCCGGCAAGCGCGCTGCTCGGCATCAGCTGCGAAACCTGTCACGGCGCCGGTCGCGAGCATGTCCGGCGGGAGCGTTCTCCGCTGCGCGCCGTGCTCCCGGCCGCGATCGTCAATCCCGCGCGGCTGCCCCGGGCGCGCCGGCTGGACGGGTGCGCGCTGTGTCACAGCGGGACCGCGCCCCTCACCACCGCGGCGTTCTCGTATGTGCCCGGGCAGCCGCTTCAGAAGCGGCCCGCGCCGCTGGCTGCCGCACCGGATACGTCGCCGGTCGATGTCCACGGCAACCAGGTGGCCCTGCTCGAGCGGAGCCGCTGCTTTCGGTCCTCCCAGATGACCTGTGCCACCTGCCACGACGTGCACCGCGAGCAACGCGACCTGGCGGCATTTTCGGCGCGATGCCTCACGTGCCACACTGCGCAGAGCTGTGGCCTGTTTGCGGAGCACGGGCAGCGGCTGGTGGGCCGGTGCGTCGACTGCCACATGCCCGCGCTGACCTCGGCCGTGATCAGCGGCAGCGTCGCAGGCCGCGAGCTGCGGGTGCAGGTGCGTACCCACTGGATCAAGGTGTATCGCTAGGGGACGCTGGCGGAACCAGTCGCCAGGCCGTACGATTGCCGCCGCGCATGACTCTGCTCGCGTTGCTGCTCGCGGTCGCCACGCTGCCGTCCCAGGCTGAAGCCTGGGCCCTCGACGACACTGCCCTTAAGGGCAACGCTTGGTTGGGCCCACCCTTCAGCGTGGGAACATCACGACGCACGTCAGCTCCCGACACCGTCCCCCCCTACCTCGCCTTCCCCGAGCCTGGGCTGGACGACCCGGCAGCGTACGAGGGCTACACCACACGCGTGTACCGGGACGCGAGCGGCAACGCGTTCCAGGTCTACCTGAAGGGGTCGACCGGCCGGGTGGTGAATCTGTGGGCCGACGCGGCCGACGAAAGCGTCGGCTTCAGCGCGCGTGATTCGAGCGGCCGGCCCACTGAGCTCGGTTGGGGCTCGGGGGGCGCGGTGGTGACGCGGACGGCGACGACGCGCTCGGTGTCGTACGGACTCGAGGCGCCCTCCACCGTCTCGATCGGCCTCTTTCTGCTCGGCTCGATGCGCGTGGAGCGCGACCTGCAGTACGCCGGCCGCGACACGCTGCCGCTCACCGAGCCTGCGTTCGTCCAACAGGAGGTGAGCCAGCTCATCGAACATGTCGCCCGGCTGCCCGCGCCCGAGCGGGCACGCCACCTGGCGCTCCTCGGCGCAAAGACGGTGGCCGATCTGCGGGCCCGGCTGGCGCCTCACCTCACCCTCGAGAAGCGTGACACGACTTGGGCGGCGCGCCTCGAGCAGGTGAGCTTCGACGGCAAGACGCACCTCTGGCTGGCGCTCGAGGGCGATATCCGCGAGACGGTTCCCGCCGTCGTCGGAACGACCGTCACCATCCGCCGGCCCGCCGGCGGGCCCGTCCGGTTGAGCGTGCGGGTGACGACCGACGCCCCGGCGCTCACGCCGCTGACGCGCGCCGAGATCTTCAACGAGGCGTTCCAGCGCTTCGCCGCGCGGGTGGAGGCCGACAGCGCGCACCCGGAGCGCCGGCGGCGGCTGGAGCGCGAGGTGCGCGGGATGGAGCTGCTCTGCTATCGCGAGAAGCTGATGGCGGGGCTACCGAACTTCGCGACCTACTTCGGACGTGACATGCTGATGGCGGCGCTGCTGATGCAGCCGGTCTGGTCTCCCGACATGCCGGAGCACGTGATCGCAAGCGCGCTGCGCAAGCTGGGGCCCGACGGCGACGTGAGCCATGAAGAGGCGCTTGGCGGCCAGGCGATCCGCGAGCATGCTGCCGAGTACAACGCCCTTGTTGCCGCTCGTCGGCTGGCGCAGGCGCGCGACGTCCTGGCACACCTCGCCGCCACGCGCGAGAACTACATCATGGTCGACGACGATGTGCAGCTGCCGTTGGTGGCGGCAGGCTACCTCGCCGATACGCGCGTCGCGGCGGGCGAGAAGCGCCGCTTCCTCTCGGAGGAGCATCGTTTCGAGCGGTTGCTCGCCAACTTGGCGCTGGTGGCGCGGCGGGCCGCGCCCTACGTGCGTGACCCGGTGGCGACGAACCTGGTGAGCTTCCCCCGCGCCTCCGATGGCAGCTGGGTCTCGGCGAGCTGGCGCGACAGCCGGGTGGGCTACGGCGGCGGCCGGTTCGCCATGGATGTGAACGTCATCTGGATGCCGCGGGCGCTCGCGAGCATCGCGACGATCCTCGATGCCCTGAAGGCGATCGGCTTCACGCCGGTGGTTCCCAAGACCGAGCCGCTCGCAGGCTACGTGCGCGACCGCGCCGTGCTCGAGCGGGCCGTGGCCGTGTGGCGCGAGGCGGAACGCCACTTTCGCGTGGCGCTCGCGCCCGGCGAGGCTTCGCGCCGGATCGCCGCCCGGCTCGCCTGGCTGCCGCCGGCCGAACGGGAATACTGGGAAGGCGTGGTGCGGCGCAGCCCTCCGCTCACGGACACACTGCGCTTCCTGGCCCTCTCGCTCGACGCCGCGGGCCGGCCGATCCCGGTCGTGAACACCGACCCCGCCATGCTGCTGCTCGTCGACTCGCTCGGCGCGGAGCGGGTGCGCGAGCTGATCGCACCGATACTCCTGCCGTATCCGGCTGGCCTCTACGTCGACGATCTGGGTCCACTGGTGGCAAACGACGCCTATGCGGCGCGCGACGTGTGGGAGGCATTCCGCCGGGACGCCTACCATTCCCCCACGGTGGTGTGGGGACGGGACGTCAACATTCTGCTCGCCGGCCTGGCGCGGCAGCGCGCGCACGGCGTGCCGGTGGACAGCGCGGTGCGTCGCATCAGCGACGCGGTGGACCGGTCCGGCCTGCGGCACGCGGAGCTGTGGAGCTACAAGATCGACCACGGGGCGCTGGCGCCGATCCGCTACGGCACCAGCTCCGACGAGCAGCTGTGGAGTCTCACCGACCTCGCCGTTCAATATCTCCTCGAACCCACGAGACCATGACATCCCTCCACCTGTTCGATCTGTTGGTGATCGCCGGCTACTTCCTGGTGCTACTGGGGATCGGGTACTGGGCCGCGCGGCGCGAAAAGAACGTGAGCTCCGACTACTTCCTCGCGAGCCGTGACGTGGGTTGGTTCGCCGTGGGCGCGAGCCTGTTCGCCTCGAATATCGGCAGTGAGCACCTCGTGGGCCTCGCGGGCACGGGCGCGGCGAGCGGCCTCGCGGTAGGCCATTTCGAGTGGCTCGCCTGCCTCATCCTGCTGCTGCTCGGCTGGCTGTTCGTGCCGTTCTACCTGAAGAGCGGCGTCTACACCATGCCCGAGTTCCTGGAGAAGCGGTACAACTCGGCGGCGCGTTCGTATTTCACGTGGGTCTCGGTGATCGGCTACGTCCTCACGAAGATCAGCGTGACGTTGTACGCCGGCGGCGTCGTCATCGGCGCCGTGACCGGCTGGGATTTCACCACGGCGGCGATCATCCTCATCGTCGTGACTGGGCTGTACACGATCTTCGGCGGATTGCGCGCGGTGGTCTATACCGAGGTGCTGCAGGCTATCGTGCTCATTCTCGGCTCCGCGACCCTCATGGCGATCGGGCTGTCGGGAGTGGGTGGGTTCGCGGGGCTCGAGGCAAAGGTCCCAGCGGGTTTCTTCTCCATGTGGAAGCCGATTCACGACCCGGACTTCCCGTGGACCGGGATCATCTTTGGCGCTCCGATTCTCGGCATATGGTACTGGTGTACCGATCAACACATCGTGCAGCGCGTCCTTGCCGCCAAGAACATCAAGGAAGCTCGCACCGGGACGATCTTCGCCGGTTATCTCAAGATCCTTCCCGTCTTCATTTTCGTGTTGCCGGGCATCGTCGCCGCGGCGCTGTTCGCGGACGTGCACAGCAACCCGGACTCCGCCTATCCCACGCTGGTGACACGACTCCTGCCCGAGGGCATCAAGGGTCTCGTGCTCGCGGGCATGCTCGCCGCGCTGATGAGCTCGCTCGCGTCCGCGTTCAACGCGTGCTCCACCCTCTTGACCTGGGACGTCTATCGCAAAATGCGCCCGACCGCAACCGAGCAGCAGCTCGTGCTGGTCGGCCGCGTGTCGGCCGGCGTGATGGTGTTCCTGGGTTTGGTGTGGATTCCATTCATGAAGTACATCTCGTCGCAGATCTACATCTACTTGCAGAGCGTCCAGGCGTACATCGCGCCGCCGATCGCAGCGTGTTTCTTACTCGGCCTCTTCTATCGCCGGTTGAACGGCGCCGGAGCCGTGGCATCGTTGCTCACCGGGCTCGTCCTCGGCGTGCTGCGCCTCGTGCTCGAGCTGTGGAATAAGGCGGAGGGCGGCACCGCGCTCGCGGCCGGGTCGCTCTTCCACTGGATCGCGACGATCAACTTCCTGCACTACGCGGTGCTGCTGTTTGTGATCTGCACTGCCGTGCTGTTCGTCGTGAGCCTGGCGACGCCGCCGCCGCCGCTCGAAAAGACAGCGGGCTTGACCTACGGCGCCCCGGAGGTCACGGCGGTCCCGGTTGCCGCCGGCTCGCGGACCCTCAACGTCGCGCTCTCGGTGGCCCTCGCCGCGACGATCGGCGTGTTGTGGTTCATCTTCCGATGAGACGGCTCGGGAGGTTGGTGAGCGCTACGCGGAGGGCGGTGGAGGGCGGTGGAGGTTGGTGGAGGTTGGTGCTTGCCCTAACCTGGGCGTGCACTGCCACCACCTCTACAACCTCTAGAACCTCTACCGACCTCTCCCGACCAGGACTTTACGATCCCGCCCACGACCTCGGCTCCCTGTTCCCCGTCGTCCAGCTCTCCGGGATCTTCCCCGACTCGAAGACCTTTGTGGATGCGCGGCCGCGCCGCGCGCCGCGGGACGTCGCGGCGGCGTACGATTCCGCACGCGGGCAAACGGGCTTCGACCTCAAAGCATTCGTGGAGCGCGAGTTCGAGCTGCCGCAGCCGGTCGGCGGGAGCTTTCATACCGACACGACGCAGGCGATGGAGCAGCATATCCGGGCGCTGTGGCCTGTCCTCACGCGCCCGCCCGATACCCCCGACCCCCGCTCGTCCCTGATCCCGCTCCCCGAGTCGTATGTGGTGCCCGGGGGTCGGTTCCGGGAGGTGTATTACTGGGATTCCTACTTCACCATGCTCGGGCTGGTCGCCAGCGAGCGGACCGATCTGGTGCGCGACATGCTCGACAACTTTGCGTACCTGATCCGCACGGTGGGGCACATCCCCAACGGCAACCGCACGTATTACCTGGGCCGCAGCCAGCCGCCGTTCTTCGGTGCGATGGTCGGCTTGTACGCGGCCGCCACCGACACCGCACAAGCGCTGCGCTACCTCGACGCGCTCGAGGCCGAGCATGCGTTCTGGATGGCCGGAGCCGAGCGGCTGGCGCGGGGGGAGGCGCACCGCCGCGTCGTGCGCTTGCGCGACGGATCGGTCTTGAATCGGTACTGGGACGACATCCCCGAGCCCCGGCCGGAGTCCTACCGCCCCGACTACGAGCTCGGGCAAACGGTTGCCGCGGAGCGGCGTGAGGCACTCTGCCGAACGTTCCGCGCCACGGCGGAGAGTGGCTGGGATTTCTCGAGCCGCTGGATGCGTGATCCCAAGGACCTGCGTACGCTCGAGACCACGGACCTCGTGCCGGTCGATCTCAACAGCCTGCTGTACGCGGCCGAGCGGGTGATCGCGGCGCTGCGAACGGCGCGGGGGCAGCCGGGCGACTCGGCCGTCGCCACGCGCTTCACACGCGCCGCCGAAGAGCGGCGTCGGGCGCTGCTCGCGGCCGCGTACGATCCCGACAGCGGGTTCTTCTACGATGTTCGCTGGCGTACCGGCGAACGCCTGACGGACCGGCCGACACTCGCCGCGGCGGCGCCGCTGTACTTCGGGCTGGCGAGCTCGGAGCAGGGACGTGCCGTCGCCGCGCGGCTCGAGCGCGATTTCCTGAAGCCGGGGGGATTTGTCACGACCCTGATTCCCTCGGGCCAGCAATGGGACGCGCCGAACGGCTGGCCGCCGCTCGAGTGGTTGACGATCGAGGGCGTGCGGCGCTATGGGCGCGCCGAGCTGGCCGACACGGCACGCCATCGCTGGCTCGCGCTGAACCGGCGTACCTATCGCGCGACTGGCAAGATGACCGAGAAATACGACGTCATGGACCTGAACCGCCGCGCCGGCGGCGGCGAATATCCCACCCAGGACGGATTCGGCTGGTCGAACGGCGTGGCGCTGGCGCTGGTCGCTCAGGAACGATAGACCTAGTCCCCCCTCTCCGGAACGGAGAGGGGGACAGGGGGTGAGGACGAAGGAACGGCCCTCAGCCGCTCCAGCACGTAAGCGCTGTTGATCAGCGCCGCGTGCGACAGCCCCTGCGGAAAGTTGCCCAGGTGTTCCCCCGTGGCGGGGTCGATCTCTTCGGCGAACAGGCCGAGGTGATTGCCCCGCCGCAACAGATTCTTGAACAGCCGCTCGGCCTCGGCGAATTCTCCCACCATCGCGAGGTTCTGCACCATCCAGAAGCAGCAGGTGACGAAGGCGCCCTCATCGCCGCCGAGCCCGTCGGGGGAGCGATAGCGGTAGATCAGCTCCTCGCACACGGAGCCGAGCTCGCGGCGCACGGCGTCGAGGGTGCCCCGCACGCGCGGATCGGAGCGGGGGAGAAAGCGGACTTTGGGGATCACGAGCAACGCGGCGTCGAGCTGCGGCTCACCGTACGCCTGAACGAAGGTGGCGCGTCCGGGATCCCACCCCCGCTCCAGCACGTCGGCGCGGACGGCCGCGGCCTCGCGAACCCAGCGCTCGAGATCGCCCTCGAGCCCCAGCTCCTGCGCCAGCCGCGCGCCGCGGTCGAGCGCCACCCAAGCCATCACCTTCGAGAACACGAAGTGCTTGGGCTCCTGGCGTGGCTCCCAGATGCTCATGTCGGGCTCGCGCCAGTGCGCCGCGGTCCAGTCGACCAGCTGGCGCAACATGGCCCACACGCCCTCGGTCATGGGATGCCGGCGCCGCCAGATGTCCGCGGTCTCGAGCAGCTCCCCGTAGATGTCCAGCTGGAACTGGTTGGCGGCGCCGTTGCCGATGCGCACCGGGTGGGCCCCGCGATACCCTTCCAGGTGGTCGAGCACACGCTCCGTGAGCTCGCGTCGCCCGTCGACGGCGAACATGATCTGCAGGTGCCGCCCGTCGGCGCGGCGGCAGACCCGCTTCAGGAACTGGAGAAACGCGTCTGCCTCGGCGTCGTAGCCCAGTCGGTCGAGCGCGTAGAGCACGAACGCCGAGTCGCGCATCCAGGCGTAGCGGTAATCCCAGTTGCGCCCGCCGCCACCGCCGGGGGTCTCCGGCAGCGAGGTGGTGGGCGCCGCGATCATCGCGCCCGACGGCTCGTAGCAGCACAGCTTGAGGGCCAGCGCGCTGCGCTCCACCTCCAGCCGGTACGGCCCCTGGTATTGCAGCCGGGCCGACCACCCGTCCCACCACTTGGCCGTGGCGTCGAGCTTTTCCTGTGAGCGGTAGCGATCCACCGCGTGCACCTCGTCGTCGTCCGCCCGCAGCACGAACCACACGGCCTGTTCGGCGTCGAGGATGAGCCGGGCCGCTGCGCGGCCGTCCGCCACCTGCCAGGGGACGCGCTGATCCGTGGCCACGGTGGCGACGTCGTCTTCCTGGTCCGTGGCCAACAGACCATAGGCGCGCCGCGCCATCACCGGGACCCGCAGCCCGTAGTCGAAGCGCGGCGCGAACTCGACCTCCACCTCCGCCGTGCCGCGCGTGCACTGCACCCGGCGATGGATTTCCGTGCGTCCCTCCCGGACGGGGCCCACGGGCATGAAGTCCGTGACGACGACCACGCCGCCGGCCTCGAGCCGGAACGTCGTGACCAGAATGTTCGTGCCGGGCAGATAGCGCTGCTCGCTCGTGGCCGGACCGCCGGGCGCAATGCGCCAGTGGCCGCCGCGCGTCTCGTCGAGCAGCGCGCCGAACACGCTCGGCGAATCGAACCGCGGCGCGCAGTACCAGTCAATGGAGCCGTGGCGTCCGACGAGAGCGGCGGTGTGCAGGTCGCCGATCACGCCGTAGTCACTGATAGGCGCGTAGCTCATCGATCCCCCGCGGTGTCACGGCGCGGCTGGAACGCCATGTCGCGCGTCTGCAGCACGACGCCGGTCACAAGGACGGACCGCTCCAGTCTGGTATGCGGCTTGCCACAGACCCGGCCTCGTGAGAAGCGAACCGTTGGACGAAGACGTGCGCCCGTCACCGGGGCGGCTCGGGCTCGCGGTCTGCGGCGCGCTGGCGTCATGTGTCGCCTCGCTCCAGGCGCAGGGCTCGTCGCCCACGCGCGAAGGCAGGCCCGCCGCGGACGAGGCAAGCGTAGCGCGGATCACTCGCGTGTCGCAGCCGCCCCGGCTCGAGGACTTCCTGCGCGATCCGCCCGGGCGCGGTCCGGCCAGGGGAGACTCCGTGCTCACCGTGACCGGATTTCGGCAGTACGAGCCCGGGGACGGCACGCCGGCGAGCGCTCCCACCGCCGCGTATCTGAGCTACGATGACAAGCATCTGTACGTCGTGTTCGTCTGTCAGACGGACCCCGCGCGGATTCATGCCGGCCTCTCGAAGCGGGAAGATATCGCCGTCGACGACGCGGTGGCGCTGTATCTCGACACGTTCCACGATCGCCAGCACGCCTACATGTTTCAGGTGAACCCGCTCGGTGTACAGCTCGACGCCATCGTGACCGAGGGGCAGGACGACGACGTGAGCTTCGACGCGGTGTGGCAATCCGAAGGGCGGCTCACTCCGCAGGGCTACGTCGTCCGGATCGCGATCCCGTTCCGCAGCCTGCGCTTTCCGCGCGCCCCCCGGCAAGCGTGGGGCATCGCGCTGGTCCGCTACATCCGCGCCAACAGCGAGACATCGTTCTGGCCCTATGTGACCAAACGGGTCTCGGGCCTGGTGCCGCAGTTCGCGCGGCTCGACGGGCTGCACGACATCTCCCCGGGGCGTAACCTGCAGGCGATCCCGTACGGCGCGTTCACGGGATCCCGCTATCTCGACGCGACTACGCCGGCGTTCCGCAGCACGCGCGACGGACGGATGGGGATGGACGTCAAGGGCGTGATCCGCGACGCGCTCACCGTAGACGCCACCGTCAATCCCGACTTCAGTCAGGTGGAGTCCGACGAGCCGCAGGTGACGGTGAACGAGCGCTTCGAGACCTTCTTCCCCGAAAAGCGGCCGTTCTTCATCGAGAATGCCGGGTACTTCCAGACTCCCGTGAACCTGTTCTTCTCCCGCCGCATCGCGGATCCGGGGGCCGGCGTGCGCTTCACCGGGAAAATGGGGCGCTGGGCCGTGGGCGCGATCGGCATCGATGACCGCGCTCCCGGCGAGCTGCCCACGGGTGAGCCCGCGGGAGGACAGCGAGCCGGCATCGGCGCGGTACGGTTGCAGCGGGCCGTCGGCCGGGAATCGGCGATTGGCATGTTCGCGAGCCATCGGACATTCGCCGGCACCTGGAATCGCGTCACCTCGGCCGACGCGCGCCTGCGCCTCACACCGCGCTGGACGTTCACCGGCCAGGTGATCGCGACCAGCTCCGTTGATTCGGACGGGACGCACACCCCGGGCACCGGGTGGTTTGCCTCGCTCGAGCGCGACGGGCGCAATCTCGACTACGCGCTCACGTATACCGACCTCGGCTCCGGCTTTGACGCCGAGCTCGGGTTCGTGCCACGCACCGGCATCCGCGAGCTCGATCAGGAGCTCGAGCTCGTCACCCGGCCCACCGGTACCGTGGTGAAGGTCGGCCCGACCATCTCGAGCTCGCTCGTCTGGGACCGCGACGGCGTGCTGCTCGATCGCGCGCTGGAGGCGGCCTTCGAAGTCAAGCTGGTGGGAGAGACCAAGCTCCAGCTCAAACGGACCCAGGCGTTCGAGCGCTTCAAGGGGCTGCCGTTCGATACCTACGAGACCGGCATCACCTTCGACAGCGAGCTGCTCACCTGGCTCGCCTTCTCGAGCAAGCTCAAGATCGGATCGGCGGTCAATCACAAGCCCGCCGCGGGACTGGCGCCGTTCCTCGGAGACGCTCTCGAGGGTGAGCTGGTCTTCACGTGGCGGCCGACGGAGCGCTTTCGGCTCGACCACACGTTCCTGTATGAGCGGCTGACCGCTCCACAGGTGGGCGGGGGGCGGGTCTTCGCCGATCGCATCCTGCGCGAGAAGCTCAACTATCAGTTCAGCCGGGCGCTGTCGCTGCGCGCGATCGTCGATTACGCGAGCGTGGATCGGGACTCGACGCTGTCGCGCCTGGACCCGGAACGCCGCTGGGCGATCGACGCGCTGTTGACCTGTCTCGCCAATCCCTGGACCGCGCTGTACGTCGGCTATCAGGACGGGTACGAGAATCTTGCGTTCGTCCCCGGCACGCCGGCGACGCTCGAGCGCACGGCCGATGCCACCACGTCCACGGGCCGGCACCTGTTCCTGAAGGTGAGTTACCTCTTCCAGTTCTAGAGCCGCGCGGCCGGCGCCCGCACGAAACGACGGGCACGGGCGTCCTTACTCTCGCGCAGCCGCCGCCACGCCTCGGAGCGGACGTCGGGACTCGCGTGCGTGCGGGCTGCCTCGATGAGCGTGGCAATGCCCGCTCCCCGCGGCAGCTCCGCGAGCTGCTTCACGACCTCGGCCCGGACGTCCGGCGCCGGGTCGCGCGCCAGCCGGTCGCGCAGCAGGATCAGGGCCGCCGCGGGCGCGGCGTGCTGGGCGTATTGCTCGGTGGCTTCATCGCGCACGTCCACGCTGGGGTGGGTGCGCGCCAGCCGGGCCACACGCTCCAGCGCGCCCGGATCCCCCAGCCGTCCCAGCGCCTCCACCGCCTCGTGCTGCAGCTCGGCGTCGGAGTCGTCGAGCACCATCTGCTCGAGCACGCGGGCCGTGGTGTCCGGGTCGCCGACGTCGCCGAGGCTCTCGACGGCATTCCGGCGCACGTCGGAGGCCGGGTGGTGGCGGGCGATGTCGAGCAGAACCGGGAAGGCGCGTGGATCCCGCAGACTCCCGAGGGCTTCGACGGCCTCCCGTTGCACATGATGGTCCCGATCACCCCGCACGATAGCGGGCAGCGAGGCCAGCGCCACGGCGGGGGGCGCGTCCTCGCCCACGGCCTCGACAGCCTCGGCCCGCACGTCTCCCTGCGGATGCGTGCGCGCGAGGTCGATCAGCGCCGGCAGGCCCAGACCGTTGGGAAGCTTGGCCAGGGCTTCCGCTGCTTCGCGCTCGATCTCCACGTCGGGATCGGTGCGCGCCATCGCGACGAGCTGGGCGAGGGCGGTCGCGTCCCCGCGGCGCCGCAGCGCGCGGACCAGCGCGCGCTTCCCCCGATGGCCCTCGACCCGGGTCGAGCCCGGCGTGACGGCAGCACTGCCCCCTTCGCCGGCGAACCCCGCGCTGCCGATCACCAGCGCGAGCGCGATTGGCACGGCGAGCGCGCCCGCGATCCAGCGGGGGAAGATCTCCGCCGACACCGGCGCCATGAGGCGGCGGACGCGACCCACCAGCGAGCCGCCCGCGGCCGCGAGTGACAGCGCCGGGAGCGGGTTGCGCAGCCGCTCCATCCCGAGCAGCGCCGTGGCGTAGAAATGGGCATCCCCGCAGGCGGCGACGGCCACGTCGTCGCAGCAATGCTCCCGCTCCTGGCGCACGCGCCGCGATACCCACCAGACCGCGGGATGATAGAAGAGCAGCGTCTCGATAGCCGACTGCAGCAGGTTCACGAGGTAGTCGTGGCGCCGCACGTGCGCCAGCTCATGAGCGAGCAGCGCGTCGAGCTGCAGCGGCGACAGCCCCACCAGCGCGCTCGCCGGCAGCAGGATCACCGGGCGCAGCCAGCCGATCACGGCCGGTACCTCGACGATCGCGGACTCGAGCACCTGAACGGGTCGCGTGACCCGGAGCCGGGCCGCCAGACGGGCCACCGCGGCGCCGCAGAGCTCGGGCACTGGCCGGGTGCCCACCGTGCTCAGGCGCTGGGTGACCGACCACCCGGACGCGAGCCGCAGCGACAGGATCACCACCCCGGCCAGCCAGACGACGACGACCCAGGGGAGCACGGGCTCGAGCCCTGCACGGACCCGGTCTGCCAACAGCGCGGCGGACGACAGTGGCCCGGCGGGCGTGCCCGCTGCACGGTCGGCCAGCTGAGAGCGGCGGGCGGCGGGCGGGAGGGCCGTGGCGCTAACCGACTCGCCCGCGCGCGCTGTGTCGACTGGCGCGGGGGCCGTGCTCGTGCGCAGGTGCACCGCGGTGGCGACCGGGACCGCGAGCATCATGATCAGCGTGACGACCGCAAGAGCGTAGCGAGTACGCGCTGCGCGCGCGGGCACGGTCGCGAGCAGGGACGCGAGCGCCCAGGCGGCGAGTGCGCCCTGCCACACCGAATGCAGGAGGGCCCAGCCCAAGGCTTGTGTGACGTTCATGGGCGTACTCCGTTCTGATAGTTCAGCAACCGGCGAATCTGATCGAGCTCCCGGAGTGACGCAGGCCGGGCGGACAGGGCGTGCAGCAGCAGCCGCAGGGTCGAGCCCCCGAACGCGCGTTTCACCAGGTCCGCTACCATACGACGCTGCGTCGCCGCCTCCGACACCGCGGCCGAGTACACGTGCGAGCGCACCGACGCATCGCGCCGCACCAGGCCCTTGTCCGTCATGATCTGCAGCAGCTTCAGCACGGTCGTGTAGCCGATGGGCTCGGCACGCTCGAACGAGGCGTGCACGGCCCGTACCGTACAGGGCCCCCGCCGCCACAGCACACGGAGAATCTCGAGCTCCGCGTTCGTCGGGCGGGGCGGGGGGAGCGCTTTCGATCGGACAAGAGGACGCTTGGCCATGAGCAAATACGAAGCCGTTCGTACTTACGAGGGACATACCCCCGGTGCGCAACCCGCGGTTCCCGGCTCCGGGGCGTGGCACGCGAGCGACGGTCGGCGGCAGGGACTTACGGGTGAGGCGGCGCTACGAGAGATACTCCTCGCGGTACATCTTGATCAGCTCGAAGAAATACGACAGCGCCAGCGGGCCGATCAGCAGCCCGAGAATCCCGAAGTACGGCACCCCGGCCACGGCCCCGATCAGCGTGACGAGCGGATGAACGTTGGCCCAGCGACTGAACACCCGCGGCCGGATCACGTAGTCGACGTTGCCGACGATGGCGACGCCGGACACCGCCAGCAGCGTGCCGGCCAGCGCGTGGCCGCCGAGCAACAGGGCGAGCGCCCCCGGCGCCCACACCAGGCCGCTGCCGACCACCGGCAGGATCGCGAACACCATCGTGACCACGCCCCAGAACACCGCGTTCGGCAGCCCGGTCAACCAGAAACCCAGTCCCACCAGCGTTCCCTGGATGGCGGCGGTGAGTCCGGTGCCGACGATCGTCGCGGTGGTCACGTCGCGGAACCGCTGGCGCAGCTTTGCGGTGTTCTTCGCCGAGAACGGGATGTACGGCTCGACCGCCTCCCAGGTCTCGTGGGGGCGCAGGAGCAGGTAGAACAGCCCGAACAGCGAGATCGTGAGGTTGACCGCGAGGCGGGTAGCGGTGCCGACCAGGCCGAAGGCGGACGAGCCGATCCACGCCACCACCTGCGCACCCAGGTCCGCCAGTCGCGGTCCGAGATCGATGCCGCCCATCCGCAGCTCGCGGAGCCGGGAGAGCAGCGGGTTCCGCATCACGCCGCCCGCGATCTCCTGCGCCTGCCCGACGATCAGACCGGCGAAAGACACGCCCGGGACCACGATGAGAAACAGCGCAAGCGCGACGACCAGGCTCGCGGCCACCCGGGGGCGCGCCCGCAGCGACAGCCATTCGTGCACCGGCGCGAACACCGCGTACAGCACGGGAATGCCGAGCAGGCCCGTGGCGTACGGCGCGAGCGCGATCACGAGGGCGGTGCCGAGCAGCAGCACGAGCAGCGCGGCGCGCTGGTGGTTCGTATCGATGAGCGGCATGCGCTAGTGTAGGGGTGGCGGGCCGGCCGCGCCAGGGTCGCCGGCCGGAAGGCTACAGTCGGGTCGGGGGTGCGAGCGGTGGCGCCGCGACCGGCGCCTCGGGCTCGGGCGTGAAATCCTCCCCGGGGTTCACAAACAGATCCTGCTCGAAGTGGTACTGCTTGTCGTACAGCTGGCGGTAGCGGCCGTGTTTGGCCAGGAGCTCCGCGTGCGTACCCCGCTCGACGATCTCGCCCCCCTCCATGACCAGGATCTGGTCCGCGCTGCGGATGGTGGAGAGCCGATGGGCGATCACGAACGTCGTGCGGCCGCGCCGCAGCGTCCGCAAGCCGTCCTGAATGGCGGCCTCGCTCTCGGAGTCGAGACTCGACGTCGCCTCGTCGAGGATCAGGATGCGCGGGTCCGCCAGGATGGCCCGGGCGATCGACACCCGCTGCCGCTCCCCACCCGACAACTTCACGCCCCGCTCCCCGACCACGGTGTCATAGCCGTGCTCGAAGCGCCGCACGAAGTCGTCGCAATGAGCGATACGCGCCGCCTCCTCAATCTCCTGGCGCGAGGCGTGGGGCCGCGCGAACGCGATATTCTCGGCGATGGTCCCGTCGAACAGGAAGTTGTCCTGCAGCACCACGCCCAGCTGGCCGCGGTAGTCGACCAGGCGCACATGGTCGAGGTCGCGGCCATCCACCACGATGCGGCCCGACTTAGGACGGTTGAAGGTGAGCACCAGGCTGATGAGCGTGCTCTTGCCGGCGCCGGAGGAGCCCACCAGGGCCGTGGTCGAGCCGGCGGGCGCGTGGAACGATACGTGCTTCAACACCTCCGCGCCGGGGACGTACTCGAAGCTCACGTCGTCGAACCGGACGTCGCCCACCACGTCGCCCAACGGGGCACGGGCGCCGTCCTGCGCGTCCTCTGTCGTGAGCCGCCGGATCTCGCGGATGCGGTCCAGCCCGGCGAAGGCTTCGGTGATCTGGGTCCCGATCGAGGCGATGTTGATGAGCGGCAGCGCCACGAGCCCGATGAACACGCCGTACATGAAGAAGTCGCCCAGGGTCATGGCACCCGAGAGGATGGCGTGACCGCCCTCGAGGATCATCAGGATGCCGATCGCGCCGACGATGATGGTGGCGAAGCTGCCCACGCCGGAGATGCCCGTCATGGTCGTCGCGATGTTGCGGAACAGCGTGTTCACACCGCGCGTGAACACGAGCCGCTCGCTCCGCTCCGCGCGATACGCCTTGACGATGCGGATGCCGCCCAGCGTCTCCCCCAGCCGCCCCGTGACGTCGGCGTTGAGCTTGCCGCGCTCGCGGAACAGCGGCCGCAGCTTGGTGAAGGCGTAGGCCATGCCCCCACCGAAGCAGGCGAGGATGAGGATCGCGAACAGGGTGAGCCGCCAGTTGAGGTAGAACAGCACGCCGAGGGCGATCACGCCGGTCACGAGCCCGCCGACCAGCTGCACCAGCCCCGTCCCCACCAGGTTCCGGATGCCTTCCGCATCGGTCATGATGCGGGAGATGAGGATGCCGCTCTTGGTCGAGTCGAAGTAGCTGACGGGAAGGCGCAGGACGTACGCCTGCACGGTGCGGCGCATGTCCGTGATGGCCCGCTGCGCGGCGACCCCGAGCACCTGCGACAGGGCGAACCCGGTCGCCGCCTGCACCAGGGTCGCCGCGCCGGCCACGAGCGCGAGCGGCAGCAGCAGCTCGGGGTGATGCTGGCCGATCACGCGGTCGATCACCCACTTGGAGGAGGACGGAAGCACCAGACCGGCCACCCGGTTCACGAGCAGCAGGGCCAGCCCCAGTCCGAGCCGGCGGCGGTGGGCGTAGATGAGGCCACGCGCCTCCTGCCAGGCGCCGGGCGTGAGGGCCCGTTTGCGGTGCTTCGGAACGTCGGCCATGGCGGTCACTGGGTCTCGGGAATCTAAGCAGGGCCGGCGCCGGGCGGGGCAGGGAAAAGTACTTGACAGAGTCAAGTATAGCCGAGACATTGGGCGCATGGCGGCGCGGGACGTGGAGCAGCGGGTCGCGGCGGTCCGCCGCTTCAATCGGTTCTACACGCGCACGATCGGCGTGCTGCGCGAAGGGGCCTACCAGAGCCCGTTCTCGCTGACGCAGGTGCGCGTGCTCTACGAGCTGGCGCACCGTGACCGGCCGACCGCCACCGAGCTGGGCCGCGAGCTGGGTCTCGACGCCGGCTACCTGAGCCGCATCCTGCGCGGCTTCCAGCAGCGCGGCCTGGTCGGCCGGACGCGCTCGACCAGCGACGGCCGGCAGAGCCACGTGGCCCTCACGGCGCAGGGCCGCAGAGTCTTCGCCCCCCTCAACGCCCGCTCGCACGACGAGATCGCGGCGCTGCTCGCGCGGTTGCCCGCCGCGGCGCAAGCGAGCCTGATCGGCGGCATGCAGACGATCGAGGGCCTGCTGAGCGACCCCCCGGCCGTTCCTCCCAAACCGTCCGGCGGATGGCGGCTGCGGCCGCCCGAGCCCGGCGACCTCGGGTGGGTGGTGCACCGCCACGGCGCGCTGTACGCGCAGGAATACGGGTACGACGCCACGTTCGAAGCGCTGGTCGCCGAGATCGTCGCCCAGTTCGTCCAGCATCTCGACCCGCGACGGGAACGGTGCTGGATCGCCGCACAGGGCGACGCCATCGTCGGCAGCGTGTTCCTGGTGAAGAAGACGGCGACCGTGGCCAAGCTGCGGCTGCTGCTGGTCGAGCCGCGGGCCCGTGGCCTGGGGATCGGCCGCCGCCTGGTGGACGAATGCGTGCGGTTCGCCCGGCGCGCTGGCTACCGCAAGATCACGCTCTGGACCCAGAGCGAGCTGGAGGCTGCCCGCCGTCTGTATGAAACCGCCGGATTCCGACTCGTGCACCAGCACCACCACCACAGCTTCGGCAAAGACTTGGTGGCCGAGACGTGGGATCTGAAGCTGTGACACGCTCCCGAGTGCCGCGATCGATCCGACGCTCCGCGCCATTTACGAGGCTACGGAGTCTCCCCTCCCTCTACCGTCCGCGCTTCCGTAGATAGTGCTCGTCCCAGGCGATCCGGAACACGCGCTTGCACTGGGGACACGACATATCGATGGGATGTCCGCTGATCGGCGCGCGGGCGCGGCATGCCGGGCACACGGCGTACCGCCCGCCCCAGTCGCCGGGCAGGTTGACGGCATCGTCGGGACGTGGCACGATCGTCCAATGGAACGGCGGATCGAAGATCGTCTGGATCAAGCGGCGGAGCACGGGAACCCGTTCCCGCTCGACTTCGAGTACGGCACGGTCCTGCACGAACCGCACAACGGGGTACCAGGCGCCGCGCCGCAACCCGCAGTTGACGTCGAACCGCAGGCGCGCCCATCGGTCTCGTGTCTCGCCACCGGATGGTCGCATATAAGATCGACGACGCTTCTGACGCAACCTCGATGCGCGCGGCGGGCCTGTCAATGCGGCGAGGACACGCCACGCACTCGCGGTCGCGCCGGAGCGTCGCATGCGCGTCACACGCGCGCCTGGCTCGTCGCTTGTGTCGCGATCGGGACGGTGTGGGCGCGCCCGAGCGGAGCTCAGATCCCGGCGGGCCGGATCGAAGAGCGCGTCGCGAGCGTCACCGACACGCTGCAAGCCTACGCGCTCTATCTGCCGCCCGGGTACGGCGCCGGCCGGCTGTGGCCGACGCTCTTGGTGATGGACCCCCGCGGCCGGGCCATGCTCGCGCTCGACCGGTTCCGCGGCGCCGCGGAGCGCCTCGGCTGGATCGTGCTGAGCTCGTACAACACGCTGAGCGATGGACCGATGCAGCCGACCGTGGATGCGCTGAATGCCATGCTTGCGTCCGCGCAGGCGCGTCTCGCCGTCGATCCGGAGCGCCTGTATCTCGCGGGCTTCTCCGGGACGTCCCGGGCGGCGCTCGGCTTCGCGGTGGCCCTCCGGGGACGGCTGGCCGGCGTCATTGCCGTCGGCGGCGCCCTGGGGTTCGCGCTGGGAGGACCGGAGACGGCGTTCGCCGGCGACTCCACGTTCGCCGTGTTCGGGGCCGCGGGTACGGGCGACTTCAATTATGAGGAGATGTTTGCCCTGGGCGACCGCTTCCGCACGACGCGGGTGCCGTATCGCATCGTGCCGTTCGACGGGCCGCACTCCTGGCCGCCCGCGGAGCTATGCGGTGAGGCGCTCGACTGGCTCGAGCTGCGCGCCATGATGGGCGGGCGGCGCGCCGTCGACTCGGCGTGGATCCGCGCGCGCCTCGAGACCGAGGTGGCACGCGCCGCTGAGCTCGACCGGCTCGGCCGCTGGGCAGAGGCGCTGCGGCTCGACGAGGCGATTGCCCGGGACTACGCACCCCGCTCCGAGGCGACCGCCGCCGCGGCGCGCGGCGCCGCGCTGCGGAGCAGCGCGACGGTCACGCGCTACGAAGCCGAGGCGCGCCGCCTCGCCGACGCAGATCTGCAGCAGAGCCTCGCCCTGCCGAATACCTTCGCGTGGGCCCGAGCGCAGGCCGCCGCACCCTCGGTAGAGACCCTCACAAAGAAGCTTCACATCGCGGAGCTCGAGCGGCGAGTCGAGCAGGGAGACAGCCTCGAAGCGTCGAGCGCGCGTCGTGTGCTGGCGCGGGTCCTCGTCAACCTGGCCTTCTACGAGCCGCGCGCCTACCTGGCCGCCGGGGCGCCCGAGCGCGCCCTGCGAATGTTCGAAGCCGCCGTGACCATCGGGCCGATTCAGGGCGAGGGGTGTGCGCTGCTCCACGCCGCGCTCGACGCGGCGACCGCCGAGCAGCGCGCCCGCCTCGCGGGCCAGTGCGCGGCATAGCGGCGGTTATCTTGCCCGGTGATATGGCGGTGACTCCCTGGGCGCGGCCCGACGACGCTGTCCGGCAGGCGCAGCTCGATGCGATGAAGCGACGCGCGACGGGTCTGCTGGCGGTCGCCGCGGCCATCTTCGGCGCCGCGAGCGTGTACGAGATCCGCTACCCGTGGCTCGGCTACGTGCGCGCCACGGCGGAAGCCTCGCTCGTCGGCGGGCTCGCCGACTGGTTCGCTGTGACCGCGCTGTTCCGCCATCCGCTGGGGCTTCCCATTCCCCACACCGCGATCGTCGCCACCCGCAAGGAGCGCATCGGTCGCATCCTCGGCACCTTCGTGCAGAACCACTTCCTGTCGCGGGAGGTGGTCGCGACCAACCTGCGGGCGGTCAGGCCCGCGGAGCGGGCGGCGCGCTGGCTGTCCGATCCGGAGCACAGCCGCCGCGTCGCGCGCCAGGTGGCGAGCGGCGTCGCCAAGACGCTCGAGACCCTGCCCGACCACGACGTCCGGGCGCTGGTCCAGCAGGTGCTGAGCGCACGACTGCGGGCGACGCGCGTTGCACCCACGCTCGGCAAGACGCTGGCCCTCGTGCTCGCCGACGACCGCCACCAGGCGCTGCTCAACGAGGCCGTGCGGCTCGCCGCGGAGGCGGTGCGCGACAACCGCGACGTGATCCGTAACAAGGTGCGGGCCGAGAGCCCCTGGTGGGTGCCGGGCGTCATCGACGACCAGATCTACCAGCGCATCATCGTCACAGTCGAGAGCCTGCTGCGGGACATCGGGGCCCGGCCCGATCACCCCCTGCGCGCCGCGTTCGACACGGCGCTGCGGGATTTCGTGGATCGGCTGCAGCATGCACCCGACGTCATCGCCAAGGCGGAAGCGCTCAAGGACGAGTGGCTCGCGGACCCGGCGATCGCCGATCTCTCGGCGCGGCTGTGGGAGGCCACCCGGCGCGCGATCGTCACCTACGCCACACGCGCCGACGGCGCGGCACCCGGACCGCTGGAGCGCGGGCTCAGCGAGTTCGGGAGCGCGCTGCTCGCGAACGAGGGGCTGTTGGCGGAGCTCGACGATCTCGTGATCGACTTGACGGCGACGGTGGTGGAGCGCTATCGCGCGGAGATCGGCGACTTGATTGCCCAAACGGTCGCCGGGTGGGACCCGGAGGCCACGTCGCGGCGCTTCGAGCTAGCCGTGGGGCGCGACCTGCAGTTCGTCCGCATCAACGGCACGCTGGTCGGCGGCGCCGTCGGGCTGCTGATCTACACCGTCTGGCACCTCTGGCGTTAGCGCGGGACCGGCAGGCCGCTCGGCACCGAGGCGGGAATGAGCGAGGTCAGGTCCCGCGCCGACGGGTCCGTGAGCGCTTTGAGGAACGCCACCAGATCTTGCTGCTCCCCGTCCGTCAAGCCGAGCCGGGTTCGCAGGCGAAAGTCCAGCGTGTTGAGAATGGAGTCGACCGTCACCGCGTCGCCGTGGTATGAGTCGCGCAGCGCGGGGGCTTGCTGGGTGACATCGTAGGTCGCGAGCGCGTGCGGCACATCGCTGTAATGGCGCACGACGGCCTCGAGCGTCGGGAATGCGCCGTCGTGCATGTACGGCGCCGTGAGCTCCACGTTGCGCAGCGGCGCGACCCGGAACGCGAACTGATAGAAGTTCTGGGTCGGCAGGTCGCCGCGGCCGCGGTCGAGCGGTGGTGACTCGGGTGTCCCCGGGCCGAGCTGCGGCACACCGGCGTTCGCGAAGCCGCTCCCGCCCAGCAGCGGCCCGCCATGGCAGCTGGCGCACTGTGCTCTTCCGAAGAACAGGCTCGCCCCCCGTTTCTCCTGCGCGGTCAGGGCCGGGTCGTCGTGATCGAGGTACCGGTCGAACGGCGAGTTGGTCTTCGTCAGCGCGGCCACCTGGAATGCGGCGAGCGCTTGGGCCGCGTGCTGGAAGCTCAGCGCGTTGGTCGGAGTGTCCGGGAAGGCGTTGTTGAACTTCGCCACGTACGCGGGGATGGCGAGCAGCCGCTGCATGAGGGCCCCCCAGATCGCGGCGGAGTCGCTGTCGCTGAACTGCGCCAGCTCGTTCGGCGCCCCGAACACGTCGCGATCGCCGACCTCGCCGCGCATCTCGCGGCGGTCGAGCACGGGGAGCAGCGCCTGCGCGGCGAGCGGATCGAGGCCGGGCGGCAAATTGGGGCCGACCGGCGGCCCGACGGGCCCGGTCAGGAAGCGCGCCAGGCGTCCATCCCAGAACAGATAGAACAGGCCCAGCCCGTCATTGAGCAGTGTCGGGGCGTTGCGCCGCACGAGCTGGCGCCCGGGACCGAGCGCGCGGGTGGGTCCGAGGCCCGTGCCGCCCGTACCGATTGCCAGCGACAACCCGTCGCCCTCGTGGGTCGACGGGTGATGGCACGTGGCGCACGCCACGTCGCGGTTGCCGCTGAGGATCGGGTCGAACATCAACGCCTGGCCGAGATCCACCAGCGCGGGTGGCTCGCCGGGCACCGGCCCGATCGGGATCACGCCCCACCGCGCGATGTCCTGGCGCAGCTGGGCGTCGCTGGACGGCTCGGCGGGCGTGCCGGTCCGCTCGCAGCCGGCGACGAACAGTGCCCCGAAGCAGACGAGAGAGATGGTCCGTGACACGGGTCCTCCTGTTCCGCCCGCCTCAGTGCAGCGGCAGCGACAACGACACCTGGTGGGTGACCACGCTGACGCCATCCAGCGTGAGCGGACCGTTCGGCGCCACCAGCAGGTCGCCGGAGCGCACGCCCGCCGCGTCTGCGAGCAACACCGGGCTGGCCTGCGTCCCGGGTCGCCCCGTGCCCTTGGTGACGCGCCCGCTGTAGCGCAGCTCCAGCTCCGGGAAGCGCAGCGTAAAGCCCCACGTGGGAGTCCATTCCACCCACCATTGCTCCTGCGGACGCGTGGAACCCTGAACGAGATCGTGCTGGGTGAGCCAGTAATGCACCGTCCGCGCCGCCAGGCCGAGCTGCCACGTGCCCCCGCGCGTCCGGCCGCCGATGCCGACGTCGCGCCCGATCCCCATCCGGAAGATGAAGTTGGAGAAGTGGAAGCGGTTCTCGATCGTCATGCCGCCCACGGGGATCGTGTCGCCGGCGCTCGTGGCCGTGGGTTCCGCGGCGGCGGCCCAGGTGCGGCTCCAGATCGGCTCGTAGACGGCGTCCAGACCGAACGTCGCGGGGCCCCGTGTACGTGCCACGCCTACACCCACCTGGTAGGCCTGCGACCGCCCGGGGTCGCGCGGGATGTTCATCAGCTCGTAGTTCGGGATCTTGGGGTGCGTCATCAGATTGCCGGTCGCGATCCAGCCGATGCGCCAGCCCTCCGCCGCGTCTGCGAGCGGACGCTGGTACTGCAGGTGCAAGCCCCACGTGTCGGTGTGATCGAGCTCGTGGCTCACGCGGGGTCGCTGCGACACGCTCTGCGTCCCGGGATCCCAGAACAGATCGAGGTAGGTCACGTCCTGCGACATGGCGAAATGGTTGTGCAGCAGCACCGCGTCGAGCGCGCGGTCACCCGACCATTCTTTGAGCAGGCCCAGGCGCACGTCCAGCGCGTGGCCGAACTGATCGATGCTCTGGCTGCCCGGGTACAGCAGGTCCACGCCGTCCATCGCATTGAGCCGCGCCCACGAGAAGCTGGCCGCCAACGAGATCTTGGGCTCCGGCAGCGTCTTGCCGACGAGCGCGAACAGGTACGCGTTGCCGTGTGACTGGGGCCTGGACGGCGCAACCTGGATCGGTTGCGGACCCTGCACGACCACCCCCGGTGGCGGTGGCCCGAACACCGCCCCGCCTGGGGCACCGCTCGGGTCCACTTCCTGGATCGCCAGCGACAGGGCGCCGTACCACGAGCCGAGCGGCGTGAACGCCGTGACCGGGAGGGTCCGTCCACCGCCTGTGTTGCTCGAGATGTCGTAGACCGTGGGCGCACCGAAGAAGCGTGCCTGGGACAGCCGGCTGCCGCGCGCCGGAGTGCGGAACGGATCGAGCAGCGTGTCGGGGAGCGCGATCGCCACCCCTCCCATGCCCTGATTCATCGATGGGTAGATGTCGAACTGATCGCCCTGGGCGATGGGGACGGTCTTGATGGAGATAAGCTGAGCGGGAGCAGTGCCCGCGAGAGCCAGGAGCACGAGGGTGACGGCAGGTGTGTGACGGGTCATGAGACACCTCCAACCTGGATACCTCGCCGCCAGCCCAGCGCGTCACACGGAAACGGAGAAGGGCGATGTGGCCCGGGCGCGACGCTCTTGACGCTCTTATTAGCTTGGCCAGTCGATGACGTTTCCACGCTCGAAGGGGGCTCTCGCCGTGTTGGCGACTGTCGTCCTACTGGCCGGGGGCGGGGGGCTCCTGGGCGTTCGCTGGCGCACCGCGGCGCGTAACCCGATCGCCCGCACGTGCAGGGAAAAGGGCGATTCAACGTTCGGCTGCTATGAGACCTATTACGACGCGCTCGTCGCCCGCGCGGGGGTGGCCGCGGCGTTCGCGGACCTGAAGGCGCACTATCCCACCGATCCGCGCATCGCCGTGCTGTGTCACGCGATCACGCACCACATCGGGCGGGCGGCGTTCACCAAGTACTCCGGCGTTCCCGAGGCATTCGCTCACGGCGACGATTTTTGCGCCTCGGGATACTACCATGGCGTGCTCCAGGGCTTCAGCGCCGGCGCCGGTCGGGCGTCGCTGCTCGCCAATCTCGACGCGGTGTGCGCCGGTGTGCCCGGCAAAGAGCGCCACTCCCTCGACTATTACAACTGCGTCCACGGCCTGGGGCACGGCATCATGGCCCTCCTGGAGGATTCGCTGTTCGAGGCCCTGCGGGCCTGTGACGGCCTCAGCGGCGAGGTGGAGCGGGATGCCTGCCACAATGGTGTCTTCATGGAGAACCTGGTGGTGGACGGCGAGCACGGCGGCCACTACAGCAGGTACCTGAGACCGGATGAGCCGCTCTACCCGTGCACCGCCGTCGAGTCGCGCTACCGCGTCTCCTGCTTTGAGATCCAGACCTCGTACGCGCTGGGCGCGACGCGGGGCGATTTCGTCAAAGTGTTCGCCCTGTGCGCGGGGGTCGAGCCGCGGTTTCGCGCCACCTGCTACCAGAGCCTGGGGCGCGATGCCTCGGCGGTGAGCCTCAACCGTGTGCCTGAGACGGTCGCCAAATGCAATCTGGGGAGCGACCGGGCGCAGCGGTCCAACTGCGCCAGGGGCGCGGCCCTGGACTTCATCTACTTCTATCACTCCGACGTGCAGGCCCGGCAGCTGTGCGCCGCGCTCGAGCCCGCGTTACGCGAGGAATGCCGCTCCACAGTCAGCACGACCTATCGCCGGTTCTAGCCCCCCCTCCTCCCGCCTTCCGCGCCCTTGCGAGGCACGCCTGCCGCCGTGAATGTTGCTGTACTTTCGCCGGGGAAACCAAACGTGTTGAGCTGGGAAAAGACCGTCGCGCAGGCCCGTCGCGTGCTGCGCCTGGAAGGCCTCGGTAGCCGGATCGCGGTGCTGGCCGCGGTCGCCGTGCTGCTGCCGCTGATCGCGATCGCCCTGTCCGGTCGCCAGAGCGCCACCACGCTCGACGCGGTCAACCAGGAGCTCAAGAGCGCCAGCTCCGAGGCGGCGCGCCAGGCGGACGCGTGGCTCGATGCCCGGCTCGGCGAATTACGGGTGGCGGCGAGCTCGTACGTCGTGGCCGAGAACCTCGCGCGCATTCGCCCCGGCCGGGAAGGCGGCCAGCCGGTCGCACGGCTGCGCGAGTATCTCGGCTCGGTGCGCGATCGCTGTACCGGTTGCGAAACCCTGCTCATCCGCGACGCGAGTGGGCGCGCTGTTACGAGCACTGGGGGTCGCATCACCGGGATGCAGTTGTCACCCGACCGGCTGAGCGGCCTCGGGACGGGCGACGCCTTCGTGGGCGACGTGGTGTGGGACCCCGCGGTGGGAGCGGCGACGGTCGTGCTTGCCGTGCCCGTGCGCCAAACCGACGGCCGCCTGCTCGGCGCGTTCGTCGGCAAGGTCAATCTGCGCTCCCTCGTCGATCTTCTGGGCCGGGTGGCGACCGGCCTCCCGGGGGACGTCACGCTGATTACGGATCAGGGCAGGCTCGTGGTCAGCTCCGAGGGCACGTCGGCGCAACTGATGCGGACCACCTTGCCCAAGGAGACCGTTCAGGCGCTGTTCGACAAGGAAGGGACCGTGGTCGGATTCCAGCGCGCCGATGGGCGCGCGGCGGTCGGGACTCTGCTGCGCGCGCCGCAGCTGCGGCTGGCGGCCGTGGCGGAGGTGCCCCGCGACCAGGCGGTGCGTCAGGGTGGCGCGCCGCGGGGTGGCGTGGGGTGGATCATCGTCGCGCTGTTCGCCGGCGTTGGCCTGTTGGCCGGCATGCTCGGCATCTTCGTCGTCCGTCCCCTGGGACGGCTCGCCCGGGCCGCCGGACGCGTGGCCGGCGGCGACCTCGCCTTCGAGGCGCTCCCGAGCGGCGTGCCGGGAGAGCTGGGGTACGTGACGCAGGTGTTCAACACCATGGTGAGCCGGTTGCGCGAGCGGGAGAGCCAGGGCGAGCTGGAGCGGCTCTCGGTGACCGACGCACTCACGGGACTGTACAACCGGCGTCACCTGATGGGCACGCTCTCGAACGAAGTGCAGCGGTCCCGCCGGCTGCGGCGCACCTTCTCTGTGCTGCTCGCCGATGTCGATCACTTCAAGCAGTACAACGACACGAATGGACACCTCGCGGGTGACGCTGCGCTGGTCAAGATCTCCGAGACCTTGCGGAAAATGACCCGCGCCGTGGACTCCGTGGCGCGCTACGGCGGCGAGGAGTTCGTCGTGCTGCTGCTCGAGACCACCATCGGGACCGCCGCGATCGTGGGTGAGCGCATCCGGGCGCGGGTCGCAGCGGAAGACTTCGAGGGCGGGCACATGACGCTGAGCGTGGGGGCCGCGGAGTATCCGTCGCACGGTGACACCCCCGAGGAACTCATCGCCAGCGCCGACGCCGCCATGTACCGGGCCAAGAGCGAGGGCCGGGACCGGGTGGTGGTGGCGCGCGGCCGCGAGTCGCGCGAGCCCGAGAGGCGCGGCCGCCGCAAGACCGAGAGCTAGCGCTCCTTGATGAAGGTGCCGTCCCGCAGCTCGGCGTAGGCGCGCTCGAGCTCCGCCGGGGTGTTCATCACGATCGGGCCGGCCCACGCGACCGGCTCCTCGAGGGGCTGACCTGAGACGAGCAGGAATCGGATGCCCTGCTCGCCCGCCTGGACAGTGATCGCGTCCCCCGAGTCGAACAACACCAGCGAGCGGTTGCCGATGTCGTCGCGCACCGGGGCGTCGCTCGCACCCGCATCACCGCCCACCCGCTCGGTGAGGACGCCCTGGGGCGCCGAAGCGTCGCGGAACGTACCGCTCCCCTCGAACACATAAGCGAACGCGTGGCGCGACGACTCGACCGGCAGCGTCTTTTTCACCCGAGGCGGGACCCAGATGTCCAGGTACCGCGGATCGGCCGCGACGCCATCCACCGGGCCCTGCTTTCCCCAGAATGTGCCGCACACCACGCGCACGCGCGTGCCGTCGTCGTCCACGATCTCCGGGATCGCACCGGCCGGGACGTCCTGATAGCGCGGCCGGGTCATCTTGAGGGACGAGGGCAGGTTCGCCCACAGCTGGAAACCGTGCATGCGACCGTGGGGGTCGCCCTGCGGCATCTCCTGGTGCAGGATGCCGCTCCCGGCGGTCATCCACTGCACGTCTCCCGCTCCGAGGCTCCCCCGATTCCCCAGGCTATCGCCATGGTTCACGCTCCCCGCCAGCACGTACGTGATGGTCTCGATACCGCGGTGCGGATGCCAGGGGAAGCCCGCGAGGTAGTCCTGCGGGTGCTCGTTGCGGAAGTCGTCTAATAAGAGGAAGGGGTCGAATTCCTTGGTGGAGCCGAACCCGAAGGCCCGGCGCAGTTTGACGCCGGCTCCCTCGAGGGTGGGCTGCGACTGCACGATGCGCTTGACGGGTCGGATGGACATGACCACTCCGTTGCAATAGTACCACACAGCAAACACTCCGGGGTTCCCGCCCCCAATAATTCGCCACTGGTCGCGCCCAGCAGTCCCGTCTAGTGTTCCGGGACCCGAATCCGTGGAGACGACATGCAGACACGACTGGGACTGGTGCTCGCGGCCGCGCTGCTCGTGGCGCCGGGCAGCGCCGACATCAAGACACGGGACGTCGAGTATCGGCAGGGCGATACGGTGTTGCAGGGGTTCGTGGCGTGGGACGACGCCGCGCGTGGCAAGCGGCCCGGAGTCCTGGTCGTGCACGAGTGGTGGGGCATGAATCAGCATGCCCGCAACCAGGCGCGGCGGCTCGCCGAGGCGGGGTACGTCGGGTTCGCGCTCGACATGTACGGGAAGGGCAAGGTGACCACGCACCCCCAGGACGCGCAGGCGTTCGCGGGAGAGGTGATGAAAGATCCGGCCGTGATGGCGGCGCGGTTCAACGCGGCCCTCGAGCAGCTGAAGCACGACCCCCACGTCGACAGCACGCGCATCGCGGCGATCGGCTACTGCTTCGGCGGTGCGGTGGTGCTGGGCATGGCCCGGAGCGGCGCGGATCTCGCCGCGGTGGTGACGTTCCACGGTGCGCTCGCCACCCAGTCGCCGGCGCAGCCCGGCAAGGTCAAGGCGCGGGTGCTGGTGCTGGCGGGTGGCGCCGATCCCTTCGTGCCGCCGGAGCAGGTGGAAGCCTTCAAGAAGGAGATGCAGGCTGCGGGAGCGCGTTTCGACGTGGTCGTCTACCCGGGCGCGAAACACGGATTCACCAATCCCGACGCCGCGCAGTACGGGATGAAGGAGCTCGCGTACGACGCCACCGCCGACCGGGAGTCCTGGGCGGCGATGCGCAAGCTGTTCCACGAGGTATTTCCCTGAAGCCGCGGCTCAGAACGAGAAGCTGTAAACCGTCATCTTCCACGAGCCATCGCGTTGGCGGCGCAGGATGGTGAGAAATGTCCCCTCGTGCCTCACCGCCCGCTGCTCGGCGAGCACCAGCGACAGCGTGCCGCGCGCGAAGGCGAAATCGCCCCGACCTTCGATCTGGACGGGGACGAGCTGCTCGTCGGTCGCCCGGTACCACGAGCCGCGCTTCAGGTTGTCGAGCCCCTCGATTGGCGGACTGTGCGGGCTCATCCACACCGCATCTGCGGTGAAATGACTGAAGAACGCGGGCCAATCGCCGGCCAGGCTGGCGTCCCGCCAGGTGGCGAGGGTGGTCTTGATCGCCGCGACATCCTGGGCGGACAGGGGAGCGGCGTCGTTCGCCGGTGAGCGACACGCGGGGCTCGCCACCAGGGCGGCCACGAGGCAGGAGAGCAGGGCAGCGCGCGTCATGACGGTCCGTTCCAATATGTAGCGGTGCACGCGGTCGGCAAGCCACCGGTGGGGCTGTGGCGGCGCGTGCGTTGCCGGCTGCACCAATCCGGTCGTGCCAGCTTGCCGTTTTTATATTGAGATCAATATTGATATGCAAGTACTTCTCGGGAGCGTACCGGCGTGGCCGAAACCGCCCGCGCAGCGGGTCTGCCGCAATCCCGACGGGGCCGCCCGGCTGACACGGCGGAGATCGTCCAAGGCCTGCGGCGGATCGTGAAGGCGTTGCACACCTACTCGCAGGACGTGCGTGTCGCATACGGGTTGACGGGACCGCAGCTCTGGGCGTTGAAGACGCTGCAGCGCGGCGGCCGCCTGGCCGCCGGCGAGCTGGCGACCGCCCTCGCCGTGCATCAGAGCAGCATTTCCGTGCTGGTGGATCGGCTGGTGGACCGCGGCCTGGTCCGCCGGCTGCGCGGGCGGAACGATCGCCGCTTCGTCGACATCGAGCTCACCAAGCGAGGCGCGTCCCTCGTGAAGGATGCACCGGAGCCGGCGCAAGGACGGCTGCTGCACGCCCTGGACGCGATGCCGACCCTCGAGGTCCGCCGGATTCGCGACGCCATAGACCACCTGGTCGACGCCATGGAGGCGGGTGACCTGAAGGCCCGCTTCTTCTTTTCCGATGATTGATCGCTCATCCCGGTCCCGCGGGACCCCATGGGCCGGCCCCGCGGAACGCTTGGTTCCGGCCCTCCCTCCTCCCCGAAAGAGCAGGTGGAGCATGCGCATGACCCGACTTGGCCTCGCCGTCGTGTTCGCTTCGGTGGCCGTCGCCTGTCGTCATCCGGCGCCGGTCGCCCAGGTCACCCCTCAGCAGGACCCGGACTCGCTCGCGCGGGTGGAGCGCGCCCGTCAGGACTCGATCGCCCGCGCCGACGCCGAGCGCGCCCGCGCCGATGCAGCGCGCCGCCGGGCCGATTCCCTGGCGGACGTCCGGCGCAAGGCGGAAGAAGCGCGAACCGAGCTCGCCACGATGACGCACTTCGACTTCGACCGCGCGACCATCCGCCCGGGCGACGCCGCCATCCTCGACCGCAAGGTGGCCATCCTGGAAAGCAACCCCAGCGCGCGGATCGAGATCGCGGGAAACTGCGATGAGCGCGGGTCCGATGAGTACAACCTGGCGCTCGGCAATCGTCGCGCCATCACGGCCAGGAATTACCTCATCAGCCACGGCATCAATGGGAGCCGTATCGAAACGGTATCCAACGGCGAGTCGAAGCCGATCGATCCGGCGCACAACGAGGAGGCCTGGGCCAAGAACCGCAACGATCAGTTCCAGCTCCTGACCCAGAACGTCGTGCTGCAGCTGCCGTGATGCTGCTGCGGACCTCCGCTGCTCAGGTCCTCACCTGAGCGGGGAGGTCCGCGCCGTCGAGTCCCCCCGCGCCAGCAGCCCCGCGAATTCCCGGAGCTCGGCCAGCCCGAGGTCGGAGACGACCCAGTAGGTGTAGTCCGGCGTGACCCGGTGCAGCACATGATACCCCTGCTGCGTCAGGCCGCTCGAGCCGGCGTCGGATCCGCGGCCCGCAGGCCACACGAACACGTTGATCACATGCTGGCGGCGGCCGTACACCAGCGCCGCCACCGCTCGACGATCGATGTAGTCGAGCCGGCCGCCCAGGAGCGGGTACCCGGCACCCGCGAAGTCGGACACCGGCGGCGAGAAGTCGAGCCGGCCGTTGAACCAGGGCTTGACCGTGTGCTGTTCCGACGACGGCACGTCGGTGAGATGCCCGGGCATGAGCGAGCGCACGTGGCTCTGCAGCACCTCCTGCGCCAGCAGCTCCTCCCCGCCGCGCCGCAGCGCGAGGCGCCAGCTCCCCAGCG
>CBFHAJ010000017.1:0-34899 GCA_965653495.1 uncultured bacterium | reverse complement strand
CGCGCCGCCGAAAATCCCGCGGTGGTGCGGGCAACGGCATGGCCGATCGCGGCGACGCTCCAGGCGACGACCGCCACCGCGAAGCCGCGCCGCACGCCCACGCGGTCGAGCCAGCGACCGACCACGAGAAAGCCGAGCGCGTACAGGGCGGTGAACCAGGAGACGACGTCGCCATAGGCGGTTTCGGACCAGTGCAGCTCGCGTTGCAGCGTCGGGGCGAGGATGCTCAGGACCTGCCGGTCTACGTAATTGACGGTGGTGACGATGAACAGGAGGGCGCAGACCGTCCAGCGAACGCCCAGTCTCGTCCTCACCCCCTGTCCCCCTCTCCCTTCGGGAGAGGGGGGACTCTCAGCGGGCATCACTTTGCGAAATCCTGATAGTACTTCTCGACCTCCTGAGGGCTCGCGTGGCCGGAGAAAATCACGACGCGATACGTGAACGTGGTGGACGCGCCCGGGGCCAACTTGAAATTGAGCGAGTCTTTGGTGCCGGTGAAGGCGGTGCGGCCGAGCGGATTCGCAGCGAACAAGCCGTAGCCGCGCGCATGCCAGAATGTGGGGAATCCGACGTTCTGGGGATGGTCGAGCATCGCGATCGTAACGGGCTCCCCCTGCACGACGCCCGACAGCATGGTCCAGCGGCCCCGCGTCCCCCACACGGAATCGCCTTCGAGCCCTTCCGAGCTGTGGTAGCGGCCGGTCACACCGGCGTTGTTGAGGACCGGTAGCGAAGTCGCGTGCCCCGCCGCGTCGGTGAATACCTCCGCGGTGGTGGACGGCTGCTCGAGCGCCCGCGCCACCCGCATCCCGATCATGCCTTCTTTGTTGTCGAAGAACGTGACCGGCTTCCCGGCCGCAGTGAGCGTCGTGATGCGATCAATCATCCGCAGACTGTCGGCGGCCCGGAACACGAAGCGCGTGTCCTCGCGCAGCAATGCATTGCCGCTGTGGTCGACCCAGTCCGCGGTCACCTCGAGTATTCCCTCGCCTGTGCCGCCCTCGGCGCGCCGCACCGCGCGCTGCACGATCGTGCCCATCCTGGGCGCGCGGGCCGCGGGAATCGCATCGGAGTTGTTCCAGAAGTCGAGCCCGTTCACGTCGCCGTAGTCGAACCACAGGCCGACCTGATGGGGATGGTCCACGCGCTCCCCGGGGCGGGGCTCGAGCGGCCACCCGCGGGTGATCACGGTCCCCGCCGCCGTGCGGATGGGGTACAGGGTCGGCTTCTTCAAGGTCGTCGGATAGATGTACGACGTGAACGGCTTTCCGTCTACGAGCACATCGACGCGGCGTTGAGCCTCCTTCGGTATCACATCCACCCGCATCGCTTGGGGGCTCGGGGCTAGGGGCTCGGGACTCGGGACTACCGAGCCCCGAACCCCGAGCCCCAAGCCCCCCAGCACTAGCAGCCAAACTTTGCTCAAGTTCGCGATCTACCCCATACCCACATCTTGCGTCCCGTCATCGAACATCACCTTGCGCCCGGTCTGCATCGCGGCGACGGTCATGCACAACGCCACCGCGTGGTTGTAGCCCGCCTCGATGTCGGCGTTGGGCTTCTTGCGAGTGCGCACGCACTCCATCCAGTTGCGCACGTTGGCCGTGGTGGACGAGTCGCCGCCCGTGTCGGCCGCCGTTTCGGTGCGCGCCGCGTCCGAAAGCTTCATCGTGGGCAGCATATTGGCCTTCATCGCCATCTCCGCGGCCGCCTTCTCGCCCAGCCCGCCGGTGGGTGTGATCTCGTTGGTGTCGAGATTGAGCATGCCGCCGTTCGAGTAGTAGTACTCCTTCACGTCGCCGGCCGAGTTGGTCATGCGCGACGAGTAGACCACCTGGAACCCTTTGGACGGATCGTTGAGCGGCCCGTAGTCGAACACGATGGTGGCCGTATCCCAGTTCTTGCGGCCGTCCTTCCATAGGTACGTCCCGCCGTTCGCCACCACGCTGCGCGGTCGGGGCAGGTCGGTGAACCAGTGCACCGTGTCGATCTGGTGCACCATCCACTGGTCGGGAATGCCGGACGAATACGGCCAGAACAGGCGAAACTCGAGGTACTTGCGCGGGTCCCACGGCTCGAACGGCAGGTTCGTGAGAAACCGCTTCCAGTCGGTGTCCTGCTCCCGGATGGCGGCGACGAGCTGCGGCCGGCGCCACCGCCCTGGCTGGTTCACGTTCCACGTCATGTCGGCCATGACGATGTCGCCGAACTTGCCCGAACGGATGAACTCGTTGGCCATCTGGTAGTTCTTGGCGCTGCGCCGCTGCGTGCCCACCTGCACGATGCGGCCGGCCTTCTTCACGGCGTCGCGGATTGCGATGGCGTTCTCCATCGTGTGCGCGAGCGGCTTTTCGATGTAGGCGTCGTGCCCCGCTTGCATCGCTTCGACACCGTGGTAGGCGTGCGCGAAGTCGGGCGTCGAGATCATCACGGCGTCGGTCAGCTTGGCGTCGTACATCTCTTCATTGTTGCGGAATGCTCGGGGCTTCGTGCCCGCCACCTTCTCGATCTGGGCCACGCCTTCCTCGCGCCGCCGGCTCCACAGGTCCGACACGGCGACGATCTCGAAGTTGTTCTCCTTGGCGACGGCGGCGAACGCGGGCAGCAGCGCCTGGCGGAACCGGTCGGAGAACCCGACGATGCCGACGCGCACGCGATCGTTGGCGCCCAGGATCCGGGCATAGCGGGCCGCGGGAACGGCGGCTGCGGCGGCCCCCGCGACCCCGGCGGCCCTGAGGAACTCGCGGCGCGGCATGCTCTGCTTGGACATCGCGTCTCCTCCGGTCAAGAGTGCGGCTGGCGGTCGCCGGCGATGCCGAGCCCGGCGAGCACCCCGCGCATGTAGGCAAACGATCGCTGCATCCCCGGCAGGGGGTCGTCTGCGTCGATCTCGTACTCCAGGTTCACGTATCCCCCGAACCGCATCGCCGCCAGCTGGCGGAAGATCGCGGCGATCGGAATCGCGCCCTCTCCGACGATACACTGGCTTTCCTTTTCCGATAGACTGCGCAGGTCCTTCATGTGCATGTCGAGCAGCCGCGGGCCGGCGTCCGCGACGGCCCGCACCACGTCCGTTCCGGTGCGCACCGTGTGTCCCACGTCGATACACAGGCCCATGCGGGCATCCATGCCCTGGATGTGCTTCAGCGCGTCGTACGGCGACGGGAAATTCTTGTCCTCGGGGCCGTGATTGTGGATGGCGACCTTGATGTCGTACTGCCGGGCGAAGCGCTCGAGACGGGGCAGGGTGGTGGCGGCGGCATGGGCGGTGATGAGCGGCATGCCGGCGGCCCTGGCGTAGACGAAGTATTTCTCGACGTCGGCGTCGGTGTCGCGATCGAACGAGATCACACCGCCACCCACGATCACCAGTCCGGCGGCTGCCATATCGCGGCGCGCCGCTGCGAGGTCGGCGGCCGGAAGATCGTAGGGGACGTGCACCGACTTCCAGTTCACGAATCGAGTGCCCAGCGCCTGGATCATCTGGACAGCACGGTCGCGCGGGAAGTTGCGGAGGGAGTAGCTGGCGACGCCGAGGCTGAAAGAGGTCGGTGGAGGTTGTGAAGGGTGAGCCGGTGCAGGGCGGCCCATCGCGAAGCCAGCCACCGCCGCGGCGCTGGTGCTCAGGAAGTCGCGACGTGGCAGGGCACGGTGCGGCATGATCAATAGCCCGGGTTCTGCGCGAAGCAGCAGGTGATGCGATCGATCTGGGTCTGCGGGATCGGTCGAAGCACATGGAACGGCTGGATGTTGTTCTTCGCGTCCGGATTGTACGCCTTGACCCGCGCGAGCAGCGTGTGGGTGCGCACCAGGTCGAACCAGCGAGTCGTCTCACCGGCGAGCTCCCGGGCCCGCTCGTCCAGCATCACGCCGAGGTTGAGATCGGTCACGGCAAGGGCCATCTCGGTCTCGTGTCCCGGAATGGCGGCGCGCTGGCGCACGGCGTTGATGTAGGGGAGCGCCTCCGCCGGCCGGCCGTCGCGCACCAGCGCCTCCGCCGCCATGAGGTACGTGTCCGCGAGCCGGAACAGGAGGTAGTCGCGCGAGCCGCGCGTGTCGTTCACGCTCAGGCGGAACGGATCGTCGAACTTGTTCAGAGACGGAAAGATCCGGTTGGAGTAGGTCTTGGGCGTGTACAGGCGGTACGGCTTCGTCTTGGCGAGCACCGTGTCCGCGTCGGTGGTCGACACATACACGGCGGTGTCGCCCAGCTGGAACTTGAGCGCTCCGGTCGAATCGCGCGGGATGGTAGTGATGTTATTCGCGAACCAGGCGCGCTTGAACTGCGCGTCGTAGCGCGAGTCCTTGGTCCGGTCGTACAGGCCGAGCAGGTACGTGGTCGGGCGGAACCGCTTGAAGGGGCGGCCGTTCGCGATGTCGCGCAGCATCCCCGGCAGCACGTCGTACTCCATGAGAAAGTACAAGTGTCCGGTGTTACCGGGGCCGGTCGTGAGCGGATCGGACGTGTACTGTACGGACCAGACGACCTCGGCGTTCCGCTCGTTGTGGAAATCGAAGACGTCCGCGAACCGCGGCAGCAGCTGGTACAGCCCGGAGTTGATCACCTGTTGCGCGTAGGTGGCGGCGTTCGCGAAATCCCCCGCCTGCCGCTTCAGCGCTTCGTCGTTCGCCGAGTCGGTGTCGCGCTGCCGCGTGAGGTAGACCTTGGCGAGCAGATGCTGCACCGCTCCCTGGGTGACGCGCCCATAGTCCGGCTGCACCGCCGGGAGGTTCGCGAGGGCATAGTTCAGGTCATCGAGGATCACGTCGTAGATGCTGTCGACGGGCGAGCGCTGCGCCTCGGTAGTCGGCGCCGTCACCTCGTGCAGCGTGAGCTCGAGCGGCCCGAACATCTGCACCAGGTAGAAGTAGTACAGCGCCCGCAGGAAGCGCACCTCCCCTACGCGCTCCATTTTCCGCGTCGAGTCCATCGCCACGGTGGGCGCCTGGTCGATCGCCGTGTTGGCCGTGTTGATGGCCCGATAGAAGTCGTTCCACGTGTTGGTGAAAAAATCCACCGTGGGGTTCAGCTGCGGCGTGTAGTCATTGATGAACTTGTAGCTGCCGTCGGCGCCTTTGGTGTAAATGTCGGTGCCGAACTCGGTGAGCGTGAACCCGCGCTCCTGGGCCCAGAAGCTGCGCAGCGGCTCGTACGTCGCGTTGACGAGCGCCTGGAACACCGCCTCGCTGCCGTACGCGCCGGGCGTGAGCCCTGAGACGACATCCTCATTCAGGTCCATGCATCCCGGGAGGCCCGCTAGCAGCCCCAGGCTCAGGAGCACCACGGCTCGCTTCGTCACAGGCCCACCGTCAGGCCCATCATCATGGTCCGATACGCGGGCACGCCCGCGCTGGTCGCCGACTCCGGGTCGAGACCCTGGAACCGCGTGAACAGGAACGGATCGAGCGCCGTGGCATACACGCGGAGCAGGCGACCCTTAAACGGGCCGAACCGGCCGCCGGGGAACGTGTAGCCGAGGGTGATACTGCGGACACGGATGAACGACCCATCCTCGAAGCCGAGCGCGCTGTTGTACAGCGGGAACTCCTGGTCGACGTTGGGTCGGGGATCGGTGTTCGACGGATTCGTGGGCGTCCAGTAATTCACCGCGAGGTTGTTGTAGCGGCCGGCCAGCACGTTGTTGTCCTTGCGGAACTGGTCGTTCGCAATGCCGCCCACGCGCGCGACGGCCATGACCGACACATCGACCCCGCTCCACTCCCAGTGGCTCGTCAGGCTGGCCGTCCAATCGGGGTACGGCGTGCCGAGAATCACGCGGTCGGCGGCGTCGATCTTGCCGTCGCCGTTCATGTCGACGACGTGGATCTGTCCCGGCGTCTCCTTGTACAGTTTGGCCTGCACCGAGTCCTGGAGCTGCCAGATGCCGGCGAACAGGTAGTCGTAGTAGACCTGCACCGGGTAGCCGATGAACCAGCGGTTTCCCACGTCATCCTTGTTGCCGCCGAACAGGCTCAAGATGCGGTTGCGGTTCGTCGCCCACGTGGCCTGGACGTCCCACCCGAGCCCGTGCCAGCTGCGCACGAGCTGTGTGTTCAGCGCGACTTCGATCCCCTGGTTCAACGTCGAGCCCACGTTCTGGAGGATGCTCGAGTAGCCGTTGGTGCCGGCCAGCTGGCGCGCCATGAGCAGGTCGCTGGTGGTGGCCCGGTACACGTCCACCGAGCCGCTCAGGCGGCCGCTCAAGAGACCGAACTCCAGTCCCACGTCGCCCTGGCCGGTCCGCTCCCAGGTGAGGTCCGGATTCGCCAGGCACCCGGGCCGATAGCCGATCGCGGGCTGGTCGCCGAAGGAGTAGATCGTGCGGCTGAGGCAGCCTTCGGTCTGGTAGGGTGAAATGGCCGTGTTGCCCGTCTGGCCGTAACTCACTCGCAGCTTCAGGTCCGAGAAGAAATGCAGCCGCTGAATGAATTCCTCCTCCGAGAGTCGCCAGGCGAACGCGACCGACGGGAACAACTGGTACTTGTGTCCCGGGGCGAGCCGGGAGGAGCCGTCCACGCGACCCGTGAGGGTGAGGAGGTAGCGGTCCTTGAGCGCGTAGTTGAAGCGCGCCATGTAGGACTGGAGCTTCCACTCCGTCAGGTTGCTCGTGCCCCCGATGTGCGCCGCCGAGCCGAGGTCGTAGTACTGGTCCTGCTCGTAGGGGAGACCGGTCGCGCTCGTCGTCTGATCTTCGGTCTGCTGGTCCTGCAGACTGTACAGCAGCGTGGCCTCGATCCGGTGCGCCGCGCCCAGGCTGCGCCGATAGGTGAGAATGTTGTCGAGCGTGTACGCCAGCGTGCGGTTCTGCTCGAGCGCCGCGTTGGCCCCGCTGCCCTGCATGGCCTGCGTCTGGGCCCCCCAGAACTGTCCCCGCCGGAAGAACGTGAGATCGGCGCCGAAATTCATGCGCCAGTTCAGCGACTCGGTGAGGTTGTAGTCGGTGAACAGCGTGCTGAACACGCGCGTGCGCGCGCGATCGTCGCGCTGGTTCAGGACGTCGGAGAGCGGGTTGACGCGCTGCCCGTCGGGCGTCGGCTTGAAGATTAGGTTGCCGAGGCTGTCGTAGGGCATCCCCAGCGGATCGTTGCCGAGCGCTTCGGCGTACACGCCGTCGCCGCGGCCGAGATGCTGATCGCTCTTGACGAGCAAGGTGGACGTGCCGACGCGCAGCCGGGTACTCAGGCGGTGATCGAAGTTCAAGCGCGCCGACCAGCGTCCGTAGTCCTCGCCTTTCACGATGCCGCTCTGATCGAGGTGGCTGCCAGTGAAGGCGAACCGGGTCTTCTCGTCCCCTCCCGTGATGCGGACCTCGTTGTTGACCTGGCTGCCCGGCTCGAGCACCAGATCCTGCCAGTCGGTCGAGCGGCCCGCCTGGAGCGACGCGATCTCGACCGGCCAGAAGAGCACCGAGTCGCCGTGCGCGCAGGACACGACGCCGCTCGGGCACTGGTACTTGCCGACGGTGCGGCTCGCCTCGCGCTTGAACTGCGCGAACTCGGGGCCGGTCATCATCGACATGCGGCGCGTCGCCTCCTGCACGCCGCCGTACGTGTTGTACGTGACGCTGGTCTCGCCCGAGCGGCCCTGCCGGGTGGTGATGAGCACGACGCCGCTCGCGCCGCGGGAGCCGTAGATCGCCGTCGCCGATGCGTCCTTCAGGACCTCGATCGACTCGATGTCGTTCGGGTTCAGGTCGCCGATCCCGCCGGACATCGGGATGCCGTCCAGGACGTAGAGGGGATCGTTGGACGCCGTGAGCGAGCGCTCGCCACGCACCCGGACGGTGATGCCGTCCCCCGGCTTGTTGCCGCTGGTGACGATGTCCACGCCGGCCACCCGTCCCTTGAGCGCCTCGACCGCATTGACCTTGGGCGTCTTCTGAAGGTCCTCCCCCGACACCGACGACACCGATCCCGTGATGTCCTTGCGGATCTGGGTGCCATAGCCCACGACCACCACGTCCTGCAGGGTGACGGGAAGGGCCTTGAGTCGCACGTGCGCGGTGTCGGTCTGGCCGGGACTCACGACGACGTCGCTGAGCTCGCCGAGCGCGTAACCGATGAGTCGGGCGGTGAGCCGGTACGTGCCGGGCGGGACGGCGGCGATGATGTAGCGGCCGTCTGGGCCGGCGCTGGCGACGAGCCCGGTGCCCGCCACGGTCACGCGAGCCTCGGCGAGGGGAGTGCCGGTCTCCTCCGCGGTCACGACACCGGTGATCGTGCCGGTCGCGGATGAGCCTGAACCACCCTGCTGCGCCCTGGTGGTCTCGAGCGGCACCAGCGGGCACAACAGCAGGAGAAGGGCGAAGCCCTTCGGAACGGCGGTGCGACGGCGCTCCCGCATCGATCCTCCGGTTGACGGCGGTCCCGGTATTGCTGCGCGACCGCAATCGTCGTGCCCACCGTGAGGGCGATCACGTCTCTCACGCTCGGACAGCCCGCACGATGCTCCGATTCAACGGTTGTCGCACGGTCGCGACGTGCAAGGCAGCGGCGGCGACGCGCGGTCGCGCGCTGCATCGGGCGCACCTCTTGCGGCGCTGTGCGCGGGGAGACAGTGTGGGCGGCGGGCCAAGTCCGGCTGGGCGGGGGGGGCCGCAATGGATGGCATCGATCGCCGCGAGGCGCTGCGGCGCGCCGCGGCCGTGCTCGGCGGCGCGCTGTCGTCGTCGTTGGCTGCGGGGGTGCTCGCAGGGTGCGAGGCGTGCCGCCAGCCGGCCGGGACGTGGCGGCCGCGCGCGCTCCGCGCCGATCAGGCCGAGCTCGTCGCCACGATCGCCGAGCACATCCTGCCAGAGACCGACACGCCGGGCGCACGCGCCGTCGGCGTCCACCAATTCATCGACGCGCTCTTGGCCGAGGCATTCCCCGCGGACGAGCGCGACCGCTTCGTGGCCGGGCTGGCGGAGGTCGACCGGCGGGCCCGGCAGAGTTGTGGCCACGCCTTTCTCGAGTGCGCGGCGGCGGCGCAACGCACGCTGCTCGAGAAGCTCGCCTCACCCCCTGACCCCCTCTCCGCAACGCGGAGAGGGGGGACGCAAGACGACCTCGCTGTGAGGTTCTTCCGCACGCTCAAGCAACTGACCCTCGTCGGCTACTACACATCCGAGATCGGTGCGACGCGCGAGCTGCACCACACACCCGTCCCCGGGCGCTATGACGGCTGCGTCCCCCTCGCGCAGATCGGGCGCACCTGGGCCGTATGAGCGAGGCGTTTGATGCCATTGTGGTTGGTTCGGGCATTACGGGAGGATGGGCGGCGAAGGAGCTGTGCGAGCGTGGCCTGCGGACCCTGGTGCTGGAGCGAGGCCGCAACGTAGAGCCGGGCAAGGACTACGTCACGGAGTGGCTGCAGCCGTGGCAGCTCCCGCATCGCGGCGAAGGGGAGCCCGAGCTGTACCAGCGCGATTACCCGATTCAGAGCAAGAACTACGCGTTCGGCGAGGCGACGCGGCACTTCTTCGTGAGCGACCGCGAGCATCCCTATGTCACCCCCGACGACAAGCCGTTCCGCTGGATCCGCGGCTACCAGCTGGGCGGGCGGAGCCTGATCTGGGGACGGCTGTGCTGGCGCTGGAGCGACCTCGACTTCGAGGCGAACCTGCGCGACGGGCACGGCGTCGACTGGCCGATCCGCTACCGCGACCTGGCGCCCTGGTACGCCCACGTGGAACGCTTCGTGGGCGTGAGCGGTGAGCGGCTGGGGCTCGCGCACCTCCCCGATGGCGACTTCCTGCGGCCCTGGGAGTTGAACTGCGCCGAGCTGGCAGTGCGGCGGGGCATCGAGCGGGCGTTTCCCGGGCGGCACATGACGATCGCCCGGGTCGCGAACCTCACCGTCGCGCACGAAGGCCGCGGGCCCTGCCGAGCACGCAACCAGTGCGCGCGCGGCTGCAGCTACGGGGGCTACTTCTCGAGCCTGAGCGCGACCTTGCCGGCAGCCCGCAAGACCGGCAAGCTCACGATCGTCACCGACGCGATCGTGCACAGCGTGATGTACGACGAGCGGAAGGACCGGGCCACCGGGGTGCGTGTGATCGATGCGCACACCAAAGCGTCGCGCGAGTACGAGGCGCGTCTCGTGTTTTTGTGCGCGTCGACACTCGGGACCGCCCAGATCCTGCTCAATTCCCAGACCCGACGTTTTTCCGCGGGACTCGCCAACTCGAGCGGCGAGCTCGGTCACAACGTGATGGATCATATCTCCAAGGCGGGCGCCGCGGGCCGCGTGCCCGGCCTGTTGGACAAATACGTGTACGGCCGCCGCCCGACCGGGAGCTACATTCCGCGGTTTCGCAATCTCGGTGCGAAGCCGGAGGCCAAACTGGGATTCTTGCGGGGCTACGGGATCCAGGGCGGGGCGGGGCGCGAGGGGTGGAGCCGCGGCGCGTCGCTGGCCGGCATCGGCGCCGCGCTGAAGCAGGAGCTACGGGAGCCCGGTCCCTGGGAGATCAGCCTCCAGGGATACGGCGAATGCCTGCCGCGCCACGAGAACTATGTCGATCTCGACCCGGAGCGCACGGATCAGTGGGGCATCCCGCTGCTGCGCGTGCACTGCGCCTGGAGCGAGAACGAGCGCGCGCTGCGCGAAGACGTGAAAGCGCAATCCGCCGAGATGCTCGAGGCGGCGGGCTGCAAAGAGGTCGCGACGTACGACCACGACGGGCCTCCCGGCTTCAGCGTGCACGAGATGGGCACGGCGCGCATGGGCCGCGATCCCAAGACGTCGGTCCTGAACGCCTGGAACCAGGCGCACGACGTGGCGAATCTGTTCGTCACCGACGGCGCGTGCATGGCCAGTTCGTCGTGCGTGAATCCCTCGTGCACCTACATGGCGCTCACGGCGCGCGCCGTGGACCACGCGGTGGGCGAGCTCACGCGCGGGAACCTGTGAGCCCGACGCGGGGGGGGGCGCAGGCGCAGGTCGCCGCCACGTCGTTCCTCGCGCTGTTCGCGATCGTCGGGCTCGCGCTGTACGGCCTGCCGTTCTTCTACGATTTTCTCGTGCGCGATTTCGGGTGGTCGCGCGCGCAGGTGACGTCGGGCAACGCGCTCTCCAAGCTCGTGGTCGGGCCAGTGTTCGGATTCCTCGCCGGTTGGCTGGTGGATCGGTTCGGGCCCCGCCGGCTCATGGTGGCCGGCATCCTCATGGCGGGCCTCGCGCTCGTCGGCCTGGGGGCGATCCGCTCGCTCGCGGGCTTCTATCTGTTCTATCTGTTCAACGCGCTGGGGTACGTGTGCGGCGGGCCGCTGCCGAATCAGGTGCTCCTGTCGCGCTGGTTCACGGGTGCGCGCGGCCGCGCGATGGGTCTCGCGTATCTCGGCATCGGGTTCGGCGGCGCGCTGGTGCCGCTCGTCGCCGTGTGGTTGACGCGGACCCTCGGCTGGCACGGCGCGCTGCAGGCGCTGGGCGTCGTCATCATCATCGTGGCGTTGCCGCTGGCTCTGACTGTTCCGGAGTCACCCTCGTCCACCAACCTCCACCGTCCTCCACCATCCTCCACCGCCCTCCACCGACCTTCTATCGTCCCCGTCCTCCGCGCACCGTCGTTCTATCTTCTCCTCGCCGGCAGCATGTGCTCGATCGCGGCGGTCGGCGGGACCAATCAGCACCTCAAGCTGTTTTTGAGTCTCGACCACGGTTTCTCCCAGACCGCGGCCGCCGAGGTCGCTTCGCTGGTGCTGGTCGCGAGCCTGGTGGGCCGGCTGGGGATGGGATGGCTGGCCGATCGGATCGCGAAGAAATACGTAATGCTGCTCATCTATCTGCTCGTCGCCTCCGCGATTCCGCTGCTGTTTCTCACGGGGACCCCCGGCGCGATCTACCTCTTCGCGGTCGTATTCGGCATCGGGCTCGGCGGCGAGTATATGGTGATCCCGCTCATGGCCGCCGAGCTGTTCGGCGTGGCCGTGCTGGGCCGGGCGATGGGCATCGTCCTGACCGCCGACGGCCTGGCGGAAGCGGTGGCGCCGGTGCTCGTCGGGCGGCTGCACGACGTGAGCGGGACGTACGCGACGGGCTTCGCGGCGGTGATCGGATTCGCGCTCTTAGGCGCGCTCGCCATCGCGTTCCTGCCGCGCGGGTCCTCACCCCCTCTCGACGCTCCACCTTCGTTTCCCCTCTCCCGAAAGGGAGAGGGGATCAAAGGGGTGAGGACGTGACGCGCGTCGGAATAATCATGAACGGCGTCTCCGGCCGCATGGGCCTGAACCAGCACCTCGTCCGGTCTATTCTCGCGATCCGCAACCAGGGCGGCCTGACGCTGCCCGGCGGCAGCCGGCTCATCCCCGACCCGATCCTGCTTGGTCGAGACGAGACGAAGCTCAAAAACATCGCCCACCAGCATGGCTTGACCCGCGTCTCCACCGACCTGGACGCGTGCCTCGCGAACACCGCCGACACGATTTACTTCGATGCCACGCCGACGAGTCTCCGGGCAGAAAACCTGCGCCGGGCGATCGCCGCGGGAAAACATGTGTACTGCGAGAAGCCGGTCGCGTGCACGACGGGCGAAGCGCTGCAGCTGGCGCAGCTGGCGGATCGCCGCGGCGTGAAGCACGGCGTCGTCCAGGACAAGCTCTACCTTCCCGGCATCCGCAAACTCAAGCGGTTGGTCGACGACGGCTTCTTCGGCCGCATCCTCAGCGTGCGGGGCGAGTTCGGCTATTGGGTGTTCGAAGATCGATCGGCGCAGCGGCCGTCGTGGAATTACAGAAAGGAAGATGGCGGCGGGATCATCCTCGACATGTTCGCGCACTGGCGCTACCTGCTCGACCACACGTTCGGACCGGTGCGCGCGGTGCAGTGCCTGGGCGCGACGCACATCCCCGAGCGCCTGGACGAGCGCGGGGCGCGCTACCCGGCGACCGCCGACGATGCGGCATACGCAATCTTCGAGCTCCAGGGCCCCCCCCCGCACGGCGCCATCGTCGCCCAGTTCAACTCGTCGTGGGCCACGCGCGTGTACCGCGATGATCTGCTGCAGCTCCAGGTGGACGGCACGCTCGGCAGTGCCGTGGCGACTCTGCGCGGCTGCAAGCTGCAGTCGCGCGCCGACACCCCGCGCCCGGTGTGGAACCCCGACGAGCCGAATCCCTTCGACTTCCATGCGTCATGGAAAGACGCACCAGGTGCGGGCGACGCTGAGAACGCGTTCAAGGTGCAGTGGGAGTTGTTCCTGCGACACGTGGCGACCGGCGCCGCGTTCCCGCACGACCTGCGCGAAGGCGCGAAGGGCGTGCAGCTCGCGGAGCTGGCGCTGCAGTCGTGGTGCGAACGACGGTGGGTGGACGTTCCCCCTCTCCCGGATGTCCTCACCCCCTGTCCCCCTCTCCCTTCGGGAGAGGGGGGACGAGAGAGCGAGGATCGGAGGGGAAAGTGACGACCATCCGTCTCCCCGCCGCCGACGGCTCACTCGCTCCCTACACGTTGAGCGAGCCTCGCATCTGGCCCCGTCCGACCGCCCCGATTCGCAGCCGGGTCGCCTATGCCGCGGCGCATGTCGTGAGCGACCCCGTGTCGGGCGATTGCGTGGATTGGGAGGCGACGCTCGCCTATCGCCGCCATCTCTGGTCCTTCGGGCTCGGCATCGCCGAAGCCATGGACACGGCGCAGCGCGGCATGGGGCTCAACTGGGAAGGGGCGCGAGAGCTGATCGATCGGTCGTTAACCGAAGCGAAGGCTGTTGGAGCCACCGGAGCGATCGCCTGCGGGGCCGGCACCGACCAGCTCGCGGCGGACGCGGCGACGACGCTGGACGACGTCATCAGCGCGTACGAAGAACAGGTCGAGTACATCGAAGCGCGCGGCGGCCGGGTGATCCTGATGGCGAGCCGGGCGCTGGCGCGCGTGGCGCGCGGGCCGGACGACTATTTCCGCGTGTACGGCACTCTGCTGCGCCAGGTGAGTCAGCCCGTGATTCTCCACTGGCTGGGCGACATGTTCGATCGCGAGCTCGCCGGCTACTGGGGCGCGCGCTCGGTCCCGGACGCGATGGATGCGTGCCTCGAGATCATTCAGACTCATCGCTCCAAGGTCGACGGCATCAAGCTGTCGCTGCTCGACCTGGAGCGGGAGCTCGAGCTGCGCGCCCGCCTTCCACGCGGTGTGCGTCTCTACACAGGGGACGACCTCCACTATGACGACTTGATTCTGGGCGACGGCCACACGTACTCCGACGCACTGCTCGGCATCTTCGACGCCATCGCGCCCGCGGCCTCCGATGCGCTCCAGGCGCTCGACCGGGGTGACGTAGAGGGCTACGGCGCCGCGCTCGGACCCACGTTGCCGTTGGCGCGCCACGTGTTCGCGCCCCCGACCCACGCATACAAGACGGGCATCGTGTTGCTCGCCTATTTGAACGGCCATCAGGATCACTTCCGCATGCTCGGCGGAGCGGAGAGTTGGCGCTCCGTTTCGCACCTCGCGGAGGTGTTTCGCCTGGCGGATCGAGCGGGCTTGCTCGGTGATCCCGAGACTGCAGCGGATCGGATGACCCAAGTGCTGGCGGTCGCTGGGGCCACGTGAGTCCCATCGATGCACCTGACATCGCCCGCCTCAGCCTGAACCAGATCACGGCCGAGCGGGCGACGCTGGCCGACGTGGTGGACGCGTGTGCGCGCCACGGCGTGCCCGCGATCGCGGTGTGGCGCCACAAGCTGGCTGAGACGGGCCTCGAGCGGGCCACGCGCCTGGTGCGCGACGCCGGGCTGCGGGTGTCCAGCCTGTGCCGGGGTGGGATGTTCCCGGCGGCGACCCGCGCGGAGCGCCAGTCCCGGATCGACGACAACCGCCGCGCCGTCGACGAGGCGGCTGCCCTGGGCACGGAGCTATTGGTGCTGGTGTGCGGGGCCGCCCCTGACAAGGACATCGCGGCCGCGCGGGGCATGGTGGCGGACGGCATTTCGGCGCTGGTCCCGTACGCGCGGGAGCGCAACGTCCACCTGGGCATCGAGCCGATGCACCCGGCGTTCGCCGCCGAGCGCTCCTGCATCACCACGCTGCGCGAGGCGCGCTGCCTGGCGGAGCGGTTCGATCCTGCCACCGTCGGCATCGTGGCCGATGCATATCACATCTGGTGGGATCCCGAGCTGGCGAGCGAGCTGACGCATACCGCAGGGCGGCTGATGGGGTTTCACATCTCGGACTGGCTGGTGCCGGTGCAGAACGTGCTGATGAACCGGGGGATGATGGGCGACGGCGTGATCGAGCTGCGGCGCCTGCGCGCGGCCGTCGAGCGAGCCGGCTACGCCGGCGACATCGAGGTGGAAATCTTCAACGACGCGGTGTGGAGCCTGCCGCTCGACACGCTCCTGCCGCTCGTCAAGGAGCGGTATCTCTCATGCGTGTAACCGGTCCCCCCCTCGCTCTCGCGCTGCTGTTGAGCGCGCACTCGCTCGTGGCTCAGGACATCGGCGGCACGGTCACGGGCCCCAACGGACCGGAAGCGGGCGTGTGGGTCATTGCCGAGACCACCGAGCTGCCCACCAGATTCGTCAAGATCGTCGTCACCGACGATCAGGGTCGCTTTCTGTTGCCCGACCTTCCCAAGGCGACCTACCGGGTGTGGGTACGCGGCTACGGACTGGTCGACTCGCCCAAGTCTCAGGCCCAGCCGGGCAAGACGCTCAACCTGACCGCCGTGCCGGCGCCGAGTGCGCGAGCGGCGGCGCACTACTATCCCGCCGGCTACTGGTTCTCCCTCATCCACGTGCCCGAGAAGCGCGAGTTCGGCGCCCATGGCGCCGACGGCAACGACATGGCGCCCAACGTGGCCAGCCAGGCGGAATGGCTCAGGATCCTGAAGTCGGGCGGCTGCTGGTCGTGTCACCAGCTGGGGAGCCTGGGGACGCGGGAGCTTCCCGCGGCGCTGGGCGGGGGTCACTTCCCGAGCTCCGTGGCCGCATGGGACCGGCGCCTGCAGTCGGGGCAGGCGGGCGGGGCCATGCTCGGCATCGTGAACCAGCTGGGCAGAAACCGCGCGCTCGCGATGTTCGCCGACTGGACCGACCGGATCGCCGCGGGAGCGGTCCCGCCCACGCCCCCCCGGCCGCAGGGCGTGGAGCGTAATGTGGTCATCACCGAGTGGGACTGGGCCGATTCGAAGGCGTATCTCCACGACGAGGTCTCCACCGACCGACGTAACCCCTCGCTCAACGCCAACGGATCGATCTACGGCTCACTCGAGCTCTCCGCCGACTACCTGCCGGTGCTCGATCCCGTGCGCAATGCACCGAGCAGGGTGCCGCTCACCGTGCGCGATCCCAATACGCAGCCCGCCGCGGGCACGGGAATGCCGCAGCCCTCACCGTATTGGGGCAGTGAGCTGATCTGGACCAGCAAGGCGAACGTGCACAATCCGATGTTCGACGAGCGCGGCCGCGTGTGGATCACCGCCACCGTGCGCCCGCCCGACAACCCGGCGTTCTGCAAGGCAGGGTCGACGCATCCTTCGGCGCAGCTGTTCCCGCTCAATCGCGCCGGCCGCCATCTCGCGGTCTACGATCCCAAGACACAGAAGCTCACGCACATCAGCACCTGCTTCAGCACGCACCATCTGATGTTCGCGGAGGACTCGAACCGCACGCTGTGGACGTCGGGTGGCGGTCCCGTGGTCGGCTGGCTCAATACCAGACTGTTCGATGTGACGGGCGACGAGGAGCGGTCGCAGGGGTGGACCGCCCTCATTCTGGACACCAACGGCAACGGCCGGCGGGATGACTACGTGGAGCCGGACCAGCCCGTCGACCCCACGAAAGACAAGCGCATCGCGGGCGGGTTGTACGCGGTCGCGCCCGCGCCCGACGGCTCCGTGTGGGGGACGATCCTCGGCTTCCCGGGCGGGATCATCCGGTTGGTGCCCGGCCCGAACCCACCGCAGACGGCGCTGGCGGAGCTGTATGAGCTGCCGCTCGACAAGTCGGGCAATCCCGTCTCGGGATTTTCGCCGCGCGGCGGCGACGTCGACCGCGACGGCGTCTACTGGACCGCGCTCGCGAGCGGCCATCTCGCGAGCTTCGATCGCCGCAAGTGCAAAGGTCCGCTCAACGGGCCGACGGCGACGGGCCAACACTGTCCCGAGGGCTGGACGTTCTATCCCGAGCCGCTGCCGCAGCTGCAAGGGGTGACCGATCCCGGGAGCGCGGGGGCGAGTTACTACACCTGGGTCGATCAGTTCGGCGTGCTGGGGCTGGGCAAGAACGTGCCGATCAACACCGGCAACGCCGAGGAGGGGTTGCTTGCGCTCGCAGACGGGAAGTGGGTGGTGCTGCGCGTGCCCTATCCGCTGGGATTCTACACCAAGTGGCTCGACGGCCGGATCGACGATCCCAACGGCGGATGGAATGGCAGGGAACTGTGGGCGACCGTGAGCACCCGCGCACCGTTCCACATGGAAGGTGGTAAGGGCACGACGAGCAAAGTGCTCCGGTTCCAGCTGCGGCCGGATCCGCTGGCGCGGTGAACGGAGGAACGATGCGTAAGATCTGGATGCTCGCCCTGCTGGCGCCGTGGGCGACGGACGCGCGGTCGCCACGTCTTCCGGCGAACTACGTCGCCGGGAACCTGATCACGCTCGACGACAATGGCGCGTGGTCGTGGTTCATGGACGAGCGGGCCATCGTATACGACAACAAGCTCATAGTCGGCTCGGTGCGCGCCGTGGGCGACTACAAGAACGACCGCGCTCCCGACTGGGGTAACGTGGAGGTGTCCGTTTACGACCTCGCCTCGGGCGCCACCGGGCACACGGTTCTGCATCGCCACCTGGAGCAGGACGACCACGCCAGTCCCGCGTTCCTCGCGCTGCCCGATGGTCGCGTGCTGGCGTTCTACACGCAGCATGGCGTGGAGCGACGCATCTACTACGCGTTCTCCGCGCCGCACAATCCCCTGGTGTGGGGGCCGACCGCGACGTTCGACACGCCGGGCGACTCCGCCGCGCCGCTGCGCGGCAACAATGTCACGTACTCCAATCTTTTCCAGTTTTCGAGCGGTCGCATTTACAACTTCTTCCGCGGCGTGGGGCTCGAGCCCAATTACATGTATTCGGACGACACGGGCCACACCTGGCATTACGGGGGCCGGATCGCGCACGGGACGAAGGGCGGCTACACGCCGTACCTCAAGTACGCCTTCGACGGCGTCAACACGATTCACTTCGTGATGACGGAGAACCACCCGCGCAATTACGACAACAGTCTGTATCACGCCTTCATCCGGGACGGGACGATCTATCTCTCCGACGGGACCCGACGCGGCAAGCTGAGTGAAACGACTGAGACTGACTTGAACGCGTGGGATTTCACCAAGGTATTCCAGGGCGATCCCGACAACGTGGCGTGGATGAGCGACATCGAGCTGGACAGCGCGCAGCGTCCGTACGTCGTGTTCTCGGTCCAGAAAGACGGCCGCGGCCTGCCGCGCGGTCAGGGCGGGTTCGACCACCGCTTCGATTACGCGCGCTGGGACGGCGCGCAGTGGCACGTGCACGAGATGGCGTATGCCGGCACCCGGTTGTACGCCGGCGAGGACGACTACACCGGTCTCGCGTCGCTCGATCCCAACGATCCCGATGTCGTGTACATCTCGACCGACGCTGATCCGGTGACCGGGGCTCCGCTGCTGAGCAGTACGGACGGATTGCGTCACCACGAGCTGTTCCGCGGGACGACGCGCGACTTCGGAAGCACCTGGCGGTGGGAGCCGCTCACGGCGAATTCCACCATGGACAACCTGCGGCCCCTCGTGCCCAAGTGGACAGACGGTCGCACGGCGCTGGTGTGGATGCGCGGGACGTACCGCAACAATCACGGCGAGTGGACCACGGCCGTGGTGGCGATGATCCTGACGAAGCCCGGCCCGTGAGAGTCGCCGCGCTCGCGCTGCTCGCGCTGGTGCCGTCGACCATGCGATGCCAGACGCCCGATTCGGTCCGGCTCGTCATCCACGCCGACTCAGGCCGCGACACCATCAGCCGTCACATCTACGGGCAGTTCGCCGAGCACCTGGGGCGCGACATCTACGACGGCTTCTGGGTCAAAGACGCTCGCGGGCAGTGGCACTTGCGCGCTGACGTGATCGCCGCGTTGCGCCGCATCAAGGTGCCCAACGTGCGGTGGCCTGGCGGCTGCTTCGCCGACCGCTACCACTGGCAGGACGGCATCGGGCCGCGGGCGCGGCGACCCAAGATCGTCAACACGATGTGGGGGGATGTCACCGAGGACAACAGCTTCGGCACGCACGAGTACCTCGAGCTGATCGACCGGCTCGGTGCCGCGCCGTTCATCGTCGGCAACGTGGGGAGCGGCACGCCGCACGAGATGGCGCAATGGTGGGAATACGTGAACTTCGACGGCACGAGTCCCATGGCCGACCTGCGGCGCCGCGACGGGCGCCCCAGTCCCTGGCACGTGCGGCTGTGGGGTCTCGGGAACGAGAGCTGGGGCTGCGGCGGCAACATGTCGCCCGAGTACTACGCCGACGTGTACCGGCGCTTCGTGACGTTCCTGCCGGCGTACGGCCAGACGCGTCCCTTCCGGATCGCGACGGGACCGAATTCGGAGGACTACCACTGGACCGAAGTCGTCTTGCGGGACGCGGGCCGGATGATCGACGGGCTCGACCTCCATTACTACACGGTCGTGGGCTCGTGGTCCAAGAAGGGCTCCGCCACGGACTTCTCCGAGCGCGAGTGGTTCGTCGCGCTCGAGAAGGCGCTGCACGTGGAGGATATCATCACCCGCCACGCCGCGATCATGGACCGCTACGACCCGCAGAAGCGCGTCGCCCTCGTCGTTGGTGAATGGGGCTTGTGGCACGACGTGGAGCCGGGCACCAATCCGGCGTTCCTGTACCAGCAGAACACGCTGCGCGACGCGCTGGTCGCCGCCGTTTCGCTCGACGTCTTCAACCGCCACGCCGACCGGGTGCGCATGGCCAACATCGCGCAAACGATCAACGTGCTGCAGGCGATGATTCTCACCCAGGGCGACCGCATGATCCTCACGCCCACGTACCACGTGTACGACATGTACAGCGTCCATCAGGACGCGCTGCTGGTGCCGGTGTCGCTCGCGGCGGGGCGCTACGAGGCGGAGGGACGATCCATTCCGGCGGTGAGTGCGTCGGCATCGCGGGACGCACAGGGCCGGCTGCATGTGAGCTTGACCAACCTCGACCCGAATCATCCCCGCTCGGTGATCGTCGAGCTCGAGGGCGCACAGGTGTCACGCGTGTCCGGTCGGGTGCTGACGGCGGGCGCGATGAATGCGCATAATACGTTCGAGCGGCCTGACGACGTTCGGCCCGCAGCGTTTGCAGGAGCCCACTTGGCGGGCGACCGGCTGACCGTGGAGCTGCCCGCCAAGGCGATCGTCGTGCTCGAGCTACAATGAAACCGGGAGTTCACCTCATGACGACCCGCCGCCAGTTTCTCGAGACCTCCGCCGCGTTGATGGTCGCGCCCTACGCGGGGCTCCGCTCGAGCCGCGATCGCCTCCCCCTCGGGTTCTCGACCCTCGGCTGCCCCACATGGACCTGGAGCCAGATCTTGGGCTTTGCCGAATCCCACGGCTACGCGGCCATCGAGCTGCGCGGGCTGCAGACGAACATGGACCTGACCAAGGCTCCGGAATTCGCGCCGGAGCGCCTGCCCGACGTGCTGCGCCAGCTCGCCGACCGCGGCCTGCGCGTCTCCGACCTCGGCGCCTCCGCCGAGCTGCACCACATGGACGCGGCCAAGCGCGCTGCGCAGCTCGACGAGGCACGCCGTTTCATCGATCTGGCACAGGCGCTGCGGGCGCCGTACGTCCGCGTGTTCGGCAACAAGTTCGTCGAGGGCGTGCCGCGCGACGTGATGATCACGCATATCGCGCGTGGCCTTCAGGAGCTGGGCACCTACGCTCAACCCAAGGACGTGACAGTGCTGATCGAGTCCCACGGCGACTTCACAGACTCGCCCACGCTGCTCGAGGTGCTGCGGCAGGCGGACTCGCCCGCCGTGGCCCTGCTGTGGGACGCGCACCATACGTTCGTCTCGGGCAAGGAGCAGCCGGAAGACACGGTGCGCCAACTCGGGGGCTACATCCGGCACACTCACCTGAAGGATTCCATCCCCCAGGGGTCCGATCGCCACTACGTGCTCACCGGAACCGGCGACGTGCCCGTGCGGCGCCAGGTCGAGGCGCTCGCGGCGAGCGGCTATCACGGCTACTACAGCTTCGAGTGGGAGAAGCGCTGGCACCCCGACATCGAGGCACCGGAGGTGGCGATCGGCCAGTTCGCCACGGTCATGCGCGGCTATCTGTTGCGGGCGGGCGTGGGCGACATGCCGGGGCGGTAGTTGTGGCGACGGCGCAACGCTGCCGAAGGCGCGTGCATGGGGTTTAACTACGTTACACCCGCCGAATCGACTGCCGCGTTTTTGACAGGAGTCCGCGATGCGCATCCCGCCCCTGCGCTTGCTCCGCCGGCGTTCCTCTCTCATCGCCGCCGCGATCGTGCTCGGTGTGCCCAGCGCCTGGCTGCTCGCCGGCAATCCGGCGCACGATGACCCCGCGGTGGTGGCGCGGGTGAAGCGCGGCGAGTTTCGCGTCGTGGTCAACACCTCGGGCGAGCTCAAGGCACGGGAGTTTGTGCAGATCACCTTACCGCCGAACGTGCAGCAGGCCGGCGCTTACCAGACGAAGATCACCTCGATCGTTGCGGAAGGCACCATCGTCAAGCAGGGCGATGTGGTCGCGGAGCTCGATCGCTCGGCGGTCGACGCCAAGCTGCAAGACGTGACGCTGGCACTCACGAAGGCGGAGGCGCAATACGAGCAGGCGATGCTCGACTCGACGCTCAATCTTTCCACAGCGCGCGAGAACATCCGCACCATGGAGCTCGGGCTCGAGGAAAAACGGCTCGCCAAGGAGCAGTCCACCTACGAGGCCCCCACCGTCAAGCGCCAGGCCGAGATCGATTATGAGAAGGCCGATCGTTCGCTGGCGCAGGCCAAGACCGATTACGATACCAAGACCGAGCAGGCGAAGGCCAAGATGCGCGAGGTGGGGGCGGACCTCGCACGCCAGCGGGCCTTGCTGAAGGTGGTGCGGGACGTTATGGCCGGGTTCACGGTACGCGCGCCCGCGGCGGGCATGGTCATCTACGTCAAGGACCCCTGGAGCGGCAAGAAGCGCACGACCGGATCTCAGGTATCCGCCTGGGACCCCACGGTCGCCACGCTCCCGAACCTCGGGTTGATGGAGTCGGTGACGTACGTCAACGAGATCGACGTCCGGAAAGTCGCCGTGGGCCAGCCCGTGGCGATGACGCTCGACGCAGATGCGTGGAAGCGTCTGTCCGGCCCGGTGACGAGCGTCGCCAACGTCGGCGAGCAGCGTCCCAACTCCGACGCCAAAGTGTTCGAGGTCAAGATCAAAGTCGAGCAGTCGGATTCGACCTTGCGTCCCGGCATGACCACGGGGAACGCGATCGAAACCCTGAAGGTCGAGAACGTCCTCTACGTGCCCCTCGAGGCGCTCAGCTCGGATAGCGGGGGAACGTTCGTGTTCAAGCAATCGGGCGGGCGTGTCAACAAGCAGGAGGTCACCACCGGGGCCATGAACGATGACGAGGTGATCATCGCACGTGGCCTCGCTGAGGGCGATCGCGTGTCGCTCACCCCACCTGTCGACCACTCCAAACTCAAGCTCGTGCGGCTTCCCCAGCGACGCTGAGCGTGCGGATCCCCGCTCAGCTGGCGTTCACGCTGCGGACGGCGCTGGAGGCCGTCGAGCACAACAAGCTGCGCGCGTCACTCACCTCGCTCGGTATCCTGTTCGGCGTCGCGTCCGTCATCGCGATGCTGGCCATCGGGAACGGGGCGGAGCAGGAGATCCTGGCGCAGCTCCGCCTGCTCGGCTCCAACAACGTCATGGTCACCCCGCTCGTCGAGCAGAAGGAAGGGCCGGTCGAGGCAGAGCCCGGCAAGGAAGTCAAGAAATTTTCCCCGGGGCTCACGTACGCTGACGCCGAGGCCATCGGCGCGGTGATCCCGGCCGTGGATGCCACCAGCGCCGAGATCGTGCTCAACACGAACCTGACGCGCGAGGGGCGCCGCCGCTCGGGGAAAGTCGTCGGCGTCGATACGACCTACTTCCGCCTCACCAACCTCGAGCTGGCGAGAGGCGCGTGGTTCACTCCGCTGCAGGTCGAGCAGGGGCTGCCCGTCGCCATCATCGGCGACGGCGTGCGAGCGCGGTTCTTCACCAGCGAGCCGCCGATCGGCGGGCCGATCAAGGTCGGGGACGTCTGGCTCACCGTGGTCGGCGTGCTGGCCGATCGCCGTCTGGGTCCCCAGCCGGTGCCGGGCCTCGGCATCCGCGACGCGAACCTCGACGTCTACGTCCCTGTGCGGACGATGCTGCTCCGTTTACGCAACCGCGCGCAAATCACCGAGCGCGACGTCGAAGCCGGCGGCCGATCCGTGACGGTCGTGACCGCCGATAACGCCGATACGGCGAGCGACGAGCAGCGTCGCGAGCGGGGCAACCGTAACCAGCTGGACCGCATCATCGTCCGCGTCGCGCAGTCGACGCTCGTGCCCGGCGTGGCCGATGTGGTGCGGCGGATGCTCACGCGCCGGCACAACTCCGTCGTCGACTTTGAGATCGCGATTCCCGAGGCGCTGTTGCGCCACGAGCAGCGCACCAAGGCGATCTTCAACGTGGTGCTGGGCGCGATCGCGTCGATTTCCCTGCTCGTCGGCGGCATCGGCATCATGAACATCATGCTGGCCTCGGTGCTGGAGCGCATCCGCGAGATCGGCGTGCGCCGGGCCGTCGGGGCCACTCAGCGGGACATCTGCTGCAATTCCTCGCGGAGGCGGTGCTCATCAGCGTGGTCGGCGGCACGGCGGGGATTCTCGTCGGCGCCGGCATATCGGTCGGCATCCAGCGGTTCGCGAGCATCCAGACGATTGTTTCGTATCTCTCGGTGGTCGTCGCCTTCGGGGTATCGATCTCCGTGGGCATCGCGTTCGGAATCGTGCCCGCCTATCGCGCGGCACGTCAGGATCCGGTGGTCTGCCTTCGCTACGAGTGACTCCCATGCCGCTACGACCCGCTCTGATCACCTGTCGCTCGCTCGTTGCTCTACTCGCAATCGCTCGCCCATTCGCCTCTCTCGCCGCGCAGCAGCCGATGACCCTGCAGCAGGCGATTGCGTTGGCGCAGGAACGGGGGCTCGCCGGACAGGCGGCCAGGGCCGCGCGCGACGCGGCGCGCTTTCGCCACCAGGCCTTCACCGCCCGGCTCCTCCCGCAGCTCTCGCTCGGGGGAACCGTTCCGGCGTACAACCGCTCGATCATCCCGGTGCTCCAGCCCGATGGCAGCACGCGGTTCCAGCCGCAACAGCAGACGAACGCAGCGCTGAGCCTGATGCTGACGCAGAAGCTACCCATCACCGGTGGCGACCTGTTTGTCTCGTCGTCGCTCGCGCGCCTCACGGTGAGCGGCGAGCAGTCGCTCGAGTCATGGTCGTCGGCGCCGGTCACGATTGGGCTGCAGCAGGACATCCTGCGGCCGAACGCAGCGGCGTGGGACCGTCGAGAGCAGTCGGCGCTCGCTGATCGGAGCGAGGGGGCGTATGTCGAAGCCATGGAAAACGTGGCGCTCGAGACCGCCGATCTTTTCTTCGACGTGTACGCCACGCGCGTCGCTCTCGACAACGCGATGACCAACGCGGCCGTGAATGACACGCTCTATCGGCTCAACACGGGTCGCCTGGAGGTCGGGAAGATCGGGGAGAACGACCTGTTGCAGAGCGAGCTGGCTCTGCTACGAGCGCGCACCGACGTGGAGCGGGCGCGGCTCGACTATGATCGAGCGACCGCCGAACTGCGGCTCGCCCTGCGCCTGCCGGCCGACGCACCGGTCGAGCTCGCGGTGACCGCGTTTGTCCCCGAGTTCGAGGCCGACACAGCGCGGGCCGTGGCGGAAGCGCTGCGCAACCACGCTCTGGTCAGCGACCTGGAGCTGCAGCGCGTGCGGGCCGAGCGGCGGGTGACCGAGGCGAAGCTGGCGCAGGGGATCGGGGCGACGGTAGTGGCGAGCTATGGATTCAACGCGACCGCACCGGCGGCGAGTCTCGCCTATCAGAATCTCCTCGAAGCCCGGCAGTTTTCCCTGACGCTCCAGGTACCCCTCATGCAATGGGGGGCGCACGGCGCCGGCGTCCGGGCTGCCGAGGCCGATCGTGAAGAGCTGACCAAGACGACGCAGGGCACTCTCGAGCAGACCGCTCACGATGGCCACTTCGCGGCGCTGGGCCTGGCCCAGGCGCGCCGCGACGTGGCCCTGCGCGCCCGGGCCGACACGGTGGCCGGTAAGCGGTTCGAGGTGGCGTATAACCGCTATGTCATCGGCCGGATCACGATCGACAACCTGTACATCGCGCAGAACGAGAAGGACCAGGCGCTCACGCAGTTCGTGGAGGCGCTCCGCGGGTACTGGCGCGCGTACTATACGCTCCGCAAACTCACCCTGTACGATTTCGAGTCCGGACGGCCGATCGTGCAATGACGCCGGCCGCAACCTCACGGGACATATCGCCGGCCATTACCTCTCCGCCGTGAGTCTGATGTGGGCGGCCACGGGACCACCTTCAGCCGATCACGGCGCGACAGCGGACTGCGTCGCATAGCGGTCCACCTCCTTGGGCTCGAGCAACAGCACGCCGGTCTCCTCCGCCCCTGGCCCGGATTCCGCGAACACGCGGGCCTCCCGGCCGGTCTCCGCCCGGTAGCGGGCGGCCACGTCTCGTACCACGGCCACGGCGCGGTCGCTGCCGAGCACCGCGACCGTGCCGCCGCTGCCACCGCCGGTGATCTTGGCGCCGAACACCCCGCGCGCGGGACCCGCCGCGGCCACGAGCTCGACAATGCGATCGGTGCCGTCGCTGCCGAGCCCCAAGGCGCCGTAGCTCGTGTGGGATTCGTACATCAGGTGTCCGAGCTCGACGGCGAGCGGCGGCTGTTCAGCGAGTGCAGCGAGCAGCCGCGCGAACCGCGTCACGCGCGCGTGTTCGCGCACCGGGTGCTCGGTGGCCTGACGCACAGGATATCGCCCGTCGGGCCGGACCGTGGTGACCGAATCCGTGATTCCGTCATAGCGCTGCAGGAATTCGGCACCGGACATCTCACCGGGCAGGTCCCGCGCCAATTCCGCGAGCTCGGGCTCCGTGAGATTGGCGAGATACCCTCCCCAGCGCGTGTCGGCGATGCGCAACCGCGAGCCCTCCCGCGCGACGGGTAGCCCGGCCGCGGCCGCGATCATGCGATACCCCATGAAGGCCGCGGTGCGCACCGTACCGTAGTCCGCCCCCGCCACCGCGTGGCTGATGCCCGAATCGATGCCATAGAACCGGTAACCCGCTGGAATGGCGACGTGACCCTCGACCGTCCCCGGCTGACAGCACAGCTGGAGCAGGCGATCGCGCCGGCCGCAGGCGCTCGTCATCTGATCCATGATGCCGCACGGCGCACCCACCACCTGGTTCTCGACCCACTGGCACGCCGCGGCTAATTCAGTCGCGGGCATCGCGCATCCGCAGCACGCGGCGACCGCCGCAGCAGCCGCGACCTCGAGCGCCGCTGACGATGCCACCCCGCGGCCGGCGGGCACGGTCGAATCGATGAGCAGGCGGAGACCAGCGACGGCAGCGCCCTCTCGAGCGGAGCTCTGCAGCAACAGCTGGACGACGCCGACCACGTACCCTGCCCAGCGGTTGGCCGGATGGCGCGCGAGCCAGGCGGCGAGCGCGGCCGGCGTACCGACCTCGCCACCCTGCTCGAGCAGGGGCTCGAGCGCGATGCCGAAGAATTGCCATCGTTCCCCGCGGCGGGTGACGACGTCGCAGCGCGGTGTCTGTTGCCGCTGCAGGAGCACAGCGGTTGAGCAGGACAGCGGCAGCTGCAACACACGCGCGCCGCTGTAGTCGGCGATGCCGCCCATCACGTCGAGCCGACCCGGCGCACGTGCGATGTAGAGCGGAGCGTCGGACGCGAAGAACTGCCGCAGGCGGGAATCACCGTCGTGCCGCAGGGCACGCAAGCGATCGAGCGCCGGCTGGAACCAGTCGAGATGGCTGGCGGCGCAGAGGTCGGAGAGGGTACGGAGGGGGATCATAGCCCCCTGCGTCGCAGCGCGCTCCGCAGCACCGGCTCGATGGCCCGGCGTAGCCGCTCATTGGCGTAGCCGACCCAGGCTACATCGGACCAGACGTCGAACGGTGCATCGAGCGGGGCGCCGGTGGCGTCGGTGAGAATCACGCCCGCTTCCTCGGCGACGAGCGAGGCGCTCAGATCGTAAGGGTGGCAGCACTGCACCGGTGGCATCCCCTGCGCAGCGCGCAGGGACTGGACCAGCGGGCGGAGGTCCGCCACCAGGCGGTCGTGGCCCGCGAGCAGCTCGTACAGCTGACCGCCCGTCGAGGCATACTGATCTTCAAAGGACGTCGATCGGCCGGCCACGGGCGCGACCAGCGTCTGCATCACCTCGTCGTCGATCGCGGCCAGTACGTCGCGCGCTCCCGGAAACAGCCGCACCACGCTGGCGAAGCCGTGGGCGATCGTGTCGGCGCGCGAGGGCCGCAACGCGAGCGCCGCCCGCGTCCCCGCCACGCGATCGAACCGTCGTGCCTCCATTCCCCCGCCTCGCACCGCCCACAGCTGGTCCGAGAGGTGCTGCTTGACCAGCGGGATCTCGGTCTGGACCGCGAGCACGATGTCCTTCAAGCGCGTGACGGCACCGCGATTCGGTGCGACACCCGTGAGAATCCACGCACTGCGTTTCTGATACATGAGCCCGCGGGTCCCGTCGATCGGATCGACCAGCAGGCGCCAGCGGCACGCCTGCTCGCTCGCGCCGCGCGGCAGCACGAGCAGGCCGCTCGTGCCTCCTAACCCTTCCCCCACGAGGCAGAGGGGCTCGTCGCGCGCCAGGTCCGCCAGCCCACGCACCAGCACCTCCTCTCCCACGCGGTCGATCGTGTAAATGGTGTCGCCCCCCCCGTCGTCGGCGGCCACGGTCGCCAGCTGGTCCGTCGCCTGGCGCGTGCACGCGTCCACGACGGACGCGCGGATCCGCTCGTGCAGCTCGAGGATCGGCTCGAGCAGCCGCTCCACGCCGCTCGGGTCAGCCACGGTGGGTGTAGTGCACGTCCGACACGGCCCGCAGCTCCGCCGCCTTTTCTTCTGGCGCGGTGTCGTTCAGGAAATTGCCGCCGCCGATCTCCGGGCCCGCGAGATACTTGAGCAAACCGGGCTTGCGCAGCGGCGGATGGATCTCGATATGAAAGTGAAAGCCTGGAGCGGGCGTCCCCTCCGTGGGTGCCTGGTGCAGCACCATCACGTAGGGGAACGCCATCTGCCACAGATTGTCGAGCCGGATCAGCGTCTCCCGCAGCACCGCCGCGAAGTCGGCCAGCTCGCGATCGCTCAGGTCCGCCAGGCTCGCGTGCATGGCGCGGGGCGCCACGAACGTCTCGTACGGGTAACGGGCGAAGTAGGGGATGAACGATAGCGCCTGATCGCGCCGCACCAGCAGTCGCCGGCCATCCGCCTCCTCGGCGCTCACGATGTCCTGAAACAGCGGCCGTCCGTTTTCCGCCAGGTAGGACGCCTGTGCGTCCGCCTCGAGCTCGATCGTTTTGAACACGAAGTTGGTCGCGTAGATCTGGCAGTGGGGATGCGGGTTGCTCACGCCCACCACGTCACCCTTGTTCTCGAACACGAGCACGTGGCGGATCTCGGCGCGGGCGCCCAGCTCGCGGTACTGCGACTGCAACACGCCGAGCAGATCGATGAACTCTCGCTCCGCGAGCTGCGCGAGGGTGAGATCGTGCCGCGGCGTGAAGCACACCACGCGAGAGCACCCGCCGGCGGGGCGGTTGCGGTACACACCCGCCGGCTGGGCGACCGGTTGCGGCGGCTCCGGCCCGACGCACGGGTGATCGTTGTCGAACACGAACACACCGGTGTAGCGCTCGTTGCGCTGACCCGAGACGCGGACGTTCCCGGGACACAGGTAACAGTCGGGCACGTAAGACGGCAGCGCGCGCGGCGCTTCCGCGACGCGCTCGCCCTGCCAGGGCCGCTCGTTGCGGTGCGAGGAGACGATGACCCATTCGCGCCGCAGCGGATGCCACCGCTGTTCCCACACCATGTCCCATCCCGGTTTGACAAGATGCCGAAAGGAGCCGAGTATCGCCCGGGAGCGATCCCCGGGCAAGGGAGCCAAGACGTGGGCACACTCGATTGGGTGGTGATTGCGGCGTACTTCGCGCTGCTGCTGGGTCTCGCCTGGTGGGTCGCCCGGCGCAACCGCGACACGGCGGACGATTATTTCCTCGCGGGCCGGAACCTCGGCTGGTTCCTGGTCGGCGCGACCATCTTCGCGTCCAACATCGGGTCGGAGCACGTGGTGGGGCTCGCCGGAGCGGGCGCGACGAGCGGGGTCGCCCTGGCGCACTACGAGCTGCACGCCTGGTGCCTGCTCGTGCTCGGCTGGGTGTTCGTGCCGTTCTATGCGCGCGCGTTGGTGTACACCATGCCGGAGTTCCTGGGGCGCCGCTTCTCACCCACCGCTCGCTGGGTGCTGTCGGTGATCACCCTCGCGGCCCACGTGCTCACCAAGTTCGCGGTGGCGATCTTCGCGGGCGGCATCGTCTTCGCCACGCTGCTGCCCGACGTGGCGCTGCATGTCGGGAGCGCCACCTTCAACAGCTTCTGGATCGGCACGGTGGCGGTCGTGCTGCTCACCGGCCTGTACACGGTGCTGGGCGGAATGCGCGCCGTGGCGTATACCGACGCGATGCAGACGTTCATCCTGGTGGTCGGCTCCGGGCTGCTCACGGCATTCGGGCTCGCCAAGCTCGGCGGCTGGCACGAGCTGCGCCGCGTGGTGGAGCCGGACATGTTCAACCTCTGGAAGCCGATCGTGCCGGCCGGGATGGAGGGCACGTGGGCGCCGGTGAAGGAGACCGGCCGCATCGCGTGGTACTTCAACGGGAACTATCCCTGGCCCGGCATGCTGTTGTGCGCGCCGATCATCGGCCTGTGGTACTGGTGTACGGACCAGTACATCGTGCAGCGCGCCTTGAGCGCCAAGGACGAGCGCACGGCGCGACGCGGCAGCATTTTCGCGTCGTACCTGAAGCTGTTCCCGGTGTTCATCTTCATCATTCCCGGCCTGATCGCGCTCGCGCTCGCCAAGACGGGTAAGGTGCCGGGCCTCGGCGCTATCGTGGACGCGCAGGGGCACCCCATCGCGCAAGCGGCGCAGGCCGTGTTCCCGCTGATGGTGAAGGACCTCCTGCCCGAAGGCGTGCGCGGCGTGGTGGTAGCCGGCCTGTTGGCTGCCCTCATGAGCTCGATGGCGGGCGCCTTCAACGCGTCGTCCACGCTGTTCACGATGGACCTGTACCAGAAGTTCCGGCCGCAGGCGGGCCAGCATCAGCTGGTGTGGGTGGGGCGCGCCGCGACGGCGGCGATGGTGGTGATCAGCTTGCTGTGGATTCCCGTGATCCAGGGCGCGCGCGGCCTGTACGACTATCTCCAGGGCGTGCAGGGGTACCTCGCGCCGCCGATCTTCACCGTGTTTGTCTTCGGAATCTTCAACCGGCGTCTCAACTCCAAAGGTTGTCTCGCCGCGTTGATCGTCGGCTTTGTGCTGGGCGTATTCCGCTTGATCGTCGACACTCCGGTGAGCCTGCGTCTGGCGGGGTTCGCCGACGGCTACACACCCGGCTCGTTCCTGTGGATCGTCAACAATCTCTACTTCCAGTACTACAGCGTTTTCATCTTCGTCGTGTCCGTCGTGGTGATGTTCGCCGTGAGCTATGCGACGGCGCCGCCCGTCCCCGAGCAGGTGGCGGGCCTGACCTACGCCACTGTGGGCGCCGAGGACCGCGCCCAGTCGCGCAGCAGCTGGAACCGGCGGGACGTGGTCGCGTCCGGCGTGGTGCTGCTGCTCATTCTCGCGGCGTACCTGTACTTCCGAGGCTGACATGTCTCGCGCCACCGTGGCGGCTCTACTGTTCCTGTTGCTCGCGCCCGCGACGGGCGCGGCCCAGCGGCGCACCCTGAACTTCGATCGCGGTTGGCGCTTCCACCTGGGCGACGTGACCGGCGCGCAGGACCCGGCCTTCGCCGATTCGGGCTGGCGCCGCCTCGATGTGCCGCACGACTGGAGTATCGAAGGGCCGTTCAGTGACACGAATCCGGCTGGCGCGGCGGGCGGAGCGTTGCCCGGCGGCGTGGGCTGGTATCGCAAGGCGTTCGCCACACCCGCGAAAGACACGAGCACGCGGGTGTTCATCGACTTCGATGGCGTGTACCGCAACAGCGAAGTGTGGATCAACGGGCAGTCCCTGGGGAAGCGCCCCTACGGGTACAGCTCGTTCGAGTACGAGCTGACCCCACAGCTGCGCCGGGACGGCGCACCCAACGTGATCGCCGTGCGGGTGGACAATTCACGACAGCCTAACTCGCGCTGGTACTCGGGCTCGGGCATTTACCGCCATGTTCGGCTGATCACAACCGGTGCGGTGCACGTCGACCACTGGGGCACGTACGTCACGACCCCCGACGTGACCGCGCAGGCGGCGCACGTCCAGATCCGGATCACGGTGCGCAACGAGTCCCGCGACGAGCGCCACTTCGGTGTGCGTACCGCGATCTACGACGCAGCCGGGAAGGTCGTGGCCGAGCGGGCAACGATGGCGACCGCGCCCGCGGACTCGGTGGTTGAGCTGGCACAGGAGCTAGTGGTGCAGGGGCCGAATCTCTGGTCTCTCGAGCGGCCGTACCTGTACCGCGCGGTCACGCGGATCCACTGTAGCGGCGTCCCGTGCGACGCGTACATCACCCCATTTGGGATTCGCAGCTTCACCTTCCGGGCGGACAGTGGAGTTTTCTTGAACGGTGAGCACATAAAGATTCGCGGCGTCTGTTTGCACCACGACCTCGGCGCCCTCGGCGCCGCGGTGAACGACCGCGCCATCGAGCGGCAGCTCCAGCTCATGAAGGCCATGGGTGCCAACGCGCTCCGTACGTCGCACAACCCTCCGGCGCCGGAGCTGCTCGCCCTGGCCGATCGCCTGGGCCTCATCGTGATGGACGAAGCGTTCGACATGTGGCGCAAGCAGAAGACGGACTACGACTACCACCTGGACTTCGACGCCTGGCACGAGCGCGACCTGTCCGACATGGTGCGGCGCGACCGCAATCATCCCAGCGTGTTCATCTGGAGCATCGGCAACGAGGTGATGGAGCAGTGGACCGACGGCGATTCCACTGCCGCCCCGCTCGCGCGCGAGCTGGCGGGGATCGTGCGGCGCCTCGACGCGACGCGGCCGATCACCAACGCCAACAACAACGGCAGCTCGCACAATCCGGTGCTCGAGTCCGGGGCGATGGATCTCGCGGGCCACAACTATCACCACGCAGCCTGGCCCAACCTCCCGACCCAGTTCCCGGGCCAGAAGTTCATCATCACGGAAGCGATGTCGGCCCTGAACTCGCGCGGCGTGTACCCACAGCCCTCCGACAGCGTCGCCGAGTATCACACTCCGTACGAGAAGAACAAGGGTCCGCAGCCTCCCGCGAACGGCCGGCTGTCGTCGTACGACAACAGCTACGCCTTCTGGGGCTCGTTGCACGAGGAGTCGCTGCGTCTGTTCGAGCGCTACCCGTTCCTGTCGGGGATGTTCATCTGGCAGGGGATCGACTACCTGGGGGAGCCTACCCCGTACGAGTGGCCGGCGCGCAGCTCGTACTTCGGCGTGGCGGACCTGGCGGGCTTCCCGAAGGATCCCTACTACCTGTACCAGAGCGTGTGGACGACGCGTCCCATGCTGCATGTCTTCCCGCATTGGAACTGGACTGCCGGCCAAACCTTCGACGTCTGGGCCTACACGAATGCCGACGACGTGGAGCTGTTCCTAAACGGCGCCTCGCTCGGGGTGAAGCGCAAGCCGGAACAGGTCTCCCATCTGATGTGGCGCGTCGCGTACGCCCCGGGGACACTGCGGGCCGTGGCACGCAGCGGCGGGTCGGTCGTCGCGACGCAAGAGATAAGGACGTCGGGCGCCCCAGTCCGCGTAGCGCTCGTCGCCGACCGGGCAGCGATCCGCGCCGATGGGAGCGATCTCTCATTCGTCACGGTGACCGTCACCGACAGCGCCGGTGTTTCCGTACCGACGGCGGAGCCACTCGTGCGCCTGCGACTCGAGGGAGCCGATGCGCGGATTGCGGGAGTTGACAACGGCGACGAGATCAGCCATGCGCCGTTCCAGGCCGACAGCGTCCGCTTGTTCGAGGGGATGGCGCTGGTGATCGTCCGTGCCGGCGCGCGGCCGGGGACGGTGACGCTCACGGCGGCAGCCGACGGGCTCACGCCCGCGGCTGCTAGGATTCTGCTGAAAGGCCCCTGACTGGCTACGAAGGTCGGACCAAGTTCCCCCTCTCCGGAACGGAGAGGGGGACAGGGGGTGAGGCTAGATGCGACCCTGCTTCAGCTCCTCCACCGCGTGGTTGCAGGCGCGCGCCGTGAGCGCCATGTAGGTGATCGACGGATTCACGCACGACGAGCTCGCCATGCAGGCGCCGTCGGTCACGAACAGGTTGGGGACGTCGTGCGCCTGATTGAATCCATTGAGCACGGATGTTTTGGGGTCGCGGCCCATGCGCGCGGTTCCCATCTCATGGATCGCGAACCCGGGCTCGGCGCCGAGCTGGTCGCCGCCGCGGTAGGCGTCGTACGTGCGCACGTTCTTGCAGCCGCCGGCCTCGAGCATCTCGGCGGCCGACGCAGCCATATCCTTGCGCATCGCCAGCTCGTTGTCGCCCCAGGTGCAGTGGATCTTGAGCTGGGGGATGCCGAAATCATCGGTCTTGTCGGCGAGCGTGACGTAATTGTCCTCGCGCGGCAGGCACTCCCCGAACCCCGTCATGCCCATCGACCAGTTGCCGGGGTCATGCAGCCGGCGCTTCAGCTCGACCCCGAAGCCCCGGCCGCCGCCTCCCCGTCCCCAACCCCCGCGGCCCGCTCCGCCCTGGTATCCGAACCCGCGCACGTAGTCACGCCGTGAGGCGTCGTCCCCGAGATTGCGGAAGCGCGGGATGTAGATCCCGTTGGGCCGGTTGCCCTGGTAGTAGTGGTCCAGCAGTCCGTCGATGCTCCCGCTCGCACCGGCCAGGAAGTGGTGGTCCATCAGGTAGTGCCCCAGCACACCGCTCGAGTTAGCCAGCCCGGTCGGGAAGCGCGGTGAGGTGGAGTTGAGCAGCAGCCGGGTAGTGGCGAGCGTGGAGGCGCACAGGAACACCACCCGTGCCTGGTACTCGCGTGTCGCTTTTGTCTCCGTGTCGATGACGCGGACGCCGGTGACGCGATTCTTGTTCGCGTCGAACAGGACCGATTGCACGACGCTGTTCGGCAGGACGGTCAGTCGTCCGGTGGCGCGGGCCGCCGGCAGTGTGGACGCCTGCGTCGAGAAGTAGGACCCGGTGGAGCAGCCGCGCTCGCATGGGCCGCAGTAATGGCAGGGCAGGCGATCGCCCACGCGTTGTGTCAGGATTGCGACCCGGCCGATCGTGACGTGCCGGCCCGGGAACGCTTTCTCGATCCCCGCTTTCACGAATCTCTCGCCCGCGTTCATCTCCATGGGCGGCTGGAACTCGCCGTCGGGGAGCTGCGGCAGGCCGAGCTTCTCCCCACTCACGCCGATGAAGCGCTCCACGTAGCTGTACCATGGCGCGATGTCGGCATAGCGGATCGGCCAATCCACGCCGTGCCCGTCGCGCAGGTTCGCCTCGAAGTCGAGATCGCTCCAGCGGTACACCTGGCGTCCCCAGATCA
>CBFHAJ010000016.1:0-38236 GCA_965653495.1 uncultured bacterium | reverse complement strand
AGGCCGCGCGGGCGTGGCGCGCCCCAGGACTTCCCGGAAGTACTCGCGCCAATCGCGCACCACGTATTCGCGGTCGGGGGCGTCCCCCAGCTCGCGACGCGCGCGGCACGCCGAATCGTGATCCACCACGACCACCCGGCGATAGCGCGCCTTGCCGCGCTCCTTGGCTCTGGCGAGCTGGCCGGCGTAGAACCGTCCGTAACATCCCCCTCCGATGACGATGACGTCACGCATCACCTCCACCGCTAGACGTCGCCCCCGCTCACCGGCAGGATCTCACCGCTCACGGCGCGTGCCGCGTCGCTCGCCAGGTACAGGACAGCGGCGACGAGGTCGTCGAGCTCCACCCAGCGTACCTTGGCGTCCTTCATCTGCGCGACGTTGTCGGCGGTGCGCATCGTCCCCGGCGCCACGGCGTTCACGCGGATCCGGTCATCACGCAACTCACGCGCCAGCGCGCGGGTGAGCCCGGCGACTGCCGCTTTCGCGGCGCTGTACGCCGCCATCTGCGGCTGCGGCTTCAGGACGGCCATCGAGGCGAAGTTGACGATCGCGCCACCGCCGCGCTCACGCAGCAGCGGGATCGCCGCCTGCGACACGAAGAACGTGGTCTTGATGTTGACGGCGAGCTCGCGCTCCAGCTGCTCGGGCTTCAGATCGACGACCGGCCCGTAATTCAGCAGCCCCCCGGCGACGTTGACGACCACGTCCAGTCCGCCGAAGCGCTCGCGCGCGGTGGCAACGGCGCGCCCGGCGGCGTCCGGCGTGGTCAGGTCGCCCGCGGACGCTTGCACCGTGATGCCGTCGGACTGGAGCTCCCGGACGCGCTCCGCGAGCGCCGTCGCGTTCAGGTCCGCGATCACCAGCTGGGCACCGGCTGTTCCCAACCCGCGGGCCACCGCGTGTCCGATCTGGCCCACGCGCCCGACGCCGGTCACGAGCGCGACCTTGCCCCGGAGATCAAGGGACATGCGCCACGATCTCGTCCACCGGCGGGGCGCCGCGCTGGGCGAAGGCGATGGTGCCGTTCTTCGCCACGACATACACGGTGCGCTGAATTCCCTTGGCGTCTTCCTTGAGGGCGTGGTAGGCGCGCGCGATGGCGCGCTCCGGGTCGGACAGCAGGGGAAAGTTGAACCCGAACTTCTGCACGTAGCCGACGTGGCTCTCCACGCTCGCCGGGTTCACGCCGAAGGGCTGGATGCGGGCTTTCTGGAACTTGGCGATCTCATCGCGCACGGCGGAGAGTTGGCGGTTTCACCCGGGCGTGTTGTTCCCGGGATAGAAGACCAAGGCGACGTGCGAGCGCTTGAGCACGTCCGCCAGCGTGTACGTCTTGCCGTCGGATGCGGCCGCCGTGAACGACGGTGCTTTGCTGCCGATGGCCAGTGGTTCGCTCATGGGTTGTCCCTTCGGCTCTCGGTCACGCTGTCGGGGGACGCCTTGCCGCGACGCTGGTCCAGTCGTTCCAGCCATTCCGCCGGCACGTCCAGCTCGCCCAGGCCGGCGTGCGAGTCGCCCAGCTCGGTGTCGCCGTGCCAGTCAGAGCCCCCGCTGACGGCGAGCCCGAGCCGGCCGGCGAGGGCCAGCAGACGGCGCTCCGTGGCCTCGGAGTGGCTGGGATGGCGCACTTCGAGGCCATCGAGCCCCTGCTCCTGGAACTGCCGGATTTGTGCCTCCGTCGCGCGGTCGCCGAGGTGAGCCGCGACCGTGAGCCCGCCCACGGCGCGCACGAGCTCGGTGACCTCGGGCAGGGTCGGTAAGGGCTTCTCGACGTAAGCCGGCTTGCCCCGGCCGAGGTAGCGCACGAACGCCTCGTTGATGTTGGCGGTCGCTCCGCCCTCGACGAGGACGCGGGCCACGTGCGGACGGCCCACCGCCCCCCCATCCGCGGCCGCCATGACGTCCGCGAGCTCGATGGTGACGCCCAGCCGCCGCAGGTGCGCAACGATCTGCTCGGCGCGGCGCTGGCGCGCGGCGCGAGTGCCGGTGAGGAAGCGCTCCAGGCGCTCGTGCCCGGGCGGCAGGAAATACGCCAGCACGTGCAGCTCGCCCCAGGGCGCCTTCACGCTGAATTCGCACCCCGCAACGACGCGGACCCCCAACGCCGCCCCGGCGCGCGTCGCCTCGGCCACGCCACTCGTGGTGTCGTGATCGGTCAGCGCGATCGCGACGAGGCCTGCCGCGCGGGCCCGCCGCGCCACCTCCGCAGGGGGATACTCTCCGTCCGACGCCGTCGAGTGGCAGTGCAAATCAACGTGCGCCGTAGGCACTCTCGGGCGCCGTCCACGCCGGCTGCGACTGATGGAACAGCTCGACGAGCTCCTGCTCCGACAGCTCGGCGAGGGCGGCGTCGGGACTGCGGTTGCCCACCGGCGCGTAGCGGGTGAAGCGGCGCCGCCGTTCCGGCCCGGTCCCCTGCTGGAACACGAGGCCAAACTGGTCGCGCCCGTACACCGTCACGCGGCCGGATGGAAACACCGTCCACGATCCGCCGTCGACCGAGATCGTGCGTCGCGCCATGGGCGTGCTAGGCCTTCGCCCCGGCAGCGAGGGAGACTTCTGTCCACAGCTCCCAGGCATCCGTCGAATAGGTGCCGAGGCCCTGCAGCCGCCGCTCGAGCTTGATTTCTTCGGGGAGTCGCGATGCCTGGGCGCGATGCGACATCTCCGTCTGACTCTCGGAGAACTCCGTGAACAGCTGCGGGTCCTTGGCGTTGCGGAACAGCCAGATCCGCTGGCCGCGGGCCTCGGCGAACTGACACAGCTCGCGCAGCGTGGCGAGGTAGTCGGCCTCGTTGGTGGGAGGCACTCGCACGCGCGCGGCCGTGAGGATCTTAGGCATGCTAGACCGCTCCCTCAGGAAAGTTCTCGAGCGTCCGCTTCACGTCGGCCAGGAAACGATCCGCGTCGGCGCCGTCCACCACCCGGTGGTCGTAGGACATCGACAGCATTCCCATGGTACGGATCGCAATCGTGTCGGTCCCGTCCGCGAGCGTGACGACCTTGGGACGCTTCTCGATCGCGCCCACGCCAAGAATGGCCACCTGCGGCTGGTTGATGATCGGGGCACCCGCGTAGGATCCGAACACCCCGGGATTCGTGATGGTGAACGTGCCGCGCTGGATCTCGTCGGGTGAGAGCTTTTTGATGCGCGCTCGCTCGCCCAGGTCGTTAATGGCTCGCGCGAGCCCACCGAGCGAGAGCTCATCGGCCCGCTTCACGACCGGCACGATCAAGCCCCAGTCGAGGGCGACGGCGATACCGATGTTCACGTCCTGGCGGTAGATGATGCTGTCGCCCGAGACCGCGGCGTTCACGATGGCGTGCGTGCGCAGGTTTTCAGCGCAGGCCTTCGCGATGAAGGCAAGATAGGTGAGACTGACGCCGCGCTCCTGATAGGCCGCCTTGTGCTGCCTGCGCAGCTCCGCCACGCGGGTGTAGTCCACTTCGAAGAAACTCGTCACGTGCGCCGACACCCGACGCGACATGATCATGTGATCGGCCGTGATCTTGCGAATCTTGGAGAACGGCTCGACGCGGTCGCCCGGCCACGCTTCGACAGCCGGATGCGCCACAGGGCTCGGGGCTCGGGGCTCCGGGCTCAGGGGGCGGACAACCGCTGGTGCCCCGCGCTCGATGACCCCGAGAATGTCCTGCTTGGTCACGCGGCCCGCGAAGCCCGTGCCCGGGATGGTCGTGATGTCGACGTGATGCTCGGCAGCCATCTTGCGCACCAGTGGCGTTGACTTGCGACGCAGCCGTTCTTCGGCGGTCTCTTGCCCATCCCCACCGGTCCCCACCGGGGCGGTAGAGGGCGGTAGCGGGCGGGAAGGGGCGGTCGGCGCGGGAGCCGGCTTTGGTGGCGGGGAGACCGCGGGGCCTCCGGGAGCGGCGGGTGCCCGCGGGGCTGCCGCGACCGGGGGCACCGCGGGCGAAGCAGCCGTCGCCGCCGCGCTCTTGTCCGTCTCGATAACGGCGACCAGCGTCTGCACGGGAACCGTCTGGCCCTCTTGCACCTTGATCTCGGCCAGCACACCGGCACTCGGTGCCGGGATCTCTGCGTCGACCTTGTCGGTCGAGATCTCGAACAGCGGCTCGTCCCGCTTCACGTCGTCACCGAGCTTCTTGAGCCACTTGCTCAGGGTGCCTTCGGCGATGGACTCGCCCATCTGGGGCATCAAAACGTCTATGCGAGCCATGATCCTCTCCTCAATACGCCGCGAGCCACTGCGCCGCCTTGACGATGTCCTCCGTCTGGGGCAACACGAAATCTTCCAGCGTCGGCGCGTAGGGCAGCGGCACGTCGTGCGCCGTCACCCGCATGATCGGACCGTCGAGCCATTCGAAGGCCTGCTCGTTGATCCGCGCCGCGATCTCGCCCGCCACGCCGCCGGTGCGGGTGTCCTCGTGCACGATCAGCACCTTGTTGGTCTTCTGGACGGTCCGCATGATCGCGGCGTCGTCCATCGGCAGGAGGGTCCGCAAGTCGAGCACCTCCACCGCGAGCCCGTCCTTGGCCAGCTGCTCGGCCGCTTCGAGCGACTTCCACACCGTCGCGCCGTAGGTGACGATCGACAGGTCCCGCCCCTCGCGCGCGAGGCGTGCCTGGCCGATCGGCGTGAGCACCTCCTCTCCCTCGGGGAGCTGCTCCTTGATCCGGCGATACAGCCACTTGTGCTCGAGGTAGATCACCGGATCATCGTCACGAATGGACGCCTTGATCAACCCCTTCGCGTCGCGCGCGGTCGCCGGGTACACGATCTTGAGGCCGGGCGTGTGGAAGAACGCGGCCTCGGGGTTCTGCGAGTGAAACGGCCCGCCACGCACGTAGCCGCCGCACGGTCCCCGCACCACCAGCGGCGTCGCGAGCCCGGCCCGGTAGCGCGCGGTCGCCACGTAGTTCGTGAGCATGTCGTAGGCGCAGGAGATGAAGTCGATGAACTGCATCTCCGCGACCGGCCGCATGCCCATGTGCGCGGCGCCCGCCGCCGCGCCCACGATCGCCGCCTCGGAAATCGGAGTGTCGATCACGCGCTGCTCGCCGAATTTCTTGCTGAACCCCTCGGTGACCTTGAACGCCCCGCCGTACGCCCCCACGTCCTCCCCCAGGATGAAGACGCGAGGATCGCGCTCCATCTCCTCCCACAGGCCCTGGCGCAGGGCTTCGAGGTAGGTCACCTCCCCCATCAGGGCCTCCGGTACCAGTGCGGCGGCAACGTGGAGGGATCGGCATACACGCCGCTCAGCGCCCAGTCGCCGGGCGGCAACGGCTCGTTCACGCACGCGTCGGTTGCCTGATCGATCTCGGCTTTGACGCGCGCGTCGATCGCCGCGAGCTCGCCCGCGTCCACCCAATCGTTTTCCAGCAACTGCTTGACGTAGCGGTCCACCGGATCGTTCTCCTTGGCCCACCAGTCGAGCTCGTCTTTGGGCACGTAGTGCTGATCGTCGTGCTCGGCGTGCCCCTTCCGCCGGTAGGTCTTGACCTCGATGAAGTGCACGCCCTGGCCCTGCCGCGCACGCTCGACGGCCGACTTGGTGGCCTCGTACACGGCGAAGACGTCGTTGCCGTCGACGCTCACACCCGGAATACCGTACGCCTTCGCCTTTTCGACCAGATCCTTGACGGCGAACTGCTTCTCCGGCGGGGTGGAATAGGCCCAGCGGTTGTACTCCACGATCACCACGAGGGGGACCCGCTGCACCGCCGCGAAATTCAGACCCTCATGGAACGTGCCGGTCGAGGTGCCGCCGTCGCCGATGTAGACGAGGCCCACCCGTCGCTCCCCGCGCAGCTTGAAGGTGAGGGCGATGCCGGCCATGACCGGAATCATGTCGCCCAGGTGGGAGATCTGACCCAGGTAGCCCTGCTCCAGATCGTTGAAGTGGACGTTCAGCTCGCGCCCGTGCGTGGGGCCGTCCGCCTTGGCCATGTATTGGCGCAGGATCTGGATCGGCTGCGCCCCCATGACCAGCATGGAGCCGAGGTTGCGGATCAGGGGGGAGAGAATATCGCGGTTGCGGCCACGGGCCAGGGCGTATGCCGACGCCACCGACTCGCCCTCCTGACCCAGCGATCGGAACAGACCCCCGATCACCTTGCTCTGGCGGTACAGGGCGACGAGGCGCTCCTCGAGCGTCCGAGTGAGCCGCAGGAACCGATAGATTTCCAGCAGTTGATCGCGCGCCAGACCGGCCGGGATGGGCCGGGAGTGTGTGGTGGGAGCGGCGCGAGATGCCATGACATAAGTTATAGCGAGAGGAGGCCGTATGGCGACGTTGAAGCTGCGCGTGAGCGGCATGACGTGCGGCCACTGCCAGGCAAAGGTCGAGCAGGCGCTCAAGCGCGCGAGCGGCGTCTACTCCGCCGTCGTGGATTTGCAGGCCGGGGAAGCGGAAATCGATTTCAACGACGACGCGGCGACCACAGAGCAGCTGATCGCCGCGGTGCAGCACGCCGGGTACGAAGCGCGAGTGGCCGGCTAGTAGGCCCCGCGGAGCTCGTGGCCGGGCTCTACCAGCTTGTGCACTTCGCCGAGGAACCGCTTGGCGAGCCGGTCGAGCTCCGACTCACCCACCTGGTCGGTCGTCACCTCGATCAACGTGTAGTGCCCGCCTTCGGCGCGCGCCGCCACTGTGACGCGACCGAGCGGTCCCGCGTAGGTCCGCCGCCGCGCCGCCTCGTCGGCGGGAGCGAGACGTCCTCCGAAAAACAGCTTCGCCTGGGTCAACACGTCGTCGGGGCTCAGGGTGGTGCGGTGAAAGTATCGCATGGCGGCTCCGTCACACCCACGCCGGCTTAAAGCGCCGCAACGTGAGACTGTTCAGGACGACGCTCAGGCTCGACCACGCCATGGCGGCGCTGGCGAGCACCGGCGAGAGCAGGATGTGCAGCACGGGATACAACGCCCCGGCAGCAACCGGAATCCCGATGACGTTGTAGACGAACGCCCAGAAGAGGTTGAGCCGGATGGTTCCCATCGTCCGGCGGGACAGCTGGATGGCCGTCACGACGCCGCGCAGGTCGCCGCGCAACAGCGTCACGTCGGACGCTTCGAGCGCCACGTCGGTCCCGGTGCCAATGGCGATCCCCACGTCGGCCTGGGCGAGCGCGGGGGCGTCGTTGATGCCGTCGCCTACCATCGCCACGTGGCTTCCCTGCCGCTGCAGCTTCTTCACGATGTCGGCTTTCTGCGATGGCAACACTTCGGCCACCACGGCGTCGATCCCGAGCTCACGCGCCACGGCTTCCGCGCTGCGCTTCGAATCTCCCGAAATCATGCGGACGTCCAGTCCCATCTTTTTCAGGTAGACGATCGCGTCTTTGGCCGTCGCCTTGATCGGATCTGCGACGGCGATCACGGCGTGCACCGTGTTGTTCACGACCACGATCACCGGGGTGCGCCCCTGCGTTGCGAGCCGGTCGGCGTCCTGCCCGAGCGTGCCGAGGTCGAGAGAGCGCTCGCGGGCGTGCCGCAGGGAAATGACTTCGATGATGCGGCGGTCGACCGTGCCCCGGACCCCGCGACCCTCCATGGCGGCGAACTTCTCGACCGGCAACACGTCGACCTGCCGGTCCCTGGCGGCCCTGGTCACGGCGGTCGCGAGCGGATGCTCGGACCGTTGCTCCACCGAGGCTGCCCACTTGAGCACTTCGGCCGGCGATAACGGCGTCCCATCGGGACGCTTCGCGGTCACGATGTGCGTCACGCTCGGGTGACCTTCAGTGATGGTACCGGTCTTGTCGAGCAGCACGGTGCGGACGCCGGCCAGGCGGTCGAGGGCCTCGCCGGAGCGGATGAGGATCCCGTGCTCGGCCGCCTTGCCCGTGCCCACGAGAATGGCCGTGGGCGTGGCCAGCCCGAGCGCACACGGGCAGGCGATGATGAGTACCGTGACGAGTGCCACGATCGCGAAGACGAAGGCGGGGTCCGGCCCGAAGTCGAACCACACCACGAAAGCGGCGATGGCGACTGCGATGACGATCGGCACGAACACGCCCGCCACCCGATCCGCGACCTGCTGGATGGGGGCCTTGGTCGCCTGGGCGTCCTCCACCAGCTGCACGATCTGGCCGAGCGCCGAATCCTTCCCGACACGCGTAGCGCGAAACGTGATGCTGCCCGTCGTATTCACCGTGGCGCCGATGACCTCGTCGCCGATTTTCCGGGGCACCGGCATCGCCTCGCCGGTGATCATCGACTCGTCCACTGCGGATGCCCCCTCTGTCACCACCCCGTCGACCGGGATCTTCTCGCCCGGCTTGACGATCACGAAGTCGCCCGGCGCGACCGCTTCTACGGGGAGCTCCGTCTCCTTCCCCTCACGGATCACGTGCGCGATCCGCGCGCGGAGGCCCGCCAGGCGATGGATGGCTTCCGACGTGCGCCCCTTGGCGCGCGCCTCGAGCAGCCGTCCCAGCAGAATGAGGGCGATGATGGCGCAGACCGACTCGTAGTAGACGTCGGCGCCGCGCGCAACTCCCGTGAACACGCCGGGCGCGAAGGTGGCGACGAGCGAATACAGCAAGGCCGCACCGGTCCCCACGCCGATCAGCGTGTTCATGTCCGCGGTGCGATGCCTGAACCCGCTCCACGCCCCGCGGTAGAACTGCCGGCCCGACCAGAGCACGACCGGGAGCGTCAGGACTGCGAGCCCGACACGCAGCCAGTACGGATCGATCGTCCCGGTCCGCACCGCGAGGTCTTCGAGCCGGAGCGCGAGGGGCATCAGGGCGCGGCTCAGGAGATCGACGCTGCGCAGCGTGGCGTCGGCGTGCCCCGCCATCAGGAGCATCGAGCCGAGCATCGTCAGCACGGTCGCGACGGCGGCGACGGCGAACTTGCCGCTCAGCGTCCGCATCTCGCGCCGGCGAGCCAGCCGCTCCCGCTCGACCGGGTCCTCCGCCGCGATCGGCGCGGCGACGGAGAAGCCCGCCGCGCCGACGGCACGCTCGAGATCTTCCGCGGTGGTGGCGCCCGGCACGTAGTCCACGGTCACGGTCTCGGTCGCCTGGTTCGCCGCGGCCCGGACGACGCCCGGCACCCGGCGCAGCGCCAGCTCGAGCGGCGCGACGCTGGGCGCGTAGTGCAGCTGCTCGACCCCGAACGTGACGCTCGCCCTGCCGCAGTCATACCCCGCCGCCCGCACGGTCTTGATCAGCTCGGCGACGTTGGTGTGCGCGTCGTCGTAATCGACCGCCGCCTTCGCGGTGGCGTAGTTGACGGTCGCGCCCGCGACGCCGCCCACGCTCCCCAGGGCGTCCTGCACCGTCGCCGCACACGACGCGCAGCTCATACCCTCGATCGGCAGGACGATGCGCGCCTTACTCATGGAACGGGTGCGGCGACACCGACGGTCGCCGGTCGGCGCTGGCGGGCTCGACCACCAGGAGTCCCTTGAGCATGTTCATGCCGCAGCGGAAGCGGAATTCGCCCGGCGTGTCGGGGGTGAACTCGATGTCGGTGGTCTGAAACGCCGGGAGCGCAGCGTCGATTCCAAAATCCTCGAACACGATCCGCTCGGAGCAGTCGGCGGTCTCGTCGCGATAGAACCGCAGGCGCACGGGCGATCCCGCCTGCACCACGATGGTGTCGGGGGTATAGCCGCCCTTCACGGTGACGCTCACTTCCTGCACACCGCCCACGCTGGCGGCCGCCGCCGGGGTGCCCGTCGCGAAGAGGAAGTACCACAGGACCCACACGATGGCGGCGAGCCCCGCGGCCGTGACGACGTACTGCGCGACGCTCACGCCTTCTCGTAGTACTCGATGCCGAGGTGGGTGATCTGCTCCTCGCCCATGAGCCACCGCAGGGTGTTCTTGAGCTTGGTCTGCTGAATGAACAGATCGTGCTCCGGATAGAGTCCCGGGGCCGTCTGGGGGCTCTTGAAGTAGAACGACAGCCATTCCTGAATCCCCGACAAGTGGGCGCGCTGCGCCAGATCGAAGAACAGCGCGAGGTCGAGCACGATGGGCGCTGCGAGAATCGAGTCGCGACACAGGAAGTCGACCTTGATCTGCATCGGATAGCCGAGCCATCCGAAAATGTCGATGTTGTCCCAGCCTTCTTTGTTGTCGCCGCGCGGCGGATAATAGTTGATCCGCACCTTGTGGAACACGTTGCCGTACAGCTCAGGGTACTGATCCGGCTGCAGGATGTACTCGAGCACGCCCAGCTTCGATTCTTCCTTGGTCTTGAACGACTCGGGATCGTCGAGCACCTCGCCGTCGCGATTCCCGAGGATGTTGGTGGAGTACCAGCCGGCGAGGCCGAGCATACGCGCCTTGAAGGCGGGCGCGAGCACGGTCTTCATCATCGTCTGCCCGGTCTTGAAGTCCTTGCCGCCGATCGCCAGCGTGCGCTCCTCCGCCAGCCGCTGCAGGGCGGGCACGTCTACGGTGAGGTTGGGGGCGCCGTTCGCGAACGGCACGTTCTCCATCAGGGCCGCGTAGGCGTACAGCATCGACGGCGCGATCGCCGGGTCGTTCTGCTCCATCGCTTTCTCGAACGCCGCGAGAGTCTGGTGCGCCGGCCCCGGCGTAAGAAACACTTCAGTCGACGCCGCCCAGATCATTACGAGACGCGCGGCTCCCGAGCGCTGCTTGAAGTCCCGGATGTCCTGCCGCAGCTGCTCCGCCAGGTCGCGCTTGTGCTTGCCACGCTTCACGTTCGTGCCGGTGAGGCGCTTCACGTAGCTCTGATCGAACACCGCGGGCAGCGGCTTGATGCCCTTCAAGAACTCCGCGATCGGCTCGAGATGCGGCGGCTCGAGCACACCGGCCTTCTTGGCGGCACTGAACGCGTCGTCTGGAATCGGATCCCACGCCGCGAACACCAGGTCGCGCAGGTCCGCGAGCGGTACGAACTCTTTGATCTTGGGCGCGCGATGGTCGGTGCGCTTGCCGAGCCGGATCGTGCCCATCTGAGTCAGGGAGCCGATCGGCAGGGCCGTTCCGCGCCGCACGTTCTCGACGCCCGCGATGAAGGTCGTCGAGACTGCGCCCAGCCCCACCAGCATCACCCCGAGCTTCCCCTTGGCGGGCGCGACGTCCCGGCCGGCCTGCTGCGACGCCATTACGGTCCTTTCCTCGTTTGCAGCGCCGGAGCGTGCCCCGGCATGGTCTCGCGCGGGCGCGGGGGCCGGCGCATGGCCGGCTCCCCCGCCGCGTGAGCCACGTAGACGATGCGTTGCACCACGGTCACCGACGTCGCGATGGCGAGCACCACGACGATCCAGAACAACAACGCGCCCTGGTTCCCGGCACCGAAGAACAACGTCGGGGCGCCGAGCAGCAGCACCCGCTCGGCACGCTGCGCGATGCCCACCTTCACGCTCAATCCCAGCCCCTCCGCCCGGGCCCGCGTGTACGACACCAGTAACGACGCAGCGAGCGCCACCAGACAGGCGACCACAGCCGCCGTCAGCCGCTCGCCGTGCACGCCGGCCCGCAGGAAGAACACGGCGATCCCCGTGAACAGGGCCGACTCGCCCACCCGGTCCAGCGTCGAGTCGTAGAACGCCCCGAAGGTCGTCGTCATCCCGCCGTCGCGCGCCACGCGACCGTCCACCATATCAAACAAGCCCGACACGAGCAGCAACAACCCGCCCCAGCGCGCGCGCCCGACCGCGAACGCCACCGCCGACCCCAGGATGACGAGGGTCCCGACGGTGGTGATGAAGTTGGGCCGCACGTGCAGGCGAATGAGCCGCAGGGCGAGCGGATCGAGCAACTTCCCGAAGCCGTCTCGCGCTTTTTGTGGGATGACGATCATAGGCCGGGGGAAACTAGCCGGACGGTGTAAAACTCTCAATAGAGCAAGTACTTGGCGCGCACGCGGCGGAACTGCGCGAGTGCGCGATCCCAGCCCCGCCACACCGCGTCGGCCGGGCGCTGCGCGAGGATCGCCCGGCGCAGCTCGTCGCCGTCGGCCAGGCGGTCGAAATGTGCCACATCGAACCGCAGCGAGTCGCGGTGCGCCGCGGCGATCGCCGTCAGCAACAGCACGGTGGCGCGGGTGGCATCGTAGCGCCGCCGATCGGTGGCCCGGAGCCGGATCCCCGGCAGCTCGACGCCGTCATATTTCCCGTCGGTCGGCGCCCGCGGCGTGAAGGCGACACCGGACAGCTCCACCCCGTTCAACCCCTCGCGCGCCCAGCGCTCGTCAGAGCGCACCAGCGCCAGCACAGCCGCCGTGTCCAGCCATGGCGCGCCGATCACCTGAAACGCGAATGGCGTGCCGCGCCCCACGGAGAGGTTCGTGCCCTCGAACAGACAGATGCCCGGGTAGTGCAGCGCGCTCTCGAGGTTGGGCATGTTGGGTGACGGTCGCACCCAGGGGAGGCCCGTGTCGTCGTAATACATCGCCCGACGCCAGCCGGCCGCCGGGACGATCGTCAGCCGGGCGTGCATTCCGTAGAAGTCGTTCGCGAACCGCGCCAGCTCGCCCATCGTCATCCCGTGACGCATCGGGATCGGCAGGAAATCGCTCACGCGGTCGATCGCATGACCCGGGGTGGCGACATTCCCCTGGACCGCGACGCCGCCGACCGGGTTGGGGCGGTCGAGCACCACCATGGGTTTGCCGCGGCGCGCGGCCTCCTGCATCACCAGCACCACCGTGGGAGGGTAGCTGTAGTAGCGTGCCCCGATATCCTGTAAATCGGCGATCACGACATCCACGCTGTCGAGCGCCGCGATCGCGGACAGCCGCGTTCCGCCGTAGAGACTGTAGATTGCTATGCCGGTCGCCGAATCGACGTCGTCCGGAAGACCCGGACGATCCTCCGTGCCACGGAGCCCGTGCTCGGGGCTCAGGATCACCGTGAGCCGTACGCCCGGGGTCCCGCGCACCAGGTCGATGTCGCGCTGCCCCAGACGGTTCACTCCAGTCTGGTTCGTGAGCAGGGCGACGCGCTTGCCGGCGACGAGGCCGATCGAGTCGGAGAGCAGGACCTCGATGCCCGGCCGCACCTGCGCCGCCGCGGGCATGACCCCCGCGAGGGCCATCAACAGCGAGAGAGCATGCCGACGCATAGACTCCTGGCGATAGCGGCGATCCTGGGTTGTGCGGCCGGCCGCCATGCCGGTCCGCCCGCCGTCCAGCCTGTCACGGCCGGACCGGCGGACCGCCGGACCGCCGGACCGGTCGATTCCCTGCTCGCGAGCCTCACCGTCCGACAAAAAGTCGGCCAGCTCGTCGTTCCCTGGCTCACGGGAAGCTACACCGCCCTGGACGATTCGCTGTTTCAAGTGGCCGCCCGGTGGGTGGACTCGCTGGAGGTCGGTGGCCTGATCGTCTCCGTGGGGTCGCCGCTGGACGTCGCGGCCAAGCTCAACGCCCTGCAACGCCGCTCCCGGCTGCCGCTGCTCGTGTCGGCCGATCTCGAGTGGGGCGCGGGCATGCGCATCATCGGGGCGACGGCCTTTCCGCACATCATGGCGGTGGGGGCGACGGGCGACCCGCGCGACGCGTACGGCATCGGTGAAGCGGCCGCCGTCGAGGGCCGCGCGGTCGGGATCCACGTCAACTTCGCGCCCGATGCAGATGTCAACAGCAATCCCGCGAACCCGATCATCAACACGCGCTCCTTCGGCGAGGATCCGCGCGCCGTGTCGCGGCTGGTCACTGAATACGTCCACGGCCTGCACGACCACGGCATGCTCGCCACGCTCAAACACTTCCCCGGACACGGCGACACGCAGAGCGACTCGCACATCGGTCTCCCGGTCATTACGTCGGGATACGCCCATCTCGACTCCATCGACCTCGTCCCGTTCCGCGCCGGTATCGCCGCCGGCGCGGACGTCGTCATGAGCGCGCACATCGCCTTCCCGGCGCTCACGGGGTCGGACGAGCCCGGGACGCTGTCGGCGACGGTGCTCACGGGCCTGCTGCGCGACTCACTCCGCTTCCGGGGCCTGGTCGTGACCGACGCACTGACGATGGGCGCCATCGTGACGAAGTACGGCGCCGGGGAGGCGACGGTCCGGGCGTTCCTCGCCGGCTCGGATCTCCTGGTGATGCCGGCGGATCCTGACTCCGCCGTCGACGCGATGACCGCCGCGGTCACGAGCGGCCGCGTCACCGCCGCCCGGCTCGAGGAATCGTTGCGCCGCGTGCTCGAGATCAAGCGCCGGCTCGGCCTGTTCGAGCATCGCACGGTGCCGCTCGACTCGATCATGCACATCGTGGGCGCCAAGCGCTTCCAAGATCGCGCGGACGACCTGGCCATTCGAGCGCTCACGCTGGTGCGCGACGTAGGCGGACGGTTGCACACCGTGCGGGCGCGCCGCGGCCGCCGGGCCCTGATCGCCTACGCCGACGAGTTCAACGGCGGCGTGGGACAGATCATCGCCCAGGAGCTGCGCCAGGGCGGCGACACGGTCGACGTCTTCCGGCTGTGGCCCATGTCGGGACCGCTGTCCTATGACTCTGCGCGGGCGGTGATCGCGCAGGCCCCCACGACGATCTTCGTCGCCAATGTGCGCCCCATCTCGGCGCGCGGCAATATCACGCTGCCCGATTCGCTCGCCACCCTGATCACCGTCACCGACTCCCTGCGGCCCACGGTGCTGGTTTCGCTCGGCAGTCCCTATCTCCTCAGTCAGACGCCGACGGTGAAGTCGTATCTGATCGCGTGGAGCGGCGTGCGCGCATGCGAGCGCGCCGCTGGGCTGGCGCTGCTCGGTAAGGTGCCCATCGCCGGCCACCTCCCGACCCGCATCCCCCCGGCCTACGCAGTCGGTTGGGGGGTCGTCATCCCCGATACGCAGCCGTGAGGCCGCGCGCTGCCCTTGCCCTCGCCGCCCTCGCCGCCCTCGCCGGGCTGGCCGTGGCGTGCCGCGCAGGAGCGCCCGCCGCGCCGGTTCCCCGTAGCGAAGGGATTCCGGCGGCCGCGCCCGGGTCCCTGGGCTTCGACAGCACGCGGCTCGCGGCCGCCACCGCCTACCTCCGCGCCGCCGTCGACAGCGGCGCCTTCCCGGGCGGCGTGCTCGCCGTCGGGCGTCACGGCCGGCTGGCGCTGTTGGCGCCAGTGGGAGTGTACGCGGTGAGTGACCACCGCCCCGTGGAGGCGGGGACGATCTATGACCTGGCCTCACTGACCAAAGTCATCGGCCTGACGACCGCGTGCATGATGCTCGTGGACCGGGGAGCGCTGGCGCTCGACGCGCCCGTGCAGCGCTACGTCCCCGCGTTCGTCGGCCCCATGAAGGAGCGTGTGACCATCCGGCACCTGCTCACCCACTCGGCGGGGCTCGTGCCCGACTTGCCGCTGTACGATTCGACCAAGACTCCGGCGGCCGCGCTCGCGGCGGTGGACACGACGACACTGTTCGCGCCGCCCGGGACGGAGTATCGCTATTCCGATCTGAGCGCCATCGTGCTGATGCAGGCGGTGGAGCACGTCACCGGCGTGCCGCTCGACCGCTGGCTGGCAGACCACGTGTTCGGCCCCCTCGGGATGCCGGCCACACGGTTTCGCCCGCCCGCCGCGTGGCGCGACCGCATCGCGCCCACCGAGAACGACACCATGTTCCGCCACCGGCTGCTGGTGGGAGAGGTGCACGACGAGAGCGCGGCGCGCCTGGGCGGGGTGTCGGGCAACGCTGGCCTGTTCTCGAACGCGCCGGACCTGGCGCGGTTCGCGGCCATGCTCCTGAACGGCGGCGCGTGGGACACGCTGCAGCTGATCCGCGCGGAGACGGTGGCGGAATTCACGGCGCGCCAGAACCTGCCCCCGGGATCGACGCGCGCGCTCGGGTGGGACACACCGTCAGACTCGGGGTACTCGAGCGCGGGCTCGCTCCTGTCCCGCCGCTCGTTCGGTCACACCGGCTACACCGGCACGTCGATCTGGATGGACCCCGACCGCGATCTGTTCATCATCCTGCTCACGAACCGCGTGAACCCGACGCGTGCGAACACCGCGATCCTGCACGTGCGTTCGGCGGTCGCGGACCTCGTGGCCGCCGCCCTCACGCATCCGGAGCTCTAGCCGTCACTCCACGACCGAGCTCCAGCCGCGCCGTGACAAATCGCGGTATATGATGAACCCGGCGACCGCGGCCACGGCGAGCAAAATCACGCCGGGCAGCGGCTCGTGCAGCAGCAGCTTGCCCACCCCGAACAGCGTGCCGTACACCAGGACACACCCTGCGACCCAGTCGACCAAGTTGGCCAGGCCGTCGGCGGACGGACGCACGTCCGGCGCGCGTGCCGCTACAGGCGCCCATCCGGTCCGCGAGGGGCGGGTGCGCCGGTAGAATGCGTCGAGGGTCGCGGCGGACTCCGGGGGCGTGAGGAAGGTGACCGCGAGCCACGTGATGGTGGTAACGGACACCGTCACGAGCACGATCCGGGCGAAGTCGAGCGGCTGGTCGCTGTCGAGTCCCCCCATGGTCTGCAGCGCCACCGACACGACGAACGCCGCGATCATCGCCGAGATCTCGCTCCACGCGTTGATGCGCCACCAGTACCAGCGCAGCAGCAACACCCCGCCCGTCCCCGCTCCCGTGATGATCAGCAGCTTCCAGGCGCCGCCGATCGACTCGATCCGGAACGCCACCGCGGCGGAGACCAGGGTGAGCACGCCCGTCACGAGTCGCGACACCAGGACATAGTGCGATTCGTTGTCCTGCCGCCGCACGAAGCGCCGATAGAAATCGTTCACCAGGTAGCTGGCCCCCCAGTTGAGCTGAGTGGCGATGGTCGACATGAAGGCCGCCGCGAACGCCGCGACCATGAGGCCGCGCAGCGATGCCGGCAGGTAGTCGATCATGACCCGGATGTACCCGGTCTCCGGGTCCTTGAGGTTGGGATACAGGATCAGCGAGGCAAGCGCCGCGAGGATCCAGGGCCACGGGCGGACAGCATAGTGGGCGATGTTGAACCACAATGTGGCGAGCAGCGAGTGTTTCTCGTCCTTCGCGCTCAGCATCCGCTGGGCCACGTATCCTCCGCCGCCCGGCTCGGCGCCGGGGTACCAGGTGGCCCACCAGTTCACGCCGATGTAGACAAAGAACGTGATCATCGGCATCCACGCGGAACTGAGGTTGGGCACGAAGTCGAGCACCGAGCCCTGGCCGCCGGCCGTCCCGCCCCGGAGCTGATCGATGGCCGCCAGCTTGACGCGCATGGCGTCGATCCCGCCGACGGCGTTGACCGCGACCACCGCCAGCACGATCACCATTCCCATTTTGATCACGAACTGGAACAGGTCGGTCACGAGCACGCCCCACAAGCCCGAGAGGGTCGAGATCGCGGAGGTGAGCAGGATCATGCCCACGACGATCCACAGCGCCTGGCCTTTCGTGACGCCGAAGACCAGCATGCAGATCTTCGCCATCGCGAGGTTCACCCAGCCGAGGATGATGCAGTTCATCAGCAGGCCGAGATAGACGGCGCGGAAACCGCGCAGGAACGCTGCCGGCGGCCCCGCGTAGCGGATCTCCGCGAACTCGATATCGGTCATCACGCCGGAGCGCCGCCACAGCCGCGCATAGAAGAACACGGTCAGCATCCCGCTGGCGAGGAAATTCCACCACAGCCAGTTGCCCGCGACGCCGTTCTTCGCCACGAACCCGGTGACGACGAGGGGCGTGTCCGCGGCGAACGTTGTGGCCACCATGGAGGTGCCCGCGAGCCACCAGGGCACGTTGCGTCCGGAGAGGAAATACTCCGCCGTGTCGCGACCGGCGCGACTCTTGTAGTACAACCCGACGGCGATGTTGAACAGGAAATACAGGCCAACGACAAACCAATCAGCGAACGTCAGTCGCATGGCAGCGCTCCCTCGTAGCGGGAGAGTTGACAGGGCCAACGGGACTTTCTAAGTTCGCATGTGACTGGAGGATCGCAATGGCCACTACGCAGAATACCACCCCCGTGACCCTCACCCTGACTGACAAGGCGGCGGTCGAGGTACGGAAATTCATGGCCGAGGAGAAGGTCTCCCCTGAGACCGCCGGCCTGCGGATCGGCGTGCTGCCGGGCGGGTGCTCGGGGTTCCGCTATAGCCTGAGCATCGAGGACAAGCCGGCGGAGGACGATGTCGTGATCGAGAGCGCCGGCGTGCGCTGCTTCGTCGACGGGTTCAGCGCCCAGTATCTGAACGGCGTCACCCTCGATTACAAGAGCAACTTCCAGGAGTCGGGGTTCGCGTTCGAGAACCCCAACGCCACGGGCGGCTGCGGCTGCGGATCGTCGTTCACGGTCTGAGGCGGTTGGCCCCCACTCGATCGGCATACCGAGCCCGCGCACGCCGCGGGCTCTTTGTTTTGGCGCCTTGCGCCCGCTCGACGTAGGCGTCATCGCGGCCTATTGCGCCGCGGTCCTCGTCTTCGGTCTGGTGCTGTCGGGGCGCCAGCGGGATGCGAGCGATTACTTCCTCGGCCACCGCGGGCTGCCATGGTGGGCCCTGATGCTCTCGATCGTCGCGACCGAAACGTCGGCCCTGACGGTGATCTCGATTCCCGGGATCGGCGCCCGCACCAACCTGGTCTGGGTACAGATCACCTTCGGCTATCTCGTGGGGCGGATCGGCGTCGCGGCGTTCCTGCTGCCGGGGTATTTCGATGGCACGCAGGACACCGCCTACCAGCGGTTGGAGCGCCGCTTCGGGGTCGGCGCGCGGCGCGTCGCCTCGGCCCTGTTTCTCCTCACCCGCGCGCTCGCCGACTGCGTGCGCATCTTCGCGACCGCCATTCCGCTCGCGCTCATTCTGTACGGCAGCCAGACGCCGGGGAGCCTCGCCGTCGGCATTCTCGCCATCGGCATCGTCACGGTCGTCTACACGTGGGTGGGCGGGCTGCGAGCCGTCGTGTGGGTCGACGTGATTCAGCTGGGCGTGTACCTGCTGGGGGGGATCGCGACCCTCGTCGTGGCGACCCACCTCGCGGGCGGCGTGGGCGCGTTCGCCCGGGCGTGGGACCAGGGCAAGCTGCAGGTATTCGACTGGCGCCCGTCGTTCACGGTCCTCTACACGTTCTGGGGCGGCCTCGTGGGTGGGGCGTTCATCGCGGGCGCGTCACACGGCACGGACCATCTCATCGTGCAGCGGCTGCTGGCGGCGCGCGGGTTGAAGGACGCGCAGCGCGCGCTCGTCGGGTCGGGCGTGTTCATCATCCTGCAGATCGGCCTGTTCCTGGTCGTGGGCACGAGCCTGTGGCTGGCGGGCGCCGACGACCCCAAGCTGAGCGGCGACGCGATCTATCCGACGTTCGTGATTCACCAGCTCCCGGCCGGGCTCGCGGGGCTCGTGGTCGCGGGGATCCTCGCGGCCGCCATGAGCAGCCACGCGTCGGCGGTGAATTCGCTGGCGTCGGCAGCGACGCACGACTTTTACGCCCCGCTCACCGGGCGCAGCGAACCCACGCATCTCTTGTGGGTCGGCCGCTGGCTCACGCTGTTCTGGACAGCGGTGCTGGTGGCCGGCGCGATGGCCTTCCGTGATCAGAAGACGCCCGTCGTGCAACTCGCCCTCAGCATCACCTCACTCACGTGGGGGGGGTTGCTCGGGACGTACGTGCTGGGAGGCGCGTGGCCGCGGGCGCGGCAGCGTGACGTGATCGTCGCGATCGTGGTGGGCGTGGCAATCATGACCCCCATCGTGGTGCCGGCGGTGATCCCGGGGATGTTCGAGCAGGTGCACGTGCTCCGCGGGCTGGCGTGGCCCTGGTACGTGCCGCTCGGGACGGCGGTGACGGTAGCCGCGGGGATCGCGTCGTCGTTCGTCGGACGGGCGGACGGGCGGACGGGCGGACAGGAGGCGGCGGCCGGATGACGTCACCGTCCGCCAGTCCGCCTGGCCGCCCGTCCGTCTTTATCGGCGCCGACGCCGGCGGATCGCATTCGACCGTTGTCGTGGGAACACCCACGCAGGTGCTCGGCCGGGCCGATGGACCGGGGGCGGCAATGCGGCCCGGGGGCGCCTCGGCGTCAGCCGCGGTCCTGGGAGAGACGGCGCGGCGGGCCGCGGCGCAAGCCGCCGTCGCTCTCCCGGTAGACCGGGCGGTCGCGGGCGCCGCGGGCGCCGGCCGGTCGCAGGAGCAAGCCGAGTTGGCGGCGGCCCTCGTTGAGGTGGGCGTCGCGCGAGTCGTGCGGGTGCTCGCGGACGGCGAGGTCGCGCTGACGACCGCCTTCGAGCGCGGCCCGGGAATTCTCGTGAATGCCGGAACCGGCTCGGTCGCGTATGCGCGCGACCCGACCGGAGAGATTCATCGAGCCGGAGGGTACGGCTGGCAGCTGGGCGACGAAGGCGGCGGGTACTGGCTGGGTCGCCGGGCGCTCGATATGGCGAGCCGCGCTCAGGACGGCCGCGGCGAGGGCACGACGCTGCTCGCCCGCCTGCTCGGGGCACTCGGCCTGCAGCATTTCGACGACCTGGTGCGTTGGACCGCGACCGCCACCCCGGCTCAGGTGGCGGCGCTCGCGCCCCATGTGCTCAACGCGACGCGGGAGGGGGAGGAGGTGGCGCGCCGCGCCGTCGAAGATGCGGCGGGGGAGCTCGTGCAGCTCGTGGTCGCGCTGGCCCGCCACTTTCCTGGCACCGGCACCATCCCGGTCGCCATCACCGGCGGTCTGCTGCTCCCGCAATCGCCCCTCACCACGGCGTTCCACGCCCAGCTCGCCGCCGACGTCAAACGGGCGCGGCTGGTCGCTGACCGGATCGATCCGGCGGTGGGAGCGCTGAAGCTGGCGGCCGAGTTGACGGCGTAAATCTCAGGCGGCGAGCTGCACGTCCGCCTCGACGCTCAGCGGATCCCACTCACTTTCCGTTCGCGCGACATACACTGCCGCCGTCAGGTCCCCGCACACGTTCAGCGTGGTGCGTGTCATGTCGAGGATGCGTTCCACACCGTACACCACGCCGACCAATTCGGGCGGAACCCCTACCGCCGCGCACACGACCATGAGCAACGGGAGCGAGCCTCCCGGCACGCCGGCAGTCCCGACGGCCGTGAGGACGCTCAAGGTCACGGCGATCACCTGCTGGCCGAGTGCGAGGTCCACGCCGATCAGCTGCGCGAGAAACAGCACCGTGACGCCCTCGTACAGCGCGGTGCCGTTGTGGCACATGGTGGAGCCCAGCGGCAGCACAAACCCGGCGATTCGGGGCGGGATCTTCAGCTCCCGCTCGGCCACCTCGATGTTCGTCGGCAGCGTAGCGTTGCTCGAGCTCGTGGAGAAGGCGGTGACGATGCTCGCGCCGATACGCCGCCAGAAGACGAGCGGGCTCAGGCCGCCGAGATAGCGGACCAGCAGCGACAGGCTCACGGCACCGTGGATCAGCAGGCCCAGCAGCACCACGACGACGTAGCCGAGCAGCTTTCGGAGGATGTCCCAGCCCAGGAGCGACGTGACCACGAAGATCAACCCGAACACGCCGTACGGCGCGAGTCGCATCGCCATGGTGATGATCTTGATGATCACCTCGCCGATCGCGTCCAGCACCGCGACCAGCGGGCGCGCCTTGTCTTCCGGGATGAGCGTCAGCGCCGCTCCGAACACCAGGGAGAAGAAAAGCACCCCCAGCATGTCGAGGTTCGCGGCCGCCTGAAACGGATTGCGCGGCACGATGTTCACGAACAGATCGGCGCCGAACTTCGCCGTGCCGCCCGCTTGCAGGCCCGCCACCTGCCCCCGATACGCCTCCAGCAGCTGCTCGCGCACGGCGACCGGAACCCCCGCACCGGGGCGCACCAGGTTGACCAGCACGATTCCGATCACGGCAGAGATCACGGTCGACACGACGAAGTACGCGAGCGAGCGCGCCCCCACCCGCCCCACCTTGCGTACGTCGCCGAGCTGCGCGACCCCGAGCGCGATCGACGTGAACACGAGCGGCACGACGGTCATGAGGAGGAGCCGCAGGAAGATCTGGCCGGCCGGGCCCGCCACGTTGGTATCGACCCACTTGACCCACGGTGCATCGGCCGCCCACACGTTGGCCGCGAGCCCGGCCGCCGCGCCGAGCACGAGGCCCAGGACGATCTTGGTGTGGAGCTTCACTCCCGAGCGAGCCCCCCCCCCAGACGCCGCACCCGGCTATGCCGCACGCTGTAGCAGAAGTAGATCACCGCGCCGGCGACGAGCCAGCCAACGAACCGCAGCTTCGTAAGCAGGGGGAGGCTCACGATCAGGTACACACAGAAGGCGATCGACACGAGCGGCAGCCACGGCACCCACGGTGTCCGGAACGGCCGCGGGCGATCGGGCTCCGCGCGGCGCAGCACGATGATCCCGGCGGCGACCAGAATGAAGGCGAACAGCGTCCCGATGTTGGTCAGCTCAAGTACTACACCGATTGGCGCGACGGCGGCGAACACCGCGACAAAGACACCGGTGATGATGGTAGTGATGTGCGGCGTGCGGTACTTCGGATGCAGCTTGGCAGCCCAGGGCGGCAACAAGCCGTCGCGCGCCATGGACATGAAGATCCGTGCCTGTCCCAGCTGAAACACCAGCAATACGGAGGTCATCGCGGCCACCGCGCCCAGCGCCAGGACCCCGGCCGCCCAATCGGCATGGATGTACTGCAACGCCACCGCGAGCGGGTCAGGCACGTTGAGCTTGTCCCATGGAATCAGCCCCGTCAGGACGAGCGCGATCGCGACGTACAGCACGGTGCAGATAATCAGCGACGCGATGATCCCGAACGGAATGTCTTTCTGCGGATTCTTCGCCTCCTCGGACGCCGTGCTGACGGCGTCGAAGCCGATGTACGAGAAGAAAATGATCGCCGCCCCCACGCTGATCCCCGTGATGCCGTTGGGCGCGAAGCTCGGCGTGGTCCATTGCTCGGGCCGGACGTACTTGAGGCCGACCACCAGGAACAGCCCGATGATCCCCACCTTGATCGCCACCATCGCGGTGTTCACGCGGGCCGATTCCTTGGTCCCGATCACGAGCAGCCACGTGATGAGGGCGACGATCGCGAAGGCGGGCAGATTGAAGACAATGGGGATGCCCGCAACATGGGGCGCGACGGCGAGCACGGCCGGATCGTGCGCCGAGGTGAGCACGTCGGTCACGATCCAGCGCGGCAGCGTGATGCCCAGGCCGCGCAGCAGCGAGTCAAAGTAACCCGCCCAGCCGATGGCGACCGCGATGTTGCCGACGGCGTACTCGAGGATCAGATCCCAGCCGATGATCCAGGCGACGAGCTCACCGAGGGTCGCGTAGGCATAGGTGTACGCGCTCCCCGAGATCGGGATCATCGCCGCGAACTCGGAGTAGGTGATCGCGGCCAGCGCGCTGGTGGCGCCCGCGAGCAGAATGGAGACGACGATGGCGGACCCGGCGCCGACGTGCCCGGCGTCGCCGCTGATGGCCGTGCCGATAGCGGCGAAGATTCCCGCCCCGATGACCGCACCGATGCCGAGGGCGGTGAGCTGCAACGGCCCGAGGGAGCGCTTCAGCCCGCCTCCGGCCTCGCCGTCGGCGATGCACTGGTCGACGGTCTTGCGGCCGAAGAGCTGCCGGCTAGACAAACAAGGGCGCCAGCACCAGGGTGACCGTGCTCAGGAGCTTGATGAGCACGTGCAACGAAGGCCCCGCCGTGTCTTTGAAGGGATCGCCGACCGTGTCACCCACCACGCCGGCCTTGTGGGCCGGACTGCCCTTGCCGCCGTACTCACCTGTCTCGATGAACTTTTTGGCGTTGTCCCATGCCCCGCCGCCGTTATTGAGCAGCGTGGCCATGAGGATCCCGCCGATCGTCCCGACCATCAGGAACGCCGCCACCGTCTCGGCGCCGAGGTGGAACAGCTTGAAAAACAACCCGACGGCGATCGGCATCCCGACCGCGAGCAGGCCGGGCGCCACCATCGCCTTCAACGCGCCGATCGTCACGATGTCGACGGCCGTGCCGTAGTCGGGCTTGGACGTGCCCTTGAGGATCCCCGGATCGGCCTGGAACTGACGGCGCACCTCCTTGATGACGTCGACCGCCGCCTTGGTCACCGCGCCGATCGCGAGCGCCGAGAACCAAAACACCAGCATGGCCCCGAGCAGGCCCCCCACGAACACCTCCGGCTTCGAGATGTCCACCGCCTGGAGGGGCGAGCCGAGCGCGGCGACCTCATCGAGGTACGCCGAGAACAGCAGGAACGCGGCGAGCGCTGCCGAGCCGATGGCGTATCCCTTCGTCAGGGCCTTCGTGGTGTTTCCGACGGCGTCCAGCCGATCGGTGCGCTTCCGGATCGCCTCGGGTTGATGCGACATCTCGATGATGCCGCCGGCGTTGTCGGTAATAGGCCCGAACGTGTCCATCGCGAGGATGTACGCCGCGGTCCCGAGCATCCCCATCGTGGCGACGGCGGTCCCGAACAGTCCCGCGTGCGCGAGCCCGCTCGACGCGCCCAGCTTGTAAGAGGAGATGATCGCGGCCGAGATCGCGAACGTCGGCAGCGCCGTGCACTCGAGCGCGACCGCGAACCCCGCGATGATGTTCGTCGCCGGTCCGGTGACGGACGCGGCGGCAATGCTCTTGACCGGACGATAGCGATACTCGGTGTAGTACTGCGTGATGTAGACGAACGCGATCGACGTGACGATCCCGATCACGCCGCACACCGCGAAGTGCCACCACGCGTCGGGGTGCGCCGCCGGATTGAGCAGCCAGTACGTCCCGCCGACAAATCCGGCGGCCGCGAGCACCGCGGTCCACATGTAGCCGCGGTTCAGCGCCCGCATCGGGTCTTCGTCCTCGCGCGCTTTCACGACCAGGACGCCGATAATCGAGGCCACGAGCCCAAACGCGCGCGCCACCAGCGGAAACAGCATCAGCCCGACCACCTGGGTCGGGCTGAACACGCCGGGATTGGCGAGCGCCAAGCCAGAGCCGAGAATCATGGCGCCGATGTTCTCGGCCGCGGTCGACTCGAACAGGTCGGCGCCGCGGCCGGCGCAGTCGCCCACGTTGTCGCCCACGAGATCTGCGATCACCGCGGGGTTCCGCGGGTCGTCTTCCGGAATGCCGGCTTCTACCTTGCCGACGAGGTCCGCGCCGACGTCCGCGGCCTTGGTGTAGATCCCGCCACCCAGCTGCGCGAACAGGGCCACGAACGACGCGCCGAAACCGTACCCGACGATCATCAGCGGGATCTTGGTAGGCTCGAAGTGCAGCACGTCGAGCACCGTGTACAACAGCCCGACCCCGAACAAGCTCATCGCCACCACGAAGAGGCCGCTCACGGCGCCGCCGCGCAACGCGATCTGCAGCGCCGTGTTGAGGCTCGAGCGCGCCGCGCTCGCGCTGCGGATGTTCGAGCGCACGGCCACGTACATGCCCACGATGCCGGCTACCCCAGAGCAGAGGGCGCCGAACAGGAACGAGAGCGTGGTCGTGAGCGCGAGGGTCGCGGCCGCGGGCTCGCCGGCATGGGGCCTCCGGAAGAACGCGTACAGCACGTAGATCAGGATACCGAGCGCGATGCTCAGCAGGCCGATGGTGCGATACTGGCGGCGCAGAAACGCTTCGGCGCCCTCCTGAATCGCATCGGAGATCTTCCGCATCTCGGGGGTGCCGTTGTCCTGCCGCAGGACGTAGCCTCGCAGACTCCAGGCGACGACCAGGGCGAGCACGGACAGCCCCAGGACGAGAGCAATGAGCATTGAGTTGTGACTCCTTGGAGCCCGCCGGGGGCGGGGGGCAGTTCAGTTGCCGATGCGCAGAGGGACCGTGACGACGTCGGTTATGTTCTGGCCGGCCCGAGTATGCGCCGGGTAGAACTGGTACGCCATCATGCGCCGCTGGAACTCCCGGTCATACGCCCCGTCGGTGATCGGTGGATCCACCGCCACCCGCGTGACGCGCCCGTCGGCCGCGACCCAAAACGTCACGCGTAACGTGCGACCGGCCACGGAGCCGGGAACGCGCGCCAACGGCGGCAGAATCGCCGTGCGCGGCGCGGCGTGAAAAATGTAACCGGCCCCGTCCCCTGTTCCAGGCCCCGCCCCCGCCCCCGCCGGACCTGTGCCCACCGGGCCCGCGCTCGCCGTGACCCCCTCGGCGCCGCCGGTCCCGGTCGGCATCGGGGCCACCGGCAATGCGAAGGTGGGGCGCGGCAGCTCGAGCGGCGGCAGGTCGACCGCGATGCGTCGCAGCTTGGGCAAATCGGCGAGCTGCAGCTGAGGGGTCAGCGAGACGGAGACTGCGGCGGGCGCGCCGCGGGGGAGCACGAAGAAGTTCACTGCCGGAGCGGCTGGCCCCCCGGCCCCGGCCCCCGGGAGCGCCGGACCGCGTGACACCAGGGCGCCGATCACGATGACGTGCACCACCAAGGCCAGTGCGGCACCACGCGCCAGGCCCCGGCGCGGCAGCGGCAGGCCGAGCGCCGGAAGGGCGCGCTGGTGAACAGGGGGGAGTGGTGTCTCCGCCACGGCGGTACATACCCCGCACCCCCGGGCGCGGCTACTTCTTGGCCTGGTCCGCGGGCGTGAAGCCGATGACCTGGACGCCGGCGCCGTGCGCGATATCCATCGCCTGCATCACGTCCAGGTATTTGCGGCTGGGCGCCGCCTTGATGAACAGCAGCTTGGCGGGGCGCTGGTCGTAAATCTGGTGAAACGCCTGGTCGAGCTGGCTCACGCTGTAGGGCTGGCCGTTGATGGCGTAGGAGCCGTCGACCTTGAGCTCGAGCACGATCTGGCTCGAGGGCGGTGTCTTCTGGTGGCTCTGCTGTTGCGGCGGCACCTGCACGTCGAACCCTTTGCGCGACAGGGGCTGCGTGATCATGAAGATGATCAGCAGCACCAGGAGGACGTCGATCAGCGGCGTGACGTTGATGTCGGAGCTGAGCCCTTCGCCGCCACCGGTGGACCCCATCGCCATGGGTCAGTCTCCCGTCTTCTTCTTGGTGAGCGACTGCTTCTGCTCGGTGATCGCCGCGACCACGCGGACGCCGGCCTGTCGCCCGATCTCGATCGCCTGCTGCACCCGCCCGAAGTCGAGGTTCTGGTCGGCCTTCATGTAGAGAATCTTGTCCTTGGTGCGGTTCTCGAAGATCGACATCAGCCGCCCGGGCAGCTGATCATCGGGGATCTGCTTGGGTCCCTGCCCCAGGTCGAGGTAGTACTTGCCGTCCTTGTCGATCCCGAGGCGAACCTCGTCCGGCCCTTCGGGCCGATTCTCGGGGTTCTCCGAGCGCGGGATAGTCGCCTGGAAGCCGGCGGCGATGATCGGCGTGACGATCATGAAAATGATCAGCAGCACCAACATCACGTCGATCAGCGGCGTGACGTTGATGTCGGCCTTAACGGCCGCGCGGGCGCTAGTGGCTGATAGGGCCACTGGACTGCGACGCCTTCTGCGTCGCGAATTCCTTGGTGAAGATCGACCGGCCGAACTCCGACCCCACACTCTTGATCAGGTAGTCGATCAACTCTTTCGAGGTGTAGGTCATCTCGACGGACAGGAAGTCGATCTTGGTCGTGAAGTAGTTGTAGAGCCACACAGCGGGAATCGCGACGATGAGGCCGAACGCGGTGGTGATCAACGCTTCGGCGATACCGGCGGACACCGAGGCGAGCGAGCCGCCACCACCCGAGGCCGCCATGCCGGTGAAGGCGTTCACGATCCCCATCACCGTTCCCAGCAGGCCGACGAACGGCGCTGTCGACCCCGTGGTCGCCAGCACACCCAGGCCGCGCTTCAGCTCGGCGGCCACGATGAGGATCTCGCGCTCCACCGCGCGCTCCACCGAGTTGATGTCGGCGGCGGTGATCGTCGCGCGGTCGCGCAGCAGCGGCTTCACTTCCGCCAGGGCCTCGCCCACCACGCGGGCCACGTGGCTGCGCTTCTGCTTTTCCGCGAGCTTGATCGCGCCGTCCAGCTGCTCCTCCTTCAGGAAGCGCGAGAACTCCGGCGCGAACCGGCGGGTCTCGCCCTGGGAGCGGACGATCTGCACCAGTTTCTGGATCGCGTTCGCCCAGGAAATGACGGACATGATCGCGAGCACGACGACGATGAATTTCGCGAACGGACCCATCGTCACGAACAGGTCGTATAGCGAGAGGCTCATGTGCGAGAGGCTCCTTTGCCCTTACTGTTTGATGCGGAAATCGATCGGGAGCTGTACCAGCACCCGGACCGCGCGGCCATGCACGCGCGCGGGCCGGAAGAGGCACTTGAGCACGTAGTTCTTCGCCGGCTGGTCGAAGCCGGGATTCGCGCTCTGCTTGACTTTCACGGAGTTCGGCTCGGCCCGACCGAGCGTGTCGACGATTGCCTCGACCAGCACCCGGCCCTGAATCTGCGCCTGTGCGAGCAGTTGCGGATACTGGAGCGTCGGCCCCGACAGCACGGCCGGCTTTTCCTCGACAACGGCTTCCATGAAGACTTCGTTGCCGGTGGGCGTGATCCCGGTGGCGACGCCGCCTTCCACGCCAGCCCCGGAGTAATCCTTGGGATCGAAATGCTCCTGCAGATTCACCGGCGGGATGTTCGTGGGAATCACATCGGGCGCGACGACGGTCTGGAACCCCTTCAACGGCACGTCGAGCTGCACCGGCTGCTGCTCGGGTGGCTTGTCCTGCTTCGGCTGGTCGACGTACACCAATGCCGTGTCCACTTTGACGGTGTTGTCCGTCTGGCCGGCGTTCAGCGTGGCGTATACCGCGGCGCCGATCAGGACCGTGTGCACTACGAGCGACGCGGCGTTCAATCCGAAGGCCCGGCCGCTGTTGCGCTTGCGCTTAGACTCGATCAGGTGGTCGAACACGAGTAGTCGCCCTCCATCATGTGATCGCTGTCTTCGTATGAAATAGTGGCGATTTCGCCTCGCCCGCTAGTGGAGCGCGCATTACAAAACGATGACAGCCGGATGAGGCCTCGACCACGCGCCAGTCCGTTGCGATACCCGTGCCATGTCCCTCCCTGCATCCCCCTGAGGCGCAGGCGCAGCAGGCTTCGGTAACCTACGCCCCAGGGCCGCGACCGCAACTCGTCGTTCACCGCGAACCCGCCGCCAGACCCGCCCGCATCAGGCTGCGGCCAGGTGATGACCATGGGCTGATTGCCGGCGGCGATGACGCGCGGGTTAGGGCTTGGGGGGAGCCGACTCCCAGGGAAGCGTCACCGTAAACGTGGTGCCCCGCCCGGGGCGGCTGACCACGGCGATGCGGCCGCCGTGCGCTTCCGCGATCCATTTACAGATGGCGAGCCCGAGGCCCGTACCCGGGCGCTCGCCGGTGCGGGTGCGCGCCGAGTCCGCGCGCCAGAACCGGTCGAAGATGTGCGGCAGGTCTCCGGCAGCGATGCCGATTCCCGTGTCGGCCACGGTGACGGTGAGCGTGCCGTCTGTCGACCCGAGCTGAAGCCGCACGTTGCCTCCGGCGGGCGTGTACTTCACGGCGTTGGTGAGCAGGTTGAGGATCAGCTGGCGGATGCGGGCCGCGTCGACCGACACGACCATCGGCTCCGCGGGGGTCGCGACCTCGATCTGCACGCCGGCCTGCTCCGCCAACAGCTCACCCGTTTCGCGCGCCTCCTCGACGATGCCGCGCAGGTCGACCGGCTCGCGATGCAGCGGCGCGGTCCCTTCGTCGGCGCGCGCCAGAGTGAGCAGCGCGTCCACCAGCTCGGTCATGCGCTTGGTCTCCTGCAGCGTCTCTTCCAGCGCGGCGAGGGTCTCCTGGGGAAGGCTGGGCGTCGTGATCGCGCGCTCCACGCCGGCCCGGAGCACGGTGAGCGGCGTCTTGAGCTCGTGACTCGCGTCGGCGGTGAAGCGCCGCAGCGCGACGAAGTTGCGTTCCAGCCGGGCCAGCATCTGGTTCAACGTTTCCGCGAGGCGACCCAGCTCGTCCTTCACCAGCGGCTCCGCCAGCCGGCGGTGCAGGCTGCGGCCGTCGGTAATCTCACGGACCTCCGTGATGAGCTGGTCCACGGGGCCGAGGGCGCGGCGTGAGATCCACGAGCCCATGAGCAGCGCGACCGCGACGCCGAGCGGCAGCACCAGCGCGAAGCTGGAGAGCAGCTGCTCGGGGCCGAGCTCGGCGGAGCGCACGTTCGCCCCCGCGAGGATGGCGCCGAACTGCGGACCGGCGTCGGTGAGGGCACGGACGGCGTAGTGCATCGTCGGGCCGTCGGGCTCGATGGTCACGGCGCCAGTCGCCTGCCCTCCCTCGGGCGACGCGCTGGCCAGCCGCCGCAGCTGCTCCACCTGCTGGAACGTGAGGGCCCGGGCATCCGAGGAGGCGAACAGCAGGCTGCCGTCGCGGGCGGTGACGATCAGGAAGTCGGGGACCGGCTCGAGCAATCCGGCGACGTCCGCGATGAGCACCGGATGACCCGCGGTGTCCGGGCGCACCAGCACGCCCCGGGCGTGAAAGCTTTCCGCGAGAATGCCCGCGGTGAGCGAGGCCTCCGATCGGATGCGCTGGCTCAGGTCCTGGTACGACGCCCTGCGCCGGTCGAGGTAGAGGACCGCGGCGAAGGCCGCGAGCGTGAGCGCGAGGGCCGCCGAGTACCAGGTGGTGAGGCGACCGCGAATCGTCTGCATGTCATGCCTTCACGACGTAGCCCACACCACGCACCGTGTGGATCAACTTTGGCTCACCCGCGTGGTCGATCTTCTTGCGCAGCCGGGTGATCACCACATCCACGATATTCGTACCGGGATCGAAGTGATAGTCCCAGGCGTACTCCGTGATCAGGGTCCGCGGCATCACCCGTCCCTGGTGCCGCATGAGGTACTCGAGCACGGCGTACTCCTTGGGGGTCAGATCGATGGGCTTCCCGCCCCGCCGTACGTCCCGGCTCCCCGTATCGAGCGTCAAGTCGGCGACCCTGAGCACGGGCGGCGCAATCGCCTTGGGACGGCGACCTAGCGCCTCTACGCGGGCGAGCAGCTCTTCGAGCGAAAACGGCTTGGTGACATAGTCGTCGGCGCCCATCTTGAGCGCCTGGACCTTGAAATCCACCGCGTCCTGCGCCGTGAGCACCAGCACCGGGATGCCGCTCCCGCGGTCGCGCAGCGTGCGCAGCACGTCGAGCCCCGACAGCGCGGGAAGGCGGAGGTCGAGCACCAACAGGTCGTAATGCCCGCCGCTCGAGAGGCGCAGGCCCTCGGCGCCGTCACCGACCAGGTCCGCGTGGAAGCCGGCCTCGGTGAGACCGCGCTTCACGTATTGTCCGACGGTCTTGTCGTCTTCGACGACGAGGATCTTCATCCGACGGGCAAATAGACCTTGAAGTTCGAGCCCACGCCGACCTGCGATTCGACGTCGATGCGGCCGCGATGCTCCGCGATGATGCCGTAACAGATCGAGAGCCCGAGGCCGGTGCCGCGGCCCTGCGGCTTGGTGGTGAAGAACGGCTCAAAGATCTTGGGCAGGTCCTCGCGCTTGATCCCCATGCCGGTGTCAATGAATTCCAGCAGGATTTCGTCGTCGCGGTCGGGGTTGATGCGACTCCGCACCGTGAGCGTGCCGCGCGAATCCATTGCGTCCATGGCGTTGAGCATCAGCGCCATGAAGCTCTGAATCAGGCGCTCCTGGTCGGCGTGCACCGACGGCAGATCGGCCGTGAACTCGCGGACCACGGTCAATCGCTTGAAGCGCGCGTGGTGCTTCAGCAGGAACAGCGTGCGCTCGACGACCGCATTCACCTCCGCGGGCTTCTTCTCACTGCCCTTGGGGCGGGAGAAATCGAGCAGACTCTCGACGATCCGGCGGCACCGCTGCACTTCGGTGTCGATGATTTTCAGGTATTCATCGTACGCCTGGCGGTTGGCGGGAGGGAGCTCCTCGCCGCGCAGCGCCAGCGCCTCGCAGCACGCGAGGATGGTGGCGAGCGGATTGTTGATCTCGTGCATGACGCCCGCCGCCAGTTGGCCCACCGCGGCGAGCTTCTCCGTTTCGGTGAGGCGCTGCTGCGCCTGGTGCCACTCGGTGATGTCCTCGCCGATCGTGATGACGTGGGAGATCTCACCGCCATCCTGCCGCATCGGAATCTTGGTGATGCGGTAGTGGCGCGTCTCGCCGGTCAGCCCCGATTCCATCTCCACCTGTTGCAGCTCACCCGTCTCGAACACCCGGTCGAACTCGAGCTTCAACAGCTCGCGCGGCTGGCGGTCCAGTACGTCGAACACCTCGCGCCCCACCGCTTCGTCGCGCGACACACCCTGCGTCCCGGTCTCGCGCTTGCGATTCCAGGCGCGGATCCGGTAGGTGCGATCGATCACGTACAGGCCGACGGGCAGGGAGTCGATGATCTGGGCCGCGAAATTGCGCTGGGCTTCGATCTCGTGGGTGCGCAGCGCCACCTCGGACGCGAGGTCCTGCGACAGCTCCGTCGCCGCGATCATCGGGGCGAGGATGCGCGCCACCACGACGACCACGTCGTGCGCGATGCCCTCGTACCGGCCGGTGGGGATGACGACCTCGAGCGCGCCGAGCGGCTCGTCGTCGTGGATCAGCGGCAGCCGCATCACGGAGCCGCCGGGCACGCCCTCGCGCTGCGGGCCGCGCAGCACCCACTCGCTCACCGGGGGCAGGTGCCCCGGCAGCTCGGTCTCGTCGCCGGAGGTGGTGACCGGGGTGAAGCGGGTGCCATCAGGCGTGCGAAGCCACAGGCGGCAGCGGCGCAGGTTCAGGCCGCGCCGCAGTGCACTCACGACGCCGTGCAAAGCCTCGCCCGACGCGAGGCCCGCCTGCAGCACCGACGCCACCTCCGCTATGACCCGGATACCGGGATGCTCGGTATCGAGGGAGGGGACGACCATCGGTCGCAAAACTAGGGATGCCGCTCCCGCCGCGCCAGCGGCACGTCGAAGCGCACGCCCAGGAACGGCCGGACCAGCGTCGCGGTGCCGAAGAACGCCGTCGGTCCGAACACGACGCCGAAGTTCCCGACCCGTAGGCCTGGCAGCAGCGCGACGGCACCCCAGGGCGAACCGATGCCGAGCGGCGAGTGGGCGCCCACGTATCCTGTCGCTTCCGCGGTCAAGTCGACCCCCATGCGGCTGGGCGCCGAGTCAGAGCCGAACTCGGCGATGGTGACCGCGCGCGTGCGGGCCGCGAGCGTGGTCCCGAACACGAACCCCTGCGAGCCGCCGATGATCGCCCGCTGGTCGATGAACTCGCCCAACCGTGCGCCCAGCGACACCGCGGCGATCGGTCCCGAGCGGAGGGCCCGCCCGTAGGCGAAGTCGAAGCCCTGGATCTGCCACCCGCTGCCCACGGTATAGGCGAGGCCGAACGTCAACAACGGGCCGCTCGTCGCTTGTTGCGCCGCAAGCGGCGTAGACAAACCCACCAGGCCTATCAACATTGTGACCATGGACCGACGCACGTTTGTCCTCCTTACGGGAGCCAGTTCGGCGGCGATCATCCGTCCGCCCGACCGCCCGTCTGCCAGGCCGCCCAGGATGAGCGGCCGGTCAGGCGGTCAGGCGGACGGGCGTCTGCGTTTCGAGCTGGATGACCGCCGCCGCTGGTCTCTGTGGTACTACGCCGAGACCCAGCGGGTTGCTCTCGTGCGCAACGCCGAGGTCGTCGCCTCGGTCGGCGACCAGACGCTCACGCTGGCCGGGCTGGAAGATAGCACCGTGGGCACCAAGCGACCGCCCGGAGGCGATTCTGTCGTCGTACGCGGCCGGGCGGCGGGTGTGTGGGTCGAGGCGGAGTTCTTCACGGGGGCCGCGGGCGACACGCCGCAGGCGGCGGTCAGCGTGACGGTGTTCCCGGATCGCTTCCTTCCGAGCGTGCAGGGCATCCGTTTCTTCCAGTTGCGGGACGCCGATGTGTTGCCGGGGGACGGCCCCCTCGTGGCACTCGTGAACGGTTATCACTCCCTCGACCCGTGTCGCGTCGTCACCCTGGGGTCGCCGGCGGCTGACCTGGCAAGCCACGGGGCGCTCGGGCTCACGCGCACGGGCCGGGGACTCGCCATGGCATTCGACGCGGGCGAGCCCGGCGAGGGACGGGTGCGGCTGGGCCGGGACGGATTCGAGGCGGTGAGCGACTGGTTGCCGGTCCGCCCGCTGCGGCCGGACGGCGATGCGTCACGCCTGCGCTTCGCGTTCGACCCTCGGGGTGACGGCCTCACAGCGTTGCGCGCGCTGTTCGTGCCGTCGTCGCCGATCGATCGCGAGCGGCTCGCGGAGGCGGTGGCGCCCGCCGGCTGGTGCTCCCGCCAGGAGCTCGCCGCAGGCGTCACCGAAGCGGACGTCGTCGCCAATGTGGAGGTGTGCGCCGCGAGCTTTGATCGCCGGTTCTTCCGCTACGTCGAGCTCGGCGACGGCTACCAGCGTGCCGCCGGTGCGTGGGACCCGAACGACAAGTTCCCCCACGGCCATGCGTGGCTCACCGATCTGATTCATGCGAAAGGGTTCAAGGCGGGCCTGTGGCTCGCGCCGTTCGCCGTGGCCGAACGGTCGGGCATTCCGGCGGAGCATCCCGATTGGCTGCTGCGCGATGCGAGCGGCCCCATCGTGTGCGACACGCGTGAGGGCTGGGGCGGAGCGATCTACGCCCTCGACGGCGCCAATCCCAAAGTGCAGCAGTGGCTGTTCGACCTGGCGCGCCGGGTGGTGCGCGAATGGGGATACGACGGCCTGCGCATCGACGGGTTGCGGTGGGCGACCCTCGGGACGGCGCACTACGGCGGTCTCACCCACGCCGAGGCGTATCGCGGCGGGCTCGGCGCCATCCGCGATGGGCTCGGGACCGAGGCCTTCCTCACGGGGAACGCCGCCCCGCTGCAGCACGCGGTGGGGTTGTTGAACGGGATGGGCATCGCTCCCGACGCGGCGCCGGGCTGGAGCGGCATCCAGCCGGCGGCGCGCGGCGCGGCGCTGCGGAGCTTTTACCAGCGCTCGACCTGGCTCAACGACCCCGGGTGCGTGGTCGTCCGCCCGCCCCTCGCGGCCGACGAGGCGCAGGCCTGGGCGTCGCTGGTCGCGCTGACCGGCGGCATCACATTGTTCTCGGATAACCTCCCCAAGCTGCCTCCCGAGCGCCTCGCGCTGTTGCAGCGGATCCTCCCCGCGGCTCCGGTGGCGGGGCGACCGATCGACGGTGCGGTCGCGCAGCGCGACGTGGCGCCCGCGATCGTCCGCGACAGCGACGTGTTCGCCATCGGCGGACCCTGGCGGTTCCGCACCGGCGACGACTCCAGCTATGCCACCCGCGCGTTCGACGAGGCCGCGTGGGACACCATCCCGGTCCCGGCGCGCTGGCCCGAAGCCGGTCACCCGGATTACGCGGGGGTGGCGTGGTACCGCACGCGCTTCGCGCTGCCGACGCTGGACGCGCCGGCGGGCGGCAAGCCGCTCCACGTCGAGTTGGGTCGAATCGACGCCGCCGACGAGGCGTTCATCAATGGCGTGAAGGTGGGCCAGACGGGGGACTTCCCGCCGCGCGAGCGCGGTGAGTCCCACGCCTACCGGCGCTATCGCGTCGCGCCCGACATCCTGAACTGGGGCGGTGAGAACGTGCTCGCCCTGCGCGTATTCGGTGAAGCGCGACCGGGCGGTGGCGTCTGGAGCCTGCAGCGCGACTTGCCGGCGCGCACCTGGGTAGTCGAAGGCGCCCCGCGCTGGTGGACCGCCGCGCTGGTGAACTGGGGCGACGAGTCCCTCCCCACCTCGATTCCGGTGGCGGCGCTCGGCGTGACGGGCGCCAGGCTCACGGCGTACGACGTCTGGCGCGACGCCCCCCTGTCCGACGTAACAGACGCCGTCGCAGCAACCCTCGAGCCGCGGAGCGTCCTCATGGTCGGACTCCGCCCCGTTGCCACGCACCCCCAGGTGATCGGGACGAGCCGACACCTGGTGCAGGGCGTGGTCGACCTCACCGACGAGACGTGGGACTCGAGAACCCGCAGACTCGCCGCGACGTCGCGCAACCTGGACAGTCGCGCCTACGCCGTGACGATCGCCGTTCCGAAGGGGCTACGGCCGGGTACGTGCAAGGCGGACGTGCCGTGCGCCGTGGACCGCCTGGAGAGCGGGCATGTCGTGCTGCGTTGGGCTGCTGGCGGCGACGGACGCGACATCAAGTGGCAGCTCGAGTTTCGTGCCGCGCCCGTCGGGAGGAAGGGCCGGGGCTAAAGTGTCACCGCAATGCCCCGCCTGAACCAGCGCTGAGTCGCGAGGAACAGCAGCAACACCGGAGCCAGGGACACCGTCGCGGCCGCCATCTGGTAGGGCCAATTCAGATCGTACACGCCGTGCAGGCTCGCCAGTCCTACTTCGACCACTCGCATGTCCTCCGAGCGGGTCGCGACCAGCGGCCAGAAGAAGCTCTTCCATTGGTCCGCGAGGGCCAGGACCGCGAGGGTCGCCACCGCCGGCCGGGCCAACGGGAGCGTCACACGCCGGAAAATGGTCCACTCACCCGCGCCCTCCAGTCGCGCCGCATCCTCGAGGTCGCGCGGAATCGCGAGGAAGAACTGACGCAGCAGGAACATCCCGCCGACCGACACGAGCTCGGTCGAGATGAGCCCCTGATACGTGTCGACCCATCCCAACGCGCTGATGAGCAGGAAGCGCGGCACGAACAGCAGGACGGCCGGGAGCAGCAACACCGCGAGGTAGGCGTGAAACAGGCGATCGCGTCCCGCGAAGCGCAGACGGGCAAACGCATAGGCGGCGGTGGCACTGGTGAGCACCTGCCCAGCCGCCACCGCGACCGAGAAAATCGCGCTGTTCAGGAAGAAGCGGTCGAACGGCGCGGCGGTGAGCGCGCGCGCGAAAACATCGGGGTGCAGGCGCCTCCACCCGGCGAGATCGACCCCGAGCGCCGCGGCGATCATATAGAGGAAGGGCGCGACCATGAGCACGCCCAGCGCCACCAGGCCGGCGAGTCCGATCCACCCGCCCGCGTTCCGCGCTCTCCTCGCGCGTCTAGACATACTCGACTCGCCTGCCGAGCCACCGGACCTGAAGCCGCGTCGCGACGAGCAGGACGAGCGCGAGCAGCAGCGCGAGCGCGCTCGCGTCACCGAACTGCAGCAGTTCCCAGCCGGCCCCGTAGATGCGATACACGATCACATCGGTGGCACCGAGCGGGCCGCCGCCGGTGAGGACCACGAACAACGCGAATGCCTGACACGCCCCGATGATCCCCGTGACCAACGCGAACAGCAGCACGGGCGACAGCAGCGGCAGCGTGACGCGCCGCAGCCGTTGCCAGGCAGTCGCGCCGTCGACGCGCGCCGCGTCGAGGTAGGCGGTCGGCATGCTCCGCAGGCCGGCCAGCAACACGGTCAGCTGAATACCGAGCTGCATCCACACCGAGACGATCATGACCGCCGCGAGCGCCCAGCGGGGGTCGCCCAGCCAATCGATCGTCACGGGCGCGAGCCCCGTACGCGTCAGGCCGCGCAAGGCACGAGCGATCACGCCGAGCTCCGGCTGATACATCCAGCGCCACACCAGAGCCCCGGCCACAACGGACGAGACACCCGGCAGCAGAAACAGCGCCTGCACGAGTCCCACGCCCCGCCTGCGGCGGTGCACCGCGAGCGCGAGCGCCAGTGCGATCGCCAGAGAGACCGGGACATAGAGCGCGTACAGCAGCGTGCGGCCGAGGGCGCCCCAGACCTGTGCGTCGCCCAGCGCCCGGGCGAAGTTCGCGAGCCCCACGAACGGCGCGCTCGGCTCCGCGGGGCTGACGCGATGCAGCGACAGGTACACGGCGTACAGCAGCGGCCCGAGTGTGAAGGCCGCCAGGTGCAATGCCGACGGCGCGAGGAACCCCCAGGCGGCCACCGTCTCCCGCCGCACGCGGGGCGCCGCTGCGAGGCTCCACACGCCGTACAGCGCCGCGACCGGCCCGAGCGCCGCCAGGGCGAGCATGAGCAGGAAACCCGGCTCCGTGCCCGCCTCGAGAGGGCGGGCCCGCAGCTCCACCCATCGGCTCGACGCGAGCCGCACGGCCGCCGTGGCGCGGACGACGCCGCCGACATCGCGCCGCACGATAGCGGAGCCAAGGGAGTCCCCCGGCACGATGGCGGCGGCTCCCGCGACTGGGGCCAGCATGCCCGACGCATTCCGCACCTCGGGCACGCGCGCCGCCGCCTCCTGCATCAGCAGCCGGATATCGCCGAGCCACTCGTCCGTGGCCTCCTGGGCGTTCACCCGCACATCGGCAAACATGGCCACGCCGAACAGGCCCGCGGCCGCCCCGTAGCGCGCCAGCGCCGGACGCCACGCGTGGCCGGGCGAGCCCCCCCCCCCGACAGCCCGCCCCCCCTGTGCCCCGGGCCCCATGTACCCCAGCCG
>CBFHAJ010000015.1:0-38906 GCA_965653495.1 uncultured bacterium | reverse complement strand
CCGCGGGAAATGCACTCGCTCCTGCCGGCGCTCATCGTGGGGCGGGTCGATACGCGCGACGGGCCGAAGCAGATCGTCGTCGAGACCGGTGTGTCGGACAACCTGTACGCCATCGATGCCGAGCGCGGCGTGCTGCTATGGAAGCGGCGCTTCGATCACGCCACGATCGCGGACACCGCCGCTCGCGGCCTGATGTGCCCGGGCGGCATCACCGCCACGCCGGTGATCGGTCCCACGACGGTGCCGGGTCGCTACACGATTTACGCGGTGTCGTGGGACGGGATGCTGCATCGGCTCAGCGCCGCCGACGGCGAGGACGTGGCGCCTCCGGCCAAGTTCATGCCGGCGAACGGCAAGCCGTACGCGTTGAACCTCTGGAAGGACGTGGTCTACACGCACACGGCGCAGGGGTGCGGTGGCCATCCGAACATGGCGTACGCCTACGACCTGGCCACCGACAAGGTGGGGAGTTGGGGACCCGCGGGTGGTGGGATGTGGGGCCGCACCGGCCCGGCCATCAGCTCGAAGGGCGTGATGTACACCGGCACCGGCGACGGGCCATGGGATCCCGAGCGCGGCCTGTTTGGCAACGGCATCATCGGCGTCCAGCAGAATCCCACCACGAAGGCGCTCGACCTGGTGGACTACTACGCACCGACCAACGCGGAGTGGCTGTTCAAGCGCGACCTCGATATGCAAGTCACGCCGGCGATTTTCGACTACCACGGCAAAGAGCTGATGGTGGCGGGCGCCAAGGAATGCCGCATCTACCTGATGGACACCGAGTCCATCGGAGGCGATGACCATCGCACGCCGTTGTACCGCTCGCCGCTCTTGTGCAACGAAGGGGTCAATTTCGCTTCGGCCGGCATCTGGGGTGCCATGGCGAGCTGGGCGGATTCCGACGGCACCCGTTGGGTGTTCGCTCCCTTCTGGGGACCCAAACACTCGGCGTTCCAGGCCCCGCGCGAGCACGGCGCAGTAACGTGGGGCGCGATCGCCGCCTTCAAGGTCGACGAGCAGAACGGACACTACCAGCTCACGCCTGTCTGGATCTCCCGCGACATGAACCGCGCCGAGCCACCGGTCGTCGCCAACGGTGTGGTGTTTGCGTACGGGAGCGGCGAGAGCACCACCCAGGCCACGCCGGAGCTGGGGCTGCGCGCGAATTCGGCCGAGATTCGCATCAAGAACTCCACCCACGCCGTTCTGTACGCGCTGGACGCCCGCACGGGCGACGACCTGTGGTCCAGTGGCGATCAGATCACCTCCTGGAACCACTGGGCCGGCCTCTCGGTCGCGAACGGGCGCGTGTACCTCGGCACGTTCGACGGGACGTTGTACTGCTTCGGCATCAAGCCATGAGAAAATACCTGGCGGCAGTGTTGATGTACGCGGGAGGTGTCGTGGTGTGGGGTCCCGTTGTGCGGGCCCAGGATTGGACCACGGGCGGCTACGACGCCCAGCGGTCTTCGTGGGTCCGGTCGGACGCCAAGATTTCCCCGGACAAGCTGCGGAAGCCTGGATTCCAGCTCCTCTGGAAGGTCAACACCGGCGGTGTGTCATCACCCGTGCTGCTCGATCTCCTGATCGGCCACCGCGGATTCCGGGCCCTGGGCTTCGTCAGCGGCAAAGCTGATCACGTCATCGCGCTCGACACCGACCTGGGTCGAACCGAATGGGAGCGGCGCTTGCCGTCGCCGCCCGCCGGCTCGCCCGCTTGCGCGGCCAGCTTGTCGCCGGGCCTGGCACGTGCGACGAACGCCGCGGTGCCGGCCGCGGCATACGGTGGAGGGAATGCCGGCCAATTCGCGCGGAGCGCGGTGGGCGAGCCTGGTGAGGGCGCGGTCACCCTGGTCGCGGCGGCGCGCCGCCGCGACGCCGCACCGCGGCCCGCGCCGGTCTCCACCCCTGCGCCTTCGCGCGAGCGCCCGAGTCCGCATCCCTTCCCGGTCCTCTATGCCCTGGCGAGCGACGGCGCGCTGCGCACGCTCAACGCCATGGATGGCAGCGATGCCGATCCACCGGTGCCGTTCCTGCCGCCGCACGCCGACGCCCGTGGACTGATCGTCGTGGACGACGTCGCCTACGTGGCGACCAGCGCCGGATGTGGGACGGCACCCGCGGCAGTGTGGGCGCTCGACCTTGGCTCCAAGCAAGTCGCTACGTGGCGCGCGCCCGCGGGTGGGGGGAGCGGGATTGCCGGCGCACTGGGCCCCGCCATCGGTCCCGACGGAACGATTTACGTCGCCACCACGAGCGGCACGGTGCAGGCCCTCGAGCCGCGCACCCTCGCGCCGAAGAGCGCCTATCGCTCGGGCGGTCCAGGCTTCGCCTCCTCTCCGGTGATCTTCGAGCAAAGCGGCAGCACGCTGATTGCGGCCGCCAGCCGGGACGGGCGGATCCATCTGGTGGACGGCGCCCGCATGGCCTCGGTCACGACGCCGGGTGGTCCCACCACGGGACTGGCGGCTGGCGCCGCGGTGAGCTGGGCGGACTCGAGCGGCACTCGCTGGCTGCTGGCAGCGGCGCGGAGCGGCGTCGTCGCGTGGAAGGTGATCGAGCAGAACGGCGCGCCGACCCTCCAGGCCGGCTGGACGTCACGCGACATGCCCTCCCCGCTCACGCCGATGGTGATCAACGGGGTGGTGTTCGCGGTCGCGAGCGGTCCCCCCCCGGCGGGTCCGAGCGTGTTGTACGCGCTCGACGGGGCCACGGGTCGGGAGCTGTGGAGCAGCGGCACCGCGATCGCCGGTGTGGCGCGGGGCGGGTTGTCAGGGGAGAGCGGCCAGGTCTACGTGGGGACGAGTGATGGCACACTGTACGCCTTCGGTTTCCCGATGGAGCACTGAGGTCGGCGCCGCGCTCGTCGCGCTCCTCGCCTGCGGGGCTGGGTGGAGGGCGGCGGCGGCGCAGCTGCCGGAGGGCTCGGGCAGGGAAGCGACCGTCCGCTTGTGCTCCCAATGCCACGCGGTCGAGCAGGCGGTCTCCGTGCGGCAAGATCGCGCCGGCTGGGACGCCACACTGCGAAAGATGGTCGCGCTCGGCGCCAAGGGCACGGAGCAGGAGCGCGCCGCTGTGCTCGACTACCTCGTCGCGCATTTCCCGGCCGACGAGCGCCCGCGGATCAACCTCAATACCGCGACCGCGATCGAGCTGGAGAGCGGCCTGACGCTGCGGCGCTCCCAGGCCGCCGCGATCGTCGCGTACCGCATGCAGCATGGTCCCTTCAAGTCACTCGACGACCTGAAGCAGGTGCCCGGTCTCGACGTCGCGCCGATCGAAGCCAAGAAGGATCGTGTGACGTTTTGAGGTTGCCCGTGGCACTGGTGCTCACGGGAGGCGGGGCGCATGCCGCCTATCAAGTGGGCGCGTTGTCGGCCATCGTGGAACGCCTGCCGGATTTGGAATTTCCCATTCTCACGGGCGTGTCGGCGGGCGCGATCAACATCGCCTACCTCGCGGCGTATCGCGGGCCGCTGCGTGCCGCGGTTCAAGCCCTGCGTCAGGAATGGGCCCGCCTCACCATCGAGCGCGTATACCGGATTCGCCCCGGGCGTCTCGTGCCCGCGGGCTTGCGCTGGCTCGCGAGGATGGCGCTCGGCCGGCACAACGGTCCGGCCGCGGTGCACGGGCTGGTCGACATGGCGCCGCTGCGCGGGTTTCTCGAGCAGGGCATCGACTTCGGCGGCATCGACGCCAACATCGCTGCGGGCCGGCTGCACGCCGTTGCGTTGAGTGCGACCGCGTACACGTCAGGCCAGACCGTCACGTTCGTGCACGGTGCCGACGGCGTGCAGATGTGGCGCCGGGCGCTGCGCTACTCGGTGCAGACTCGGCTCACGCTGGACCATGTGATGGCCTCCGCCGCCATTCCCATCCTCTTTCCCGCGGTGCGGGTCGGCAACGAGTTCTACGGCGATGGCAGCGTCCGGCAGACGGCCCCGTTCGCGCCCGCCATCCATCTGGGTGCGAAGGCACTGCTCGTGATCACGATGCGCCCCGATCCGCAGGCGCTCCCGCTGCCGCCGAGTACAGTTGCGGAGTATCCGTCGGTGGCGGAGGCGATGGGCCTGTTGCTGCATTCCGTGTTCCTCGACGCACCCGACGCGGACGCCGAGGGGCTGGAGCGGATCAACCAGCTGCTCGCCAACTGTCCCGATGGAGGGCCCAGCCATTTGAGCCCGGTGCGCCTGCTGGTGCTGCGGCCGTCGCGCGACATCGGCGCCTTGGCGGTCGCGCAGGGCGTGCGGCTTCCGGGTCTCCTGCATTGGCTGGTGGGGGGCATGGGCGGTCGCCGCCCGGGGCCGGGGGCCGCCGATTTCCTGAGCTACCTGCTGTTCGATCCCGCGTATACGGACGCGCTGATCGATCTGGGGTACGCGGACGCGCGGGCCGCGTGGCCGCAGATCGAGCGGCTGCTCGGGGGTTAGGGGTCAGTAGGAGGGCTCGACGATCCCCGTCCCAGAGGCCGTGGCGGGGGGGATGAAGCTCGAGCATTGACACGGCCCGCAACGTTATCGAACCTTGCCGCACCGCCGTCATCCCTTGCCGACTCGAGGTCCCGTTATGCCCGCTCGCGTGTTCGTCGCCTGGCGCCTGCCATCGCTGCTCCTCGTCCTTGTCGCGACCGGCGTGCCCCGGCCCCCCGCGCCCATACCGCCGGCGCTCCTTGCCGGCCTGCATTGGCGCAACCTCGGCCCGTTTCGCGCCGGTCGGGTCGCGGCCGTCACCGGCGCCATCGGCCAGCCCGGCGTGTTCTACATCGGCCTGCCCGCGGGTGGCGTCTGGAAAACGACGAGCGCCGGCGAAACGTGGTTCCCCGTATTCGACTCCGTCACAGCGGTTTCGTCTATTGGTTCGATCGAGGCCGCGCCTTCCAATCCCGACATCGTCTACGCCGGGACCGGCGACCTGATCACGGGCGGCTCCATCAACGAAGGCGACGGCGTGTACAAGTCCAGCGATGCGGGCCGCACCTGGCAACACCTCGGGCTCGACGACACCAAGCAAATCCCCTCGATCCTGGTCGATCCCCACGACCCCAACGTCGTGCTGCTCGCCGCCCAGGGCGACGTTCACAAGAAGAGTGATGTGCGTGGGGTGTTCCGCAGCAGCGACGGCGGCAAGAGCTGGACCAAGACCTTGTACGTGAACGACTCGACCGGCGCCCAGAAGATCACATGGGCCCCCGATCATCCCGAGATCATGCTCGCCACCACCGTGGCGAACTACACGCCGCCCAACCCACCAGTCAACCGTGGAGGCCGAGCCGGTGCTGGTGGGACCGGCCCCACCAACACGGCGCTCTACAAGTCCACCGATGAAGGCGTCACCTGGCACGAGCTAACGGGTGACGGCCTACCGCGACTGTACGGGCGCACGTCGGTGGCGATAGCGATGCATACCAACGGCCAGCGGATGTTCCTGATCGGCAACTTTGGACTGTACCGCTCGGACGATGGCGGCACGAGCTGGCGTCACATGGACGCGAGCGACCGCCGCATCGCCAATGGCCAGGGCGGCTACAACTGCGGCGTCTACGTCGACCCGCAGAACCCCGACGTCGTGTACACGATCAATACCTCGAGCTACAAGTCCACCGACGGGGGCAGCAGCTTCACCGGCTTCAAGGGCGCCCCCGGCGGCGACGATCCGCAGCAGCTATGGATCGATCCCACCAACGGCCAGCGCATGCTGCTCGGCCTGGACCAGGGCGCGGTGGTGACGCTGGACGGCGGCCAGACGTGGAGCTCGTGGTACAATCAATCCACGGAGCAGGTGTACCACATCGCCGTCGATAATTCATTTCCCTATTGGGTGTATGCGTCGCAGCAGGACGCCGGCGCTGTGCGCGTGCGCTCCCGCGGCAACCTCGGCGCCGTGACGCCGCTCGACTGGAGCCCCGTCCCCGGGTGGGAGTGGGGATCGGAGCTCCCCGATCCGCTGCATCCCGACGTCCTGTACTCGAGCGGCATCGGCGTCGTCCGGATCACTTACCCGAGTGAGCAGTGGATGGACGTGGGGCCGGCGCTCGATCCTGCACTCAAGGCACGCACGACGGCGTCGCAGCCGCTCGCGTTCGCGCCGTGGAACCAGCACGAGCTGTTGGCCGGCCTGCAATACGTGATGGCGACCACCGATGGCGGCGCCCACTGGACCAAGCTGAGTCCCGACCTGGGCTACCCGAAGGGCGTCACGCCGCCGCCCGACTCGCTGCGCGGGCAACCCGGCCAGCCGGTGGCCGGCGCGATCGAGGCACTGTCCGCGTCGACCGTGGCCCGGGGCGAGATCTGGGTGGGAACGAACAATGGCCTGATCGAAGTGACGCGCGACGAGGGCAAGAGCTGGGACTGGGTGAGCATCCCCAACCTCCCCGACTCGACCCGTGCCGACATCTCGAGCATCGAGGCCTCGCACTTCAATCCCGGCGAGGCGTACGTGGCGGTGGACCTGCATCGCACCGGCGACTACCACCCCTATCTCTACCGCACGCGCGACTACGGCCGGACGTGGACGCTCATCGTGAATGGCCTGCCCACCGGCCAGCCGGGCGGCAGCTTCGCGCGGGTGGTCCGGGGCGACACCGAGAAGGCGGGCCTGCTGTTTGCGGGGACCGAAACCGGCATGTACGTGTCCTTCGACGACGGCGACAGCTGGCAGTCGCTCAGCCTGAACCTGCCCACCACATCGTATCGTGATCTGGTGATCAAGGGCAACGACCTGGTGGTGGGAACCTACGGGCGGGGGATCTTCGTCCTGGACGATTTTTCTCCCCTGCGCCAGCTGACGGCGGCGACGGCGAGCGAAGCGGTCCATCTGTTCGCGCCAGGAGGGGGCACGGCGCTGCGGATGCGCCGCAACGTCGGGTACGACACGCCGTTTCCGCCGGAAGTGCCGCACGCTCTCAACCCGCCCGACGGCGTGATCATCTATTACTATCTGGCCGCGCCGCCGGCAGGAGAGGTCACGCTCGAAGTGCTCGATTCCAGCGGCGCAGTGGTGCGTCACCTGTCGAGCCGGGCGACCGCGCCGGTCGAAGAGGCGGCGCGGCCACCGGAGCCCAATTTCTGGCTGGCGACGCCCGAGCCCTTGCCCACCGCCGTCGGCACCAATCGGGTGAACTGGGACCTGCGCTACGACGATCCACCGGCGTTCAAGCACACGTTCGAGATCAACGCCAATCCGGGCCTCACGCCGCCCTCGCCCCAAGGGCCGCTCGTGCTGCCGGGCAGGTACACGCTGCGGCTCACCGTCGACGGCAAGCGCTACACGCAAACGGTCACGGTGAAGAACGACCCGCGCTCGCCCGCGACGCTCGCGGACCTGCGCGCTCAGCACGCCCTGCAGATGGAGATCTATCGCGGCCTCGCGCAGTCATGGGACTGGTATCATCAGTTGGCCGCGGAGCGCGCGAAGCTGGCGGCGGACACCGGGACCGCGGCCAAAGCGCTCGACACGGCGCTCGCCGCCGTCGCGGGGAACCCGGATAGCTCAGACGGGGGAGGATTCGGGCGGGGCGGGCGCCGGCCGCCGCCGACGTTCGTCAGCATCAACGCCGAGCTGGTCAGTCAGATCAACGGGCTCGAGACGGGCGACGTTGCGCCCACCGAGGCCATGCGGGCGGACTACCTCGCGGCCTGCACCGACGTGCGGACTGCCGTCGCAGCGTGGGCTAAGGTCAACGGCACGGGAGCCACGGCGCCGCCCCCGCCCCCCCCGACCCCCCCGGCGTGTCCGGTGGCGGGGCGCGCCCCGGCGCGGCGGCGTGGTTAGTGGAGCCCCCGGTCGCGCAACCGGATCACCTCATCCAGCGACGGCTTGCCGTACCCGTGATCCGCCAGTCGTCGAATGAATGAGCGAGTCACGCCGTGGTCCCGCGCCCGGCGCAGCTCCCGGAGCGACAGGCTGTCGTACCCGGCTTCTTTGAGCGACCGGATGTAGGAGCCATCGACGCCGTGGTCGCGAGACTCGACCAGCTCGTCAGGGTTGGACGGGGTGTAGCCGGCTTCCTTCATCTCCGCGATGTAGTACCCATCCACGCCGTGGTCTCGCATCCGCACCAGGTCTGCGGCGCTCAGCTTCTTGTACCCCGCGCTGTCGAGCGATGCGATGAACTCCGAGTCCACGCCGTGATCGCGCATCCGCACCAGTGAATCCGTTTCCTTGAGTCGATACCCGCGAGCGCCGAGGTCTCGGACGTAGGCGAGGTCCACGCCGTGCGTGCTCATGCGTGCGAGGCCGCTGGCCGTGGGGCGGTCATATCCCTGCCGCTTCAGCTCGTCCACCAGGTCGAGGCCCACGCCGGACATGGTCATCGCGAACTGTTCCCAGGCCGTCGGGGCGTTGATGCCCCGCTTGGCGAGCTCGGCGACGAAGTCCGCGTTGGGCGCGTAGCTGAAATGGCCCGACCCCTTCCCGGCATCGAACCACCCCTCGCACGTGAGCGTGCCGGCAGAACGGACGATCTTGAAATGCACGGTGGCCCCTGGGCCGCCCATGTCGGCGGCCGACAGGCCCACGAGCTCGCTCAGCGGAACGTCGTCCTGGCTGTTCCAGCTATCAGAATGCCGGCGCTCGCCGTAGCGGATGGTCAGCCGGACGACACCGGCATGTTCGCCCGGCTCGATGAGCCATTGTCCGCCGGACGGGACGGCGTGCTGGGCTGAAAGGGGAGCGGCCAGCGCCACGGCGGCGGCCAGGAGAAGGACGGGCGACTTCATGGGGGCTCCGTTTGGGTGGCTTCATGTATTGGATCGGGGGGAGAGTGGCAGGGTTGCAGACCTTCCCAATTGTGTTGCCGAGGCACCGGGGCAGGTGTAACGTATCGGCCATCGCGACCAAGGCCCAGCCAATGACCGGAGCGACGCGCCGGAACCAGGAGAGGATCATCGCCAACGAGCGCAAGATCCTCCGGAATCAAGATCGGCTCGTGGGGATCCTTGCCAATCAGGACAAGATCCTGCGGGATCTGCAGGCCATGTTGAGGAATCAGAAGAAAATTCTGGCGAACCAGAGCAAGATTCTCGCGAAATAGCTATCGCGCTGCGATGACGTGGTCGACGGCGCCGGTATAGGACCGCCAGCGCGCGATTTCTTCGTTCAGGGCCCGCCGTCCGGCCGGCGTGAGACCGTAGTACCGCGCGATCCGATTGTTCTCGGTGGTGCGCCAGTAGGACGTCACCCAACCACGATTCTCATAGCGGTGCAGGGCGGGATAGAGTGATCCCTGGCCGATCTGGAAGGCGCCGCGCGACATCTCCTGGATGCGGTGGGTGATTCCCCAGCCATGCATGGGCACCAACGACAGCGACTTGAGAATAAGCAGGTCCAGCGTCCCCTGCAGCACGTCCACGACGCGCGTCACGTGATGTCTCTCCTGTAGGCATGACAGAGAAGTATGTCTGGCAGTTCCTGTCGAAGCAACAGGGGAACAGCGCGTCTCTAGCGGAGATGGCAAAGCACCGATATCATCCTCCGACCCAACGCGATCACTCGGAGGCAAAAATGCGAAGGAGTTGGTCCGGACCAGCATGCCTACTCATTGTGTTGACGGCACCATCACTGCGGTCCCAGACGATTGACGACGGTTTGCTCCTTCCCCCCCAGACGCTCGCGGTGGGCGGGCTCTATATGCACGACAGTTGGGACCACTACTGGGAAGGAACGTTGAAGCGTGTCAACGGAAACATCGGGACCGTCACCACGCAAACCGCCATGTGGTCTGGCAGCTACGGTGTCACGAGTCGCCTGAATCTCATCGCGAACGTTCCGTACGTATGGACTGCCGCGAGTCAGGGTGTGCTGCAGGGCATGAGCGGCTTCCAGGATCTCACCCTGGCGGCCAAGTACCGGGTGCTCGAGACCCCATTCACCGACGTGGGCTCGCTCCGCGCCATCGCCGTCCTGGCCGGGAGCATTCCGCTGAGCCGCTATACGCCGGATTTCCAGCCGCTCTCCATCGGTTTGGCCAGCAAGCGCGTTTCCGGACGGTTCACGTTGGATTTTCGCGCCAAGGCGGGATGGTTCCTCACGGGCTCCACGGCATACACATGGCGGGGGAAGGTGACCCTCGATCGCCCGTACTACTACACCGACGGCCAGCTGTTCCTGAGCAACGAAGTCGCCATGCCTGATGTCTTCAACTACAACGTGGGATTCGGCTACTCGAAGAGCGGCCTGATGATTCCCGTCACGTTCGCGGCGCAGCGCACGCTGGGCGGTGGCGATTGCCGCCGCCAGGATATGCCCTTCGTTTCCAACCAGATGAACTTCTCCAAGGTGACCGCCGTCGTGCTGTACCAGCTGCCCAAGCTCAGCAACCTCACGTCTCAAGTCGCCTACGGGTACACGATCGACGGGCGCAACGTCGGCCAGGGCACGACGCTTACACTCGGTCTCTTGTACACGTTGTCCTTTCGAAGCCAGGCGACCCCATGAGAGCGCCCGCGACGCTGGCCATCGCGCTCCTGGCGAGCGGCTGTAGCAAGGATATCTCGCTGCTCGAGGGGCTTCCTCCGCTCACGCCGGCCGCAACCGACTCCGCGGCCGCGACCTGGCAAATGATCGTACTGACAGGGCCCACGCAGATCGCGGTTCCCGCACCGGCGCCGGTGACCGATCCCGGCTATCAGGCGGAGCTGACGGCGATCAAGAGCGCCCAGGCTCAGCTCAGCGACGCGCAGCGGGCCGCCATCGACTACTGGAGCAGCGGCGGCGTGCTGCGCTGGAACGAGATTCTGCGCGAGCTGGTGGCCCGCGCCGACCTGCCCCCCGCGCCCAACCCCGACGGCAGCTATCCGGTCCCCGATCCGAACAATCCGTTTGCCGATCCGCAGTACCCGTTCGGCAATCCGCCTTACGCGGCGCGTGCGTACAGTTACGTTGCGGTCGCCCAATACGAGGCTCTGAAAGTCGCCTGGTACTACAAGTATCAGTACCACCGCCCCTCACCGTTCAAGGTCGACGGCGGCATCAGGGCATTGATGCCAAACACGGACCTGCCGGGCTACCCGTCCGAAGATGCCGTAGTCTCTGGTGTCAACGCGGAGCTGCTCAAGCTGTTGTTCCCGACGTCCGTCGAAGAGATCACACGCAAGGCCGCCGAGCAGCGGCAGGCCGCCTTGTTGTCGGGCCGGGCGTCCGCCAGCGACATCGCCGCCGGGTTGGCGTTGGGACAGGCGGTGGCGGCGGTCTTCATCGCCCGGGCCGGCACGGACGGCATGAAGGCGGCGGGCGGGAGCCCCGCGCTGGTCAAGGCGCTCACGGACTCGGCCACGGCGCGGGGCGAGATCGCCTGGACGAGCCTGGAAGCGCCGCCGCGCCCGCCGATGCTGCCGCTCTTCGGTCAGGTCAAGACCTGGTTGATCACCCCGACCGACATCGTCAACGAGCGGCCCGCGCCGCCACCCTCGACCTCGTCTGCCCAGATGCGGCAGGAGCTGGCCCAGGTCAAACAGGCAGTCGATAACCTCTCGCGCGACCAGCTCGCGATCGTTTACAAGTGGGCCGACGGCGTCAGCACACCGACTCCGCCGGGCCATTGGAACGCCATTGCCGTCCCGCATATCAGTCGAGCGCAGTTCAGCGAAGTACGGGCCGCTCGCGCCCTGGCCCTGCTCAATATGGCGCTGCATGACGCCGCTGTGGCGTGCTGGGACGCCAAGTACACATACTTCAATCCGCGTCCGTCGCAACTCGATCCCACCATCAAGACCGTCATCGGGCTGCCGAACTTTCCGTCCTATACCTCCGGCCATTCGACCTTCTCGGCAGCGGCGGCGACGGTGTTGTCCTATTTATTCCCGGCCGATTCGGCCGATTTCCGGGCGGAGCGGGACGAAGCGGCGATTTCCCGGCTGTACGGCGGCATTCACTATCCCTCCGACATCGAGGTGGGCAAAGACCACGGCAGCCGAATCGGGAGCTACGCGGTGAGATTCGCGCAGCAGGATGGAGCGAACCAATGAACCCCGGCGCTCGGTTGCCTCCGGCACTCGTGAGGATTCCAGCTCTCCAGCCCGCGCGTGGCCAGGGGCCGCCGCGCGCGCAGGTCAATGGCTTCAGGTTGGGGAGACGGGAACGGGGTTGAGAAAGGCTAGTGTTCTAGGCATTTTCTAACCCCACGGCGCCGTAGCCAAGTGGTAAGGCAGAGGTCTGCAAACTCGGCCCCGCTATGCGGGGCCGTTGTTTTTCCGCAGGTTCACGCACGACGGGACGCTATTTGCAGTCATTCGCAATCACCCACCGGCACAATCTGCGGCACAGTACCTTGGGCGAAACACGATCCACTGACCTTCACTCAGCATCGACGGGGCCCTGACGGACGGCCTCACCTTGTCGAGGCATGAACCGCGAACGCCGGTGCCCGCTAGCCAGGCACCGGCGTTCATGTCGTCACGCGTTGCGGCGTGCTAGACCGCGTCCTTCTCATCCCCCTTCGCGGCGGGGAGTTGTAGCTGTTTTGGAAGTGCCAGCGTCCCGACGATCCCGCTGACGTCGCCCCAGAGGCCTGCGGCCCCTCGCACGATCTGTTCATGCCGCTTCTCGCGGCGCGCCCATGTTGTTTCAAGCGACCGTTTCTCCTTTTCGAGGTCATCCGCCAGCGCCACCACCGGCTCCAGCACGGACTCTACTCGCTGGCGGAATTCGACGCCGCCGACGTACTCGACGAGCGTGGCCTGTTTGCCCACCTGCCCGTCCGCTACGACGCGCGCGTGGGAAACTGCCAACAACCCTGAGCGAAGCGCGATGGCCAGTGAGATGACCACGGTGGACGCCGCAATCCACACGCTCTGCCGCTGCCCGAAGACGCGAACGTCCGGAGGCAACGTCGTTGGCACCAACACCACGATGTCTGCATGGTTCGCGCGCTGGTCCTCGCGGAGCTTCGGCAGCCACGTCTCCGCGAAATGCTTCGCGTTCTTGCGCTCCCAGATGATGGTGCCGGCGACGCTGCCACGCTGGTCGATGACGCGCTGCAGGATGTCGGCCCCGCGTTGACCGGAAGCAACTGGCTCGAACTGGTCCTGGGGAAATGCCTGCCGGAGCTGTGATTCCAAGTCCAGCTCAGCGACTTCGCCCTGAATCTGCTGCGAACCCTGCTGTGCCTTCCGCTGCGCCTCTTCGAGCTGGCGGCGTACGTCGGCGAGTTGCATGTCTTTCTCCGCGTCCTTCAGCCGGTGTTGTTCAGCGACTTGCTCTGTGGCCGCCGCCACGGCCGCCTTGACGGCGGCATCCACGCGCCGCTCCGTTTCGAGCGCCAATGCCTTCTCTCGCGCCTCGATATCCCGCGTGCGCTTTCGCTGAGCCACCTCCTCGGCCTGCAACTTCGCGATGGCTTCGTTCTGCTCAGCCACCTGGTCGCGGAGCGCCTTCATCTCGGTCGCCTGCTGGGCTTTGGCCTTTTTGGATTCCTGCGCGGCCGCCTCGGCCACGCGCCGTTGGACGTCCTGCTCGCGCTGGCGCTCGCGCTTGTCGTACTCTGCCTGGAGGCGCTGCGCCACCTGCGTCTCGATGGGCCCGGTCAGCGCCTTGCTAAGCGGGAACTGCTGCTTGCACTTCGGACACACAACTACCGGTTCTGCGACCTGCGTGCTCATACGTACTGCCCTCCAAACTGTGAATGCGTCGTGCGGCCATTGGGAAAGGCCACCGCGTCGTCGGCCGCAATCACGACTGGTGGTCAAGTCTTAAGTCGGCGCGTTCTGTATCTCGTCCAGGCGCTCGCGCCATGCGGCTTTCCACGCTTGTGGAATGTCTGTTCTCGTGTTTAGCAGGCGTTCCACGGCCGCGACCGGGTTGACGAGGAGCACCGCCACGATCTCGTCCGTGCTCTCATTCTTGTGCAGGCGAATGAGGCCTAGGTCCGCCAGAGCGTGCATGCGTTCGTTCCAGCTGCGCTCCATCCGCTGACCGGTGAACCCGACGCCAGCCGCCATGTCGTCGGCCCTCAAGACGCGCACGAACGAGTCCTCGTCGGTCCTGAACCACAGGTCCAGATAAACCAGGCCGGGGTCGCCCTTCCCCTTCGGCGCTAGGTGGTTGGCGAGAGCGGCGACCTGCGGCAGGACGCGCGGGAGAACAGGAACCCAGCCTATCTCCTGCTCGTGCTTCCACGTTTCATTGTCCGCGTCCGTCCAGATCTCATTCCTCCGGGTCAGACGCTTTTTCTGTCGCGGCGATTTCTCTTCTGCCCTTGCTGCCTTGGCCATCGATGCCTCCATTGGATGGGTAGTGTAATGACGTAAGTGATTCTGTTGTAGTATCTTACGTGGCTACATTGCGACGCGTTCAAGGAAGTAACGTGTGGCGAACCCTAACACAGCGCGCGCTACAGCGCCAGCTGGAGGCTGTGCAGAAGGCGCCCAAGCGCCGGTTGGATATTGAGCTACATCGAGTTCTGAGGGAAGGGGTGCTGCGTGCTATGTGTTGCCGTGTTACGTGCTCCGTGCTCCGTCAGCTTGCCGTTGACGTGCTACCACTCCGGCTGGTGCAGCGGACCTCGTGCTCGTCGCCGACACCGTGCGGCCTCGCGGCCCGGCCGCGCAGTTAGCGACCACCAGGACAGCGTTCGACCCCCTTCTTGTGCTCAGGCGCTGAGATAAGACGGCGCACCCCTTGAGGTGAATCAGTTACCCAGGCGTATGCGCATCATGCGACCGAGCGCATGGATACGTATTTCGACGATTTTGAGGCGTCAGGGACTGCTCGCTAGTCTCGCGTGCCTTGGTTGACGATTTCTCCTCGCCCGCATACGAGCCGTACGCCCGCAATTCCCAATGTCGGTCATGCGTTTTCAGCGAGAGCGATTGCGCGAGTGGATCCCGAGCTTCGTGAACACCCGGCTCCGTGAGGCGATGCAGCGTGAGCACTGACTCCGAGACGATTCGCGATCTCACCGTTCGCTAGGCCCTGGGCCAGAGGAAGGGTGCTCTCCCTATCAGTGGGCGGGCCTAGTTAATAAGCTCGTCTCTGAACTTCACCTCGAAGGCACGTCTGGATCGCGTCCCTCGGTGGCAAGTCGCTCAAGGAACGCAACACCTTCGTCGAATGAATCGAACGTCGCGTCGGCCGCCGCTCTGACCATTTGTAGGTATCGCCCCCCTTGCTCGTCTCTGGCCGACTTCTCGTCGACGAGAATCACGGTCTTTCCCAGACCCTTTGCGTACCCGACCTCAAGTGCCAAAGCGTAGCCGGCCGGGTTTGTTGCCTCAAGATACGCAAATACCAGGTCGCTCCGCCGAATCGCCTGCAAATCCCACTCAGTATATCTCATCGGATCCGTCAGACCGTGCTTCGAGGGATCGATGTACAGAAGAGAAGGAATCAAGGTCGAGAGCTTGGCTTGCCAGCCTGACCGAAACCCGCCCGCGAGGTACACGCTCGGCGCACCACTAGGCCATGCCGGCGTTCGTCGCCCTCGAACTCCTTGACTCGATTCGCGAGAAGGCACAATCCTCTCCTTGCCTAGTCGTTCTTCTCACTAAGGGCTTTGCCAGCCCTAAGGTTCTTGTCAGCGCCGAGCTTTCCATCGGCGCCGAGGTTGTTAGCAAAAGTCCCGCCAGCTCCCAGCTGCTTCCTATCATCGGCCGTTTCCTTCACATTCTCCGAAGACAGCAGGAGCTGGCCCAACGCCATGGAGAAAGGAACTCGCAACGACATACCGTAAAGCGTGTATCGCCGCTCCAGGAAGAACCCCGACAGTAGGACAAGGGCGACTAGCAGCAGCCAGTTCACGTCCCCTCCCGATGCTGTACGACCGATCGCGTGAAGACCTGCCATCGCCACTCTCACCACGACAGCGACAAGAAGAACAGTCGCGAGCCCTAGATTGAGAAGGGACAGGAACCTGAATCGATATACGGTGGGCTTGTCATCCCTCGCAATCGTCATTGCTACATCCCGCAAATCACGAACCTGTCTTTTCAGCTCCGTATCCCGCGCGACTGGCCAAGAGTACTTCTGTGTAACGTGTGCACGGAGGGAATTGAAGGGTGCAGACACGAAGATCTAAACCAAACAACCCCAGGAGGGAGGCAAATGAGTCGAGGGCAAGGGAGAGTCTACCAGCGCGGAAAGGTGTGGTGGCTCGACTACGGGGTGGGCGGGCAGCGCCACCGAGAACCGATCACCGCCGCAACGAAGAGGGAAGCGCACGACGTGCTGCGGGAGCGCATCGGGCGCCGCAAGAGTGGCAGGCTGATCGGCCGCCCGGATCACGTAATGCTTGCCGAGTATGAGAAGGACGCCGATGGCAGGTTTGTGAAGGACGCGGATGGCAAGAGGAAGTTGGTCGGGGGACTGCGGTGGCTTCATGAGACGCAGTATGATCTTGATGAACTGCGTTCCAAGGAGCGGATGCAGCAGGCTTGGGAGCACATCGAGGCTTTCTTTCCGGCGCCGACGCGGGTGACAGCGGTAACTCCCGTGCGGCTTGATGAATACGCTAAGGCGCGGCTCGAGGAGGGAGCCGCACGGCAGACGGTGAACAATGAGCTGTCGGCGCTGCGGCGCGCGTTCAATCTCGCCATCGAGAAGGGAATCCTCGCGACCTCGCCGAAGATCAAGCTCGCGAAGGTGGAGAATGCGCGCGAGGGGTTCTTCGAGGACGACGACTTCGCCGGAGTCCTCTTGGAGCTACCTGCAGACTTCCAGCCGGTCATTCGACTCCTTCGTGTCACAGGCTGGCGCGTGATGGAGGCCATCGGGCTTACCTGGGACCGGGTTGATTGGGAGCGCCAGGGGATTCGGCTCTCCGCCCGCCAGACCAAGGGAAAGAAAGCCCGGCTGTTCCCTTTCGGCCTAGCCCCGGACTTGAAGAGCGTGCTGGAAGTCGCGTGGCAGGGCCGCGACGGTGCGTTCGTGTTCCAGCGGAACGGGAAGCCAATCGCTTACACAACCCTGGTGCATAAGTGGCAGGCGGCTACGAAGCGGGCTGGCTGCAAGGGACGCCTGATCCACGATCTGCGGCGCACCGCAGCGCGGGATTTCCGTATAGCGGGGGTGGACGAGGGTACAATAATGACGCTGTGCGGGTGGAAGACGCGGGCCATGTTCGACCGCTACAACATCGTCAACGACGCCGATCTCGCCGCAGCCGTGGCCAAGCGGTTCAACGGCACAGTTACGGCACAGTCCGAGGGTTCACCAGCAGGCCCCGACCAGCTAAGTTCAAGCGCTGCATAATCCCGGCGCCGTAGCCAAGTGGTAAGGCAGAGGTCTGCAAAACCTCTATTCGTCGGTTCGATTCCGACCGGCGCCTCTTTGAATAGCCATCAGTTACGCGATTCCGGCAGAGAACCTGGGAACAAGTTTGGGAACATAATCTCGCTGGCACTGCGTCCGTTCCCTCACGTTTCAACTTCGCCAGTGGCGGTGTAAAGCCTCTGGTGACTCTTTCGCCTTCGCGATTAGACCAGTAACGTCCGCGTCGGTTCTCGTTTCACTTCCATGCGCGTTCTCTCCTGTCCGGGGTTTGGCGTGGTAGCGCTTGAGGCACTTGCGAACTCCGTATTTCGCCTTGCCCGTGGGCCGACGATCGTGGCACTCTCTCTCCTCTTGAATGCAGCCTCGGCCTATGGACAGGAAGCCACGACCGTGCCCGGCCTGGGCTCGGTCACCTTCCCTGTCTCGACTAAAGTGCCAGCCGCTCAGCGCGCGTTCGCGCGCGGTGCCCTGTTGCTTCACCTGTTCGAATATCCCGACGCGGCGTACGCCTTTCGCGAGGCAGAGCGGCTCGACCCAGGCCTCGCCATGGCGTACTGGGGCGAGGCGATGACGCATACCCATCCGATATGGAACGAGCAAGACTTGGACGCAGGTCGTGCTGCCCTGGCGAAACTCGCCTCGACGGCGGACGCTCGTGAGGCGAAGGCACCTACCGCACGCGAGCGCGGGTATCTCGCGGCCGTCGACCACCTTTACGGTTACGGCCCCCAGGCCCGACGCGATACGCAATACGTCGCTGCCATGGAGCATCTCGTGTCGGCATATCCAGACGACGACGAGGCGCGGCTGTTCTACGCTCTCGCGCTGCTGGGCCTGAGCGAAGGAGTCAGGGACGAACCCGCCTATATGCGGGCTGCTGCCATGGCGGAAAGTGTGTTTTCGCGCCACCCCGACAACCCGGGCGCGGCTCACTATCTCATCCATGCAGTGGATGATCCCAAGCACGCGGCGCAGGGACTCCAAGCGGCGCAAGCGCTGGTGCGATTGTCGCCCCTCGCTGATCATGCGCAGCACATGACGTCCCATATCTTCGTCGCGCTGGGAATGTGGGACGATGTCGTGCGAGCGAACGAGACCGCACAGCGCGTTGCCAACGCCATGTTGCGACGGCGGCACCACGGGCCTCTGTATTGCCGGCATTACAACGTCTGGCTCGACTACGGCTACGTTGAGCAGGGGCGGCTGGCCGCGGCGGCCCGACTGCTCGAGCGGTGCCGCGCTCAAGCGGCGGCTGCGCGCGACTCGAGCCAGGGTGCCGCACTCGACAAGCAGTCCTTCCTGTCGATGTGGTCCAACTATCTGTTCGGTGGAGCCTGGGCGGCCCCCGTGGCACGGTGGAAAATTGACCCCGGTCCAACCATCGGCGCCCGGCTCTCCTACTGGTTCATTCAGACGTTCGCTGCAACGCGTCGCGGTGACTTGGATGCCGCTCGCAGTAATCTCGCCGCGTTCGCGGAGGACCAACGAGAGTCGGAGGCTTGGTTCGCCACATCGGACGACCCGACCGGAGATCGAGAAGAGCTCCCGCGAGCCCGTGTGCTGCGGGCCGAGCTCGAGGGGTTGATTGCGGCTGCAGAGGGGAAGGTCCCGGAAGAACTCACGCTGCTGCGTCATGCCACACTCATGGAGGACAGCATGACGTACGTCTTTGGTCCGCCGTTCGTGTACGAGCCATCGCATGAGCTCCTCGGTCACGAGCTGCTGCGCCACAAGCAGTTCACCGATGCGGAGGCAGAGTTCCGCATCGCCCTCGAGCGCGCCCCACGGCGCACGGTAGCGCTGCTAGGGCTCGCCCGTGCGGCGGCTGCTGCCAACGACTCGGCGGCGGCGGCGCGGACCTATGGTGAGCTCGCAGCCATCTGGCACGATGCCGACCCTCACACCAGCGGTGTCAACGAGGCGAAGGAATATTTACGCGTGGCCGGCAGGCATTGAGCCTCAAGGACACGAGGCGCGCCTGAAGCTGCGGTCCGAAGTCCTTGCTAGGGTTGCTGGTGGCGGGCCCGAAGCAGCCGCGCAGAGTTGAGGATGAAGGCGATGTCGGGCCACTCGACGTGGTACGAGTGTGCGGGGCTGTCTGACGTGTGAGTGGCGGCCGTCATAGTTGCGTCAGATCGCGCCCATGCGCCTCAAGCGGCGAAACAGCAGCCAGACACCTGTGATCGCGGAGATGGTGCCTCCCAGCATCAGCGGCAGCACGATCAGATCCCACCACGGCCGCCGGTTGTTCAAGGCAGGAAAGTCGAGATCGTGCAATCCGTCACGCCACCAGCGCCAGGAGCGCGTCTCCGCGTCCACGAAGCCGATGGGAATGCCACTCACGGTGTCGAGGTACAGCACCGATTGGCGGGGGTCCTTGAAGCGCACCCGCCAGGCCGGGAGGTGCTTCTCCCGACCGTGCCGCGCGTAGTAATAGGCGTCGTAGTGGTCGATTTCGTCGATGCTTATCACCGGCGCACTGCGCTCCATCACCTGCTCGGCGACCTCGCCGACTTGCTTTGCCGTTAGGTCCCCGCGGGGCGCGCCGGTCTCCGCGTCTACCCAATAGGTGCGGCCGTCGTCGAGGATGAAGCGGTAGCCCGGGCGACGGTCTAGCTGATCGATGTCGATCGCACGGGGGATGACGACGCCACCTGCGAACGCGCGGAGGTTCGTGAGGGCTGCCGCCTCGCCCACGCGCATGGCGCCCCAATCCAGGGGGCCACCTCGGGCGCGTGCCAGCTGCTCGGGGCGAGGATCGGCGCTCACGCCCAGGATCTCCAGCAAGCCGCTCAAGGCCCAGGTCAAGACGAGCAGGCCGAACGCCACACCGGCTACGTGGTGCCACAAGGACATGCCGTGGTAGCCGCTGATGCGCCACTCACCACGCCACCGTCTCGGGAAGAGCTGATACACACCCAAGATGATCCCGGTCAACGCAAGGACGACTGCGACCCCCGGCAAGAGGAGATTTACCCACGTCCATGCATCGGGATGGTCGTAGTACAGCCACATGAAGTACAGCCAGTGCGGCACTGTGCCAAGCCACGTGGTGATACGCGTGACTCGAGTGACCACCGCCGGCACGACGCCCGAGTTCTGCGAGACGTACACCGCCGTGGCGGCATCGTCACCGAAGCGCACCCGATACACCGGGAACGCGGATCGGTGCTCGTTGCCCATGAAGTAGTGATCGCTGCGCGGGAGCAACGCGACATTCTTGAGCGGGGGGCGAGCGCCAACCACACTTCGTGCGACGCTTGTCGCCGTCGCGGAGTCCATTGGGGTGAGCAGTTGACCGGTGTGGGCGTCCACCAAGGCGGCGTACTCCCGGCGACTCCGCCGCTCGTGCCACAGGCTGTACGCGAGGCGGCCGTCCCACAGAGCCAGCCGGGCGCCGACGATGTCGCCTTCTCCCGCGGCCGCCACCGCTCGCGGAAACCCGATCAGCGTGCGATCGGGCTCGAACGCGTGCAGCAGAGACAGCTGCTGCGAGTCGGTGAGCTCGGGGTACGGATAGTACATCATGACGATGCCGCTGCCGAACCACACCAGCACCAGAATCCCGAGCACGATCCCGATCCAGCGGTGCGTCAGGAAGTTGAACCGCTTCAAAGCACTCCCCAGCAAGGGATCGGGAGGCGGAATATCAACTCGGCTCGGCATCGCCTCGTCAGAAACTCGCGGTCACCTCAGCGACGATGCGTCGCGGAGGAGCAGGGAACGCGGCCATCCCGTACGTGATGTCTCCGTCCGTTTCGTACTTCTCATCGAAGATGTTGGTTGCGCCCAGAGCAACGTCGTAGCGGCGCCACGGGTACCGAATCCTGCCGTCGGTCACGAGATAGTGCGGCAGCAGCACGGTATTGAAGCTGTTCAGGTAGCGGTTGCCCTTGTAATGCTCCTCCAGTTCGACGGTCAGGCCCGACGTGGCGCCCAGCGAGAGGCCCAGGTCCACTTGGTGCTTGGGCGAGAGCGCCACGCGATTTCCGGTCAAGTCCGTGGGCGTCCCGTTGTTGTTGAATTGATAGGTGCCGTACCTGCCATCGTAATAGGCGTACTTGGCGAAGAATGTTGTATTACGTGTGGGGCGCCCTTCCAGTCCGAACTCCACGCCGCTGAACTTCTGCTCCCCCCCGTTGACGGTCTTGAACTCCTGGGCCACGACGCGGATTACGATCGGAATCCCCGTCCGGTCCATGTAGAACGCCGACGCCTCGATCGCCAGACGGTTCCCCAGGAGGTTTGCTTTCACCCCGCCTTCGTAGTTGTCGACGTTCTCCGGGAACAGCTTGATCGTGTCGGCGAGGGAGAGCGCCGAAGGAGCGCGGGGCGGCTTAAAGGCACGAGAGAACTGCCCGTAGATGCTGACCTCCGAGCGTGCATTGGTCAGCAGGTCGTACGACAGCCCCGCCTTGGGGCTGAACTTCGTGTATGTCGCTTGCACCACTGAGGCGGGAGCAGGTGGAACCGCCCTCAGGTGATTGATGTCGTATCGCCCGCCGGCCCAGAGATGCCACCGATCCGCAAAGGAAATCTCGTCTTGAACGTACAGGCCGATAAAATCTCCCCGGTACAGGTCGGGCCCGAATGACGAGGTCTGCAGCTGGCTCACGCCAGGGTACTGGGGATTGGTATAGATGATCGGGACCCCGAAACTCACGGTGTCGGTATACTCGATATCGCCACCAGCGCGTCCCTGGTTTCGCTCGAAGCTCCCGCCGGCGAGGATGTGTTGGACGACATGACCGGACCGCGCCGTTGTTTCCAAACGGGCGTCGTCGAAGTAGTAGTCCTCCTGCTGGACCTCGCTGAACGGAAACAACGTCACGGTATCAGGCGCGGAGAACGCCACGCAGTCGCCGTCATTCACGAACTGGTACTTGAAGTGGCGGTAGCCCGCGACGTCCGATATGCGAGTCGTCCGCGAGACCTGCCGGCTGACCTGGGCCGATACACGCACCTCGTCTTGGTTGTAAGCGGCGTACGGCAGGTTCAGGTTGCTGTAGAGGCTGAAATTCGGATCGGTTTCGGACAGGAGCTTGCCGCTGTTATAGGGAATGGGCGCGGGGGTTCCGCCAATGCTGTTGGCGTAGTTCGCGGTGATCGAGAACTGCGTACGCGAATCGATCACCTGCTTGAACTTGCCGAAGATCGACGACTCGTGCTTCTTCGTCGTGGGAGTGACGAAGCTCTCCCGCTGCTCCCCCTGCCATGATACGAGATACCCACTGCCCGCCGAATCCGTGGGCGCTCCCGCCGAAGCGTTGACCCGTACGTAGTCCCACGCGCCGGCTTGCAGGCCGGCCCGGAAGTCGGGCTGGGACGGTGGATCACGCGTGATGAAGTTGATCACCCCGCCGATCGCTGTGCGGCCGTACAGGGCGGAGTTCGGCCCCTTCACAACCTCAATGCTGCCCACGTTGTCAATCGGCATGCTCGTGAGACGGGCGCTATTGCGCGAATCGGTCTGGGGCACGCCGTCGATCAGCAAAAGCACGGTCTCGTTCTCGTTTCCCAACCGTGGCAGGCCCCGCATCTGGATCGATTGAAAGTTCTCTCCGAACGAGGCGTCGGTGACGCCGGTGACACTGCGCAACGCCTCGAGCACCGTCTTCGCGCCGCTAGCCGCGAGCGCCGCGCTATCGACCACTTCCACAGCCGCCGGCACGTCGCGGACTGCGGTCTGCGTTTTCGTCGCAGTCACCACGACCTGACTGAGCGTCATTGGAGCCGGCGGCAGCCGTAGGTCGACGGTCACGGTAGCGCCGGGGGTGACGTGCACGCGCAGCGGAGCCGTGGCCTCGTACCCGATGCGGGCGGCGAGCACGTAGTACACGCCCTCCGGGACCGCGGGCAGAACGAAGGCGCCGCTGTCGTTGGTTTGGGCGGCGAAACCGGTGCCTTGCAACCGGACCGTGGCTCGATCCACCGCCGCGCCGGTGCTCCGATCGAGGACCGTCCCTCGAACCGTGCCTTGCCCCTGAGCCTGCAGGCAGGTCGCGATGATAAGGAGTGCGCCAGCGAACAGACCCCCGACGTGCTTGGTAGGCATCTCAGGCATCTCGCCCCCCTTCCGGTGACCGACCGTTTCATCTGGCCCCCCCCTAGGGGGGGTCGAAGTCGCTATTCTCCGGCCCGCCTGGCAGCCTGTCAAGACAGGCGGCTGCACGCCGCAGCACGGTGCCACCCCTCCCCCCGGGGGTAGGGGTAACATAAGTTCAGGCGCTTGGGGTTCATCTGGAGACGCTCATGACCTTCCTCGCCGGCAACAAGAAGCAGCTCATCCACCGCATCGCGGGCATCGAGGGGCATGTCCGCTCACTCAAGCGGATGTTCGACGAGGATCGGGAGTGCCTCGAAGTTCTGATGCAAATCTCGGCCATCCGGTCGGCAATCGATCGCCTGTCACACGCGATCTTCGAGGAGTTCGTCGAAGCCACGTTGCAGACGGTCCAGAACGACGAGGAGCGTTCCGCGGCGATCTCGGAAATCCGCGCGGCCATGGAGACGCTGAAGTGATCGCCATCACTGGGCGTTCACTCACCCTGGAAGACGTGGAGCGCGTCGCGCTGGGTCAGGAGCGCGAAGCGGTGCTTTCAGACGACGCGCAAGCGCGGATCCAGCGGTCTAGGACATACGTCGAGGAGCTGCTCGAGCAGAACGAGCGGATCTACGGTGTGACGACCGGATTCGGCCGGTTGTCCGAGGTGTTCATCCAACCGCGCCGGCGCAAGGATCTCCAGCTCAATCTCATCCGCAGTCACGCGAGCGGGGTGGGTACCCGGCTGAGCGTACGCGAGGTACGCACGCTCATGTTGCTTCGGGCTAATTCGCTCGCACGAGGCGACTCGGGCTGCCGGGTCGAAGTGGTGCAGCGGCTGCTCGACTTCCTACGTCTGGGCATTCATCCGATCGTGCCCGAGGTCGGCTCCGTGGGCGCGAGCGGCGATCTCGCGCCGTTGTCGCACATCACGCTCGCCATGCTGGGCGAGGGCGACGTGGAGCTGGACGGCGGCATCATTCCCAGCAAGCAGGCGCTCGCCCAGTCGGGACTGCCGCCGATCGAGTTATTGGCCAAGGAAGGGCTCGCGCTGATCAACGGTACGCAGGCGACGACGGGACTCGGCGTGCTGGCGTTGCTCGGGGCCGAGCGTGCCGTCGAGACTGCAGAGGTCGCGGGAGCGACGAGCCTCGAAGGATTGCGCGGCACACCGGAACCGTTCCGCGCGGAGGTGCAGGAGGCGCGGCCGCATCCTGGCCAAATAACCAGCGCCGAGCGACTGCGCGCGCTGCTCGCTGATTCTGAGATCCGGGAGTCGCACCGCTACAACGATCCACGGGTGCATGATGCCTACTCGCTGCGCTGCATGCCGCAAGTCCACGGCGCAGCGCGCGGGGCCCTGGGTTATGTGCGCCAGGTGCTTACAATCGAGGTCAACAGCACCACCGACAATCCCCTGATTTTCCCTGACGCCGGCATCGTGCTCAGCGCGGGGAACTTCCACGCCCAGGTCGTGGCCCAGGCGCTCGACTTTCTGGCGATCGCGTTGACGGACGTCGCCAGCATCTCCGAGCGCCGGATCGAGCGGCTGTTGAATCCGGATTTGTCGGGCTTACCGGCATTTCTCGCGCGCGACCCGGGGATCGAGTCGGGGTTCATGATCGCGCAGGTCGCGGCGGTGGATCTCTTGGCCGAGATGCGGGTGTTGGCGCACCCGGCGAGCGTGGACTCTGTGCCCACCAGTGGGAACAAAGAAGACCACGTATCCATGGGAATGGCCGCGGCGCGCAAGGCCCGGCGTGTGGTGGAGTGCCTCGAGTATGTCCTCGCGATTGAACTGCTGTGTGCCGCACAAGCATTGGAGTTCCTAAAGCCCCTTCAGCCAGGGCGCGGCGTGAAGGTCGCATACGAGCGCGTACGCCAGCAGGTGGCGCCGCTCGAAGGCGATCGGGTGCTCTCGGCGGATATCGAACGCCTCCGCCAATTGGTGCGCGATGGCGAGCTTGCGGCGCTCGCGCTCGAGTTGAGCGAGCAGGTGGAGACCGCGCCCTCGAACCACCACCGAGCTCGTCGGGGAAGGCGCGCGAGGGACGACTCCTAACAAGATCAAACTTCGTCGAACAGAGGGATGCCCATGGCACGCTTCGTTCCTATCTACGCTCTCGTGCTGTTTGCCTTCACACTGCGTCCAGCATCCCTCCGTGCTCAGGCGCCGTCCACGCTGCGCGGAAAGGTATTGGACGACGCATCGGGCGAGCCCTTGTTCGGTATCACCGTCGCGTTGCGAGAGATCAACCGCCGCTCGCAAACCAATGAGAGTGGCGCGTTCCTGTTCAACGGTGTCCCGGCGGGCCGCTACACCGTGTCAGCGACCGGAGTGGGGCACGCGCCGGGAGAAGCATCCGTTGCCCTCGAGCCAGGCCAGGCCGCGGACATCGTAATCCGGCTGCGCCCGGTGGCGTTGAACCTGCAAGCAGTCGTGGTGACCGCCTCGAAGACGGAGACGGAGGTGCGCGACGTGCCAGCCGCAGTGCAAGCGTTGTCGGGAACGCAGATTCAGCAAAGCGGCGCTACCAACTTCACGGAGGCAATACGGCAAGCCGGTGATGTGTCCGTCGCTTCCTTCGGCGAGAACTTCCAGTCCGTTCAGCTCCGCGGTCTGCCCCGGCTGTCGAATGAAAACGAGACCGTCCTCATCCTCGTGGACGGAATCCCCCAGACCGACGCACGGAACAGTGCGCAGCTCATGTCGATGCCGATCGATAACATTGACCACGTCGAGGTGGTGAAAGGCCCGAACTCCGCGCTGTACGGGCGGACGGCGGTCGGTGGCGTCATCAACATCATCACTAAGGACCCCTCGGCCCAGCCGGACTTTAGCTCCCGACTGCAAGTCGGTGAGTTCGGCACGGTGCGCGGTGAGGTGTCGGCCTCAGGGCCAATCGGCGATGGGCGGTCTGGCTACGTGTTGTCCTGGATCGGTGGGCGGCACGACAGTTTCCACATCAATCCCATCACTCGCCGCGAATCAGCCCTGTTCGGGAAGCTCACCTCGTGGCTCGATGATAGGACACAGGCCGCACTGGAGGTCAGCTACTCGATCGACCGAGGGGGTACGCCGACGCCGGTGCCGCTCGTCAATGGCCAAGTACTTTCGGACGCCGATCCGACGTTTCCCTGGAACTTGAACCTCAACCTGCCCTCCGCCGAGTACAACGAGGAGCACATTCGGGTCTATAGCAAGCTGAGCCGCAGTCTCAGTTCCGCCGCGGTACTCAGCAACAACTTCGGCTACCGGCACAGCGCCTGGCCCTTCGTGGACGACGGGGATTTCCTCAGTTTCCTCAGCTCCGATACGGTCGTGCTCTATCCCTTCACTCGCCAAAGGGGAGAAGACGCCTACTACGATGACCTGCGGCTGGAGCTCAACGCTGGGTCCGCCCGCGTCAAGAATCGCTTGCTCGTGGGAACAAGTCTCGATCGCAACCGCGGCTACGTGGGTACTCAGCTTCCGTACAGCGATTCAGCGACAGGTGGTGTGCTCATCAACTACCGAGACCCGGTGTACCCGGCGCCATACACGATGAAAGCCGTCGACCTGGCGAGTCGCCAGTATGCGGGGACGTTCTACGCCGGGTACATCCAGGACGAGATCACGGTTGCCGAGCGGTTGCGAGTCACGGCAGGGGCCCGGTATGACTACAACACGATTTGGGCGGTGGCGGACACTGGCGGGTCGGAGCTGTCCGCGACCTTCAAGAAGCTGAGTCCCAAGGTCGGTGCCAGCTATCGTGCGATCGAGAACAAGGATCCGCGGGCACCGCAGCTCAGTGTGTATGCGCAGTACTCCCGGGCGTTTCTGCCTCCCGCGACGCCCGCGGAGTTGACGGTCGCACTGGACACTGCCAATCCGCTGGTGCCCGAGAACATCACCAACTACGAGGTTGGTCTAAAGACGAGCCTCTTACAGGGGTTACTCTCGATCGAGAGCTCGGCGTTCGACATGACGCGAGACGGCATTCCGGTGCTGCTCCGGATCAGTGGCACGCTGTTTCGCCAGACCAACGCGGGTCAGCAGCGCTTCAAAGGGGTTGAGCTCGGAGTGGCGACCCGTCCCGTGGCAGGGCTTACGATCGATGGGAACTTTGCGTACTACGACGGCAAATACGGGACCTTCAAGTACGTGGACAACAACGGCGCCGACGTGGATCTCACGGGGCAGCGTGTGCTCCTGTCGCCTAGGACCATGGCCAATGTGCAAGCGACGTACGAGAGACCGAGCGGCTTTGGCGGGATGCTATCGCTACGCCACGAGGGATCGAAGGCGCTCGATCCCAAAGACACGTACTTCTTGAAGGCGTACGTGGTGTTCGATGGCGGATTGAATTACCGCTGGAACCATTATCGGCTGGCCGCGAATGTGACGAATCTGTTCGATACCCGATATTATACGGATGGTGACGATTCCGATTCGCCGCCCGCGTTCGTGTTTCCGGCGCCGCCGCGGCGTCTCCTGTTCGAGGCGGGAGTGACGTTTTGACCAGCGCGACTGAACTGCACTCTGCTAAGGCTCCGCCGACGCAATATGCGCCGCGACTCCAGGACGTCAGCCTGAAGACGTGGAAGCGGTTCGACTACCTTACGCACCGCTGGATCGGGCTGATTCTTGGGGCAATGGTGTTCGTGTGGTTTGGTAGCGGCTTCGTGATGGCGTATTACCGGTGGCCGTCGCTCACCGAATCGCAGCGGGATCGGATCCTCACACCCTTTTCCTTTGATAAGAAGCTCATTGGGTTCTCGGCCGCACGAGACGCTGCCGAACGCGCGGCAGGCGCAGGCACGGGCCAGTTCGTGAGCGGTCGGCTCTTCGCCTGGCAAGGGCGACCGACCTACGCGTTGCGAGTCGCCGACGCGGACGGAGCGACGCACTCAATCTTAGTAGACGGCGTCACCGCGGCAGTCCTGTCGCCGGTCTCCGCAGACGCCGCAGCAGAGTCGGCCCGTGAGTACACGGGAACGGGAGCACCAGCCACGGAGGTCCGGCTGCTCGAGCGGGGAGACCTGTACATGATGAACACCGACTACGCCGCGGACTTTCCGGCGTATCGTGTGCGGTTTGGTGACCCGGCGAAGACCGCGGTATATGTGAACGAGGAGTCAGGGGTGCCGGTGGGGATCGTCACCACCGCGACGCGATTCACCACCTGGTTTGGCACGGTCCCGCATTGGCTGTACATCATGCCACTGTATCACTCGCGTCCGACGTGGCGGTTTGTGAACATCGTTTTGCCCAGCGTTGCCGCGATCCTTGCACTGACAGGGATCATCCTGGGCCTGAGTCAACTGTTTCCGTACCGCGCTCGTGGGAGGGGTCGGGTCAGTCCGTACCACGGCGTGTCCCGCTGGCACCATCTCGCGGGGATCGTGTTCGGCGTTCTTGTGCTGATCTGGGCCACCAGTGGAGCCTTTCAGATGATTGGGGTCTCGATGGCACCATCGCCTCAATTAGAGGCTCGAGCGCGTGGCAATCCGGCGGACTGGCATAAGCTTAGGATCAAAGAGGCCGAAGCCGTGCGACGAGCGACGTCGGATTCTCGAGGCGTGCCACTACCGCTCAGAATCGACCTCAAGGAGCTGGCGAACCGGCTCGGGTATGACGTGCGGCTCCAGGATGGGGCCGAATTCTGGGTCGATGGGATAGATGGCTCGGTGCGGGGTGAACTCACCGCAGCTGAGGCACGCGCCTTTGGTACGCGGATGCTCGACGCTCCCGTCGCCGCAGTCGACCGGCTCGCGAGCTACGATCGCTATTACTACGCGCGCCCGGGGCGGGAACAACATTTGCCGGTGTGGCGAGTCAGCTTCGGGGATGCCCGACACTCCGTCGTGTACGTTAATACCTTCACTGGCGAACCCACCGGATTCGTCGATCCAGTTGTGCGTCGGTGGCGTTGGCTCCGCGACGGACTTCACACCTTCGACTATCCAGCTCTCAACAACAAGCGACCCCTCTGGGACTTCGTTGTGCTTCCGTTGTTAGCAGGCGGCTTCCTCTCTGCGTGCACCGGTGTCCTACTTGCATTTCGCCGCGCCAAACGGATGGCATCCATATATGGGACGTCATAGAGCGGTTCTGCAGCAGGATGCCGTGCCCTCGGCGGCCTCTCTCTCTCGTTCGACTCGTCTACTCAGTCGCCGCCTTCAAACTGACACGGTTCAAATCGATTTTGGCTTCGAGAAGTTGGTTAAAAGGAAGCACGACATCCCGTTCAGGACCAGCTGATCATCGACGGCCTGTTGTGGTTGGGGGATCGAAAGGCGAAGGTGCAGTAACTCCATGCCGCGCGCCGTCTCCGTTACGCTGCTCCTGACCCTGCTCGGGGGCACTGTTACCGCCGCGCAAACCTGTAAGGGGTTCGACTCCTTCCAGCGCCGCCCGGTTCAGCTGCTCGCCAACGGCGTGCTCGCGCGCGACTCGAAGGCCTACGGCGCGGGCGTCGCCGTCGGCGGCACCGGTCTGTTCGGCCACGTCGAGGCGGGAGCGATCGACGTCCCCGAATACAGCGGTGCCGCCAGCTTCTCCCTCAGTGGCGGTGTCGGTTATCAGGCGCCGCTAAACGAGTCAGGCACCGTCCAGCTCTGCCCCACCCTCGGAGTATCCGTCCTGAACGGCCCCCACAACGTCAATGGGACAGGGAATGACTTCAAGGAGACCGACTGGTGGTACGGTGTCACGCTCGGCGGCCTGGCCACCCGGCTGGCCCGGCGGTTCCAGGTCGTGCCCACGGCATCCCTGGTGTTCGGGAACGCCCACACCACGCTCAGCGGCGCGTCCGGCTCCGTCTCGAATTCGCAAACCCTCGGCCTCCTGGGCCTCGGTGCGGGATTCGTGTTCGGGCACGAGGTGACTGTGACCCCCCTAGTCTCGTTTCCCATCACGTCCAGCGGGAACTCGGCGACCTTCAGCATGACCCTGGGGCTCACCTTCGGTGGCCATCAGCCGCCGCTGATCGTGAACCCCGCCACCTCCTGCGCCGGTCAAGCGAACAGCGATCCCACCGTCTACGACACGCTGCAGATCGCCGAGCGCCCCCGGCTGCGAACCGCTCCCGAGAAGGACTACCCGGCCCTGCAACGCGACCAGTTCATCGAAGGACGGGTCCTCGTGGAGCTCGTCGTGCGAGCCGACGGCACGCCGGATCAGAGCTCGGTGCAGGTCGTCCAGAGCCGCGATGCCGGGCTCGATGCTGCCGCCGTCAAGTGGATCCGCCGGGCGTCATTCTGGCCGGCGTGCAGAAATGGTCAGCCGGTGACGGCGCGCTTCGCCCAGCCGGTCGACTTCTGCGTCGTGGGGTGCGCGCGCGGGGTTCCTTAGAGGGGACCCTCTGCACAGACGTGGTGCCGGGGTGGGGCGCACGGGCGCTTTACACGCGAGGGCACGCCGGAGGCCGAACTCCGAGAGCGGCGGCTGGCCGGGCCTGCTCACAGCCGCGATGCATGCCTCGGGTGCGCCCTCGCGTGTAGGCGCCCAGCGCCCCACCCCAGCACCACCGTGACTTGTGCAGAGGGTCCCTTTAAGGAGCCCACAGGCACGCCGCTCCGCGTACCCCGCTCGAGTCTCCGTGCTTCGCCCGTACCACTCGTGTGACAATGGGCTCTGCCGCGGCTGCGGCCGCGAAGATGTACCGCGGCAGCACGGCGCTCACCCGCTCGGCTAAGTCCGGCAGGTTCGACATGCCACCGCCCAGCACCACGATGTCGGGATCGAGCGTGTTGATCAGCGCCGCCAGCGCCCGGCCCAGCCGGTCGTAGTAGCGGGCGAGCGTGGCGGTCGCGCCGGCGTCACCAGCCGCCGCGGCGCGCACGATGTCGCGGCTCGCGAGCGCAACACCCGTTTCATGCGTGTGGTCGCGTTCGAACGCGGGACCGGAGAGCCACGTCTCCACGCAGCCGCGCTTGCCGCAATAACAGGTCGGCCCGGGTAGCTCCTCGACCGCGGGCCAGGGAAGGGGATTGTGCCCCCACTCGCCCGCGATCAAGTTCGCGCCCGCGAGCGATTGACCTTCGACGACGATCCCGCCTCCTACACCGGTGCCGAGGATCACCCCGAAGACGACGTGCGCGCCCGCGGCGGCGCCGTCGGTCGCCTCGGAGAGCGCGAAGCAATTGGCGTCGTTCATGAGGCGCACCGGCCGGCCGAGTCGCTGCTCGAGATCGCGGCCCAGGGGGCGGCCGTTGAGCCAGACAGAGTTCGCGTTCTTCACGAGGCCGGTGCGCGGCACGAGCGTGCCCGGGATGCCCACGCCCACGGTGCCAGTTTCACTCGCCGCGCGCTCGAGCTCGTGCACCAGCCCCGCGATCGTGTCGAGCGACGCGGTGTAGTCGCGCGGCGTGCTCACCCGCCGGCGGGTGATCTCCGCACCGGCCGGCGAGAGAGCGATCGCTTCGATTTTGGTGCCGCCCAGGTCGACGCCGATGCGCACGGCAGGCAATGTACAGACCAGCCGGATGTGCGACGAGCGGTGCGCCGCTGCGGCAGATCGCCGCCCCCGTGCGACGAGCGTTCTTCCGCGCGTTCCGTACGCGTGCTAAGCTTGCCGCGGTGATCCTGCGCTCCGTCCTCGCTCTGCTCGCCGCCGGGTGCTTCCTGTCGCAAGGCGGCAAGGGCACGAGCGCGAGCCCACCAGAGGGAGAAATCGCGCTCACCGTCACCAACCACAATTTCCTCGACGTGGTGATCTACATCCGGCACGACGGCCAGGACACGCGCGTCGGCACGGTCACCGGCTCGTCCACCCAGCTCTTCTCCCTGCCCACTCGCCTGCTCGGCCAGGGGCGTGAGATCCAGCTGTTCGGACATGCCATTGGGAGCTCGGTGCCGGCCCGCACCGAGACCTTCGTGGTGCAGCCGGGGCAGTACATCGAATGGACGCTGGAGACGGACTTGCGGCGCTCGAGTGTCGCGGTGTACTGATTACTTCGCCGTTGACGGCCCCTGCGGAGCGAAAATGTTGCCGCTCCCGCCCGGCTTGAGGCTGAACGCCGCCGCCGCGGCCATGACGCTCGCGACGCCGGCCCCCGCCAGCAGCGCGCTCTTGCCCTTCGCGAGCTGGCGCTGCTCGAGCGACCGGATGCAATCTCGCGGTATGGTCACCGACTCCCCAGCCCAGGAATTCTGCAGCCCCAGACGCGTCTCGACCGACGTTACTGAGACGCGCAGCGTTCTTCCGCCCTCGTCGGCACCGAGGTACCGTCCGCGCACCACGAAGACATTCGGGCCCAGATAGCGGGCGAGCGAGTCGGAGCCGAAGTCACTGAGCGTCACCGCGAGATACGTCCCCGCCTGCGGCTCGGGAGCGACGAGCGACAGAGGCGTGTAGTTGTAACACGCCCCTGTCAGCCACGTCGTCAGGAGAATCGTCGTGCGCACCGACATCAGCACGAGTTCGGATCGTTGGGGTTTCTGAACCCCGGATTCGGCGGCGGGGGCGTCACCACGTTGCCACCCGTCTGGTTCTGGACGTTCCGGTTGGGAATGTTGGGATTGACGTTCTCCTCCGTCGTCCCGTAGTACAGCCGGCCGGGCACCTTGTTGCCGAACGAGGTGGTCGGGTAGGGCGTGATCGCGGGATAGCAGGTCCGCTTGTAGTCGTTCCACACCTCGATGTTCTGATACAGCGCGATGTACTTCTCTTCCATGATGTCGTTGAGCGAAGCGATCGTCTTGGGCGCGAGGCCCGGCACGCTGGCGCGCACGCTGTCGAACTCCGCCTGCGCGTTGGCGGTCTGCCCCAGCCGGTAATACGCCTCCGCCAGAATCAGCGCGTTCTCCACCCAGGTCACGATCGGTTGGGCGAACGTGGGCGAATTCCGCGTCCCCGTCAGCGACGACACGCCGGCGGGCGAGGTGGTGTTGGCGGGCGGGAGACCCTGGCCCCCGTAGCCCGGACCGGGGTTCGCGGGACCGAAATACTCCCGCAGCCGGGCGGTATCATTTCGTGAGACCATGAGATCCGCGAGGTATTGACCGGCCACCACGAACTGGCCGAACCCGGAGCGGGCGAAGAACTGATACCACAGGTTATCCTCGCCCGGTTGCGCCGTGTGCTTGGCTTTGAAGTCGTTCGAGGGCGACTTGATCCCCTTCTGCGCGGCGGTGATCGCGTTGTTCAGCGCGGTGTTGTCGAATCCCGTCGGCGTCTCCACGGTGTGCATGTAGAGCCGCGCCTTGAGCGTGTTGGCCACGTCGATCCACTTCGCCGTATTCCCCTGGTACACCAGGTCCAGCGTGCCCGGCCCCGGGCCCGCGCCCGCCAGGTTGGTGATGGCCTGGTCGAGCAGCGCCTGGAGATCGCCATACACCTGCGCCTGCGGATCGAGGTGCGGCGTGGTCACGTTGCTCACGGCCTCGCGATACGGCACGTCACCGTAGATATCCGCGGCCACGGCCATGTCGAGCACTTCCCAGATCTGCGCGATGCCGAGGTACTGTTTATCGCCCCTCGCCCCCACGGCGGCTTCGACCTGACGGATATCCACCAGGCCCCCGCCTTCGTAGATCGCCGAGAACGCCGCGCTGGGCGTGTCCTCGCTGGCGATGTTGTACTTCTCCAGGGTCGACAGGAAGTTGCTGGTGCCGGTGCACTGCTGCAGCCACATGCACCCCACCAGCGCGATGATGCCTTCCTGCTGGGCGAATTGCCCCCCCTGCACCGCGACGAACAGCTGATCCGCGGTCGCCTGGCTGGGGTTGTTGGGATCGAGGCGCACGTTGTCGGACGACAGGAAATCGCTGCACGCGAGCGTCACCAGCCCAACTACCGACGCCGCGAGGCCGAGCATCATGAGTCTGCGCATGAGAGTCGCTCCTCTGGTCAGTGGTTGAGGGTGATCGACAGGACGAACGAGCGCGTCTGCGGCATGTTGAAGTAGTCCCTGCCGCGCGTGGCTTCGACCGATCCACCGAGGTTCGTCTCCGGATCGTAGCCGGTGTAATTCGTCCACGTCTTGAGATTGCGGCCGGCGAGGCGCAGGTCGATCGAATTGAACCCGAACATCCGCTGCACCCATGGCTCGTCGAACGTGTACGCCAGGCTGATCTCGCGCAGCTTCACGAACCCCGCATCTTCCATGAACTGCTCCGGCGTGCCGCCGAACAGGCCGCCGATGTCGGTATACCAGTTCTCACCGATCGGCACCGCCCGTCCGGCTCCAGGTCCTACCACCGGCCCGTGGATCGGAGAATCGGGCGCGCCGATCACGTGCTCGTTGCCGACGCATGTCGCGCCGCTGCAGTCGGCCCGCACCTCGGTGTCCTTGTGCGTGCCGTAGGCGTACAGGGCCGCCTTGGTGCCGTTGTCCATCTGGCCGCCGTGGCGGATGTCGATCAGGCCCGACACCTGCAGCTTGCGGTACCGGAACGAGCTGCGCACGCTCCCGGTCCAGCGCGGATTGGGATTGCCGATCACGCGCTGCGTGTTGTCGAGCACCGGCAAGCCGGTCGAGTCGACGAAGTACGCGCCCGACGGCGCGCCGCCGCACGGATGGGTCGCGTCCTTCGCTGCGTGGATGTCCAGGTCATAGCCCTGGACCACGGCGTTCATGCCCGCTGGGCTCAAGCCGCAGCGCGCCAGGCCGACGTCGTAGAACACGCCGACCTCCTGGCCGGCGATCACCGCCGCGCGCGGCGAGGTGATGTTGGGGTCGAGATAGATGAACTTCGGGCCGCCCAGGTCTTCCACCAGGCTGCGGTTCGTGGCCCACTGCAGCCCGATATCCCAGCCGTAGGTGGCGGTCTGCACGGGGCGGACGTTCAGTGACGCCTCGAAGCCGCGGTTGCGGAACGTGGCGGAGTTGCGCGCCTCGCGCTCATAGCCGGTGGAGGGGGAGAGGGGAGTCAACAAGATCACGTCGAACGTCTTGGCCACGTAGTACGTGAGGCTCATGTCCGCCTTGTCACGCAACAGGCCGAGGTCCACGCCGGTCTCGAACTCCTTGGTCCGCTCGGGGCGCAGCGAGCTCGCGCCCTTCACGATGCTGGAGGCGAGGCCGCCGAAGCCCGACTGCGTGGGGTTGGCGCCCATGCCCTGGGCGTAGCCACCGATGACGGTGATCCCCGAGTACACCGACGACGTGAGATAGGGATCGGGCTCCTGGCCCGCCTCGCCGTACGACGCGCGCAGCTTGCCGAACGTCAAGAGCGGCCGCTCGCCGATCGCCTTGGTGAACTCCCACGCCACACTGCCCTTGGGGAACCAGCTGCGCAGGTGCGTCTGGTCGAAGGTCGAGGAGCCGTCATTGCGCAGCGCGGCGGTGAGGTGCAGCTGGTCGTGCACGTCCAGCGTCGCCTGACCGAAGTAGGACGCGTCGTGAATCACCGTCTCCGCGTCGATCGGCACGTCGCGCGTGACCGTATTGCTCAGCTTGTACGGCAGCGGCGCGATCAGCGTCCGCCCCACGTTGGCCAACTGGCGCACGTTACGCGTGTTCAGACCCTGGCCGAGGGTGAGCGTCCCGTTCAGCTCGGAGCTGAACTGGTGCTGCAGCGTCGCCGTGAGATTGTGGTCGATCTGGTAGTTGATCAGCTTGCCTTCGGTCACCCGTCCACCCACCGTCGGCGGCGTGGACGGCTGGGGGGCACCCTCCAGCCGCTCGTCGTTCGAGTAGTCGGCGCCGAGCGTGTAGTTGAACCGGATCCAGGCAGCGGGCAGGAACTCCGCCGTGACGTTCCCGAACACGCGGCCCACCTGGGACGTGTTCTCGGGCACGTTGAGCGTGTAGAACGGATTCGCCCACCCGCGGCTCAGGTTGTCGTCGCCCAGCTGCGGATGCTGAAACCGGAAGCTCTGGGGCTGCCCGTTGGCGGCGAGGTAGGGCAGGTTGTTCCAGTCGGGCGGCGAGCGCAGCAGGTCGAGCAGCAGGCCGTTGGTATTGTTGCCGCGCTGCACGTAGCGCGCGCGGGTGTCGACATACGACATGTTGGCGCCGAGCTTCAGGTTGTCGGTCACGCGGTGCGATCCGTTGAACCGGATCGTGGACCGCTCGTTCAGGTTGTTGGGACCCGAGAAGATGCCGCGATCGCGCAGGTACGAGCCCGACAGGTAGAACGTGGTGCGATCGTTGCCGCCCGACACGGTGAGGTTGTTATCGGACGTGTAGCCGGTGACGAACGCCTCGTCGGCGTGATCGAACGTCGCGCCCGTGACGCGCGGGCCCCAGCTGGTGCGGCAGGCGAAGTTGTTCACGCCGGTCGAGCGGTCGCAGTTGCCCGGAGGCGCACCCCCCAGCCCCTGTCCCCACATGGTTTGCAGCGGATAGGTGTTATTGATGTCGTTGGAGGAGATCGAGCTGCGCAGCGAATAGTGGGTGGGCCCGGCCTTGCCGTGCTTGGTAGTGATCAGCACCACTCCCTGGCCCGCCCGTGACCCGTAGATCGCGGCGGCCGCGGCGCCCGGTAGGATCTCCACCGACTCGATGTCCGCCGGGTTCAGATCGGACGCCCGGTTGCTCTGCGCCGTGCCTTCGATCGAGCCGGCGTTGAGGCCGTCGGTCGGATTGAAGTCCGTGGTGGAGAAGCTGGTGTTGTCGATCGGCATGCCATCGACCACGAACAGCGGCTGTGCGCTGCCGGAGTTCGGGAGACCGACGGTGCGCTGCCCGCGGATCGAGATGTACGAGCCCGCCCCCGGTTCACCACTCGAGGCGGTCACCGTCACGTTGGGCGCCTTGGCCGCCAGCGCCTCGACGGCGTTCCATTCATTGCTGCGCTCGATCAGATCCGCACTGACGGCGTGCCGCACGTTGCCGAGCTTCTCCACCTCGCTGGTGGTGCCCGCGCCGGTCACGACCACTTCGCCGAGCTGCAGCGGATTGGCCGCCAGCGTGAAGTCGCGCGTGACGCCGCCGGCGGTGAGCGTCAGCTGGATGGTCTGCGCCTTATAGCCCAGCCGCCGCGCGGTGATCGTCACGGTCTGACCGGAGACTCGAGCGCCCGGCACGACGATCGCGTAGCGACCGTCTTCCCGGCTCAACGCGCCCAGCCCCATGGTGGGGATAGCGACTTCGGCCTGGGCGACCGGGATGCCGGCGTCGCTCGAGACGGTGCCCGTGATGGTGACGGGTTCCTGCGCCGCGCCGTGGCTGGGCCGCAGGACGAGCGCGGCGACAAGCGTAATGAGACAAGGGACACGAACTGAAAGGGACATACACGCCTCCGTGGCTAGGACTCTGGATGGCGGACGGTATCGGCTTGCGCCACGCTACGCCGTGAAAGGGGGGCGGGGCCATGGATTTGCGACGAGCGGCAGGCGCAGCGCGCCGAGTGGAAGCGCGGATGAGACAGATGGGCGGCCCAAAAACACCAAACCCGGTGCGTGAGCACCGGGCTTGGCTGGCCGGGCGTCGTGGCCGTCACACGCCGCTCGCGGCACGAGGACACGCTCCCTGTTGCGAGCGCGCGTCACAGTCTAGGAGTGGGGCTCGTCTCTCACAACGGGCATGCGCCGAGTCGCGCGTCCGGCGCGGCGAGTGGACTAGATCGCGCGACCGAGGCGGGCCTCGAGGTTCGCCCGATAGCCGCGCGACAGCTTCAGCGTGGCGCCGGTGTGCAGCACCACGACGTACTCACCACGATAGAACGGCTGCAGCTCCTTGACTTTCTCGAGGTTCACGATCGTGGAGCGATGGATCCGCACGAAGCGCGCCGGATCGAGCTGCTGCTCCAGCCGCTTCATCGTCTCGCGCAACAGGTGCGCCGCTTTGCCGACGTGAATGCGCGCGTAATCGCCGTCGGCGTCGATCCACTCGATGTCACCGATCTGCAGCAGCGTGACCTTGCCGCCCGACTTGACGACCAGGCGCTCGAGGTACCCGGCTGGCGCGGCCTGCTCTGCATCGCCGCGCCGGGTCCCGTCCCCCGAGCCGTTGTAGGTGTCGAGCAGGGCCGCCAGCTTGCGCGACAGCTGTCCCAGGCGGCCGCGTCGCACCTGCTCCTTGGCGCGCGTGAGCGACTCGCGGAACCGGGCGTCGCTGAACGGCTTCAAGAGATAATCCAGCGCGTGCACCTCGAACGCCCGCAGCGCGTACTGGTCGTACGCGGTGACGAACACCACCGCGGGCACCCCTTCGGTGCCGATCTCGCGCAGCACGCCGAACCCATCGAGCTCGGGCATCTGGACGTCGAGGAACAGGAGATCCGGGGCGGTGTCCTGAATCGCGGCCACGGCCTCGCGGCCGCTGGCGCACTCGCCCGCGACCACGACCTCGGGGTCGGCGGCGAGCAGCTGGCGCAGGCCGGCGCGCGCGGCGGGCTCATCGTCGACGATCAGGGTGCGGATCGGCTGCATTCGGGGACCTCCGATGCCCCCTGCCACTCGGCGGCGGCGAGCTGGAATGGGATCACCACGTGCGCCACCACGCCCCCCTCGGGGCGGTCCACCATCTCGAACGATCCCGCGTCGCCGTACAGCTGGCGCACGCGCGCGCTCGTGTTGGCGAGGCCCAGGCCGTGTCCCTCCGCACCGTTGCGGGCGCGGGTGGTGTCGGCGAGGGGCGCGCCGGCATCTTCAAGTTCTTCGTCGATCGCGAGGATTATCACGACTGGGGCATCCGCGCGGACGTCGATCTTGCCGCGTCGAATGAGGCCGGGGCGGCGGGGTTGCGCGTCAGTGATGTGAACCAGGTTTGAGGTTTTGCC
>CBFHAJ010000014.1:0-39776 GCA_965653495.1 uncultured bacterium | reverse complement strand
TCAGGTTCCGTTCGGCTACGGGTTTAGTTAAACGACGTTCGGATACTCGCGCCACAAGCTCATCGCGGAGCGGATCACGCCAGGCGGCGAGCTGCGGGTCGGCGTCACGGTCACCAACACCGGCGCGCGCCCTGGCGACGAGGTGGCGCAGCTGTACGTGCACGACCTGGTCGCGAGCGTGACGCGACCGGTGCGGGCGCTCGCCGGATTCCGGCGCGTGACGCTCGCGCCCGGCGCCTCGCAGCAGGTCGAGTTCGTGCTGACCGACAAGGAGCTGGGGTTCTACGACCGCGACCTGCGGTTCGTGGTCGAGGCCGGGCGGTTCGAAGTGTTCGTAGGTGGCAGCTCCACGGCGAGCCTCACGAAGACGTTCGAGGTGGTGGCGAAGACGCGGTGATCTCGCGCGCGTGGCGCTACGGCGCCGTCGCCGGCATGTTCGTCGCAGCCGTAGCGCTCGTCGTGGTGCTCAACCGTCGCACCGTTCGCTCGGGCGTCACCGCGGTGGCGCCCGGATTTCAGCTGGCGAATGTGGCCGCGCCCGTCGGGATCGACTTCGTCCATCACCGGCCCACGCTCGACCCCAAGCTCGACAACATTGCCCCACTCATCGCCTCGATGGGCGCATCGGTGTCGGTCGCCGACGTGAACAACGACGGCTGGCCCGATCTCTACTTCACCAACAGCCGGTTCGGATTCCCCAACGCGCTGTACGTCAATCGCGGCGACGGCAGGTTCGTCGACGTCGCCCGCACGGCCGGCGTGGCCGACGTGAACCGCCCGGGCGAGGGCGTGTCGATGGGCGCCGTGTGGGGCGACTTCGACAACGACGGGCTGGAAGATCTGCTGATCTACAAGTGGGGCTACCTGCAGCTGTTCAAGAACATGGGCAACCTGCACTTCAAGGACGTGACCGAGAGCGCCGGGTTGCACCAGTGGATGAACGCCAACTCGGCCGTGTGGTTCGACTACGACCGCGACGGGCTGCTGGATCTGTACGTCGGGAACTACTTCCGTTCCGACGTCGATCTGTGGCACCTGAAGACCACGCGGATCATGGAAAACAGCTTCGATTTCGCCAGCAACGGGGGCAAGAACCGCCTGTTTCACAACCTCGGCAACGGCCGATTCGAGGATGTCACCGACAAAATGGGCGTGGGCAGTACCCGCTGGACCCTGGCGGTGGCCGCGGCGGACTTGAACGGCGACGGCTGGCCCGATCTGTTCCTCGCGAACGATTACGGACCGGAGGAGCTGTATCTCAACGATCAGGGCCGGCGGTTCGTCCTGACCCGGGCCGGCCTGGAGAGCGATTCCAAGAGCGGCATGTCGGCCACGCTGGGCGACGTGCTCAACCGCGGGCGCCTGGACGCGTTCGTGACCAACATCTCCGAGCGCGGCTACCTGTTCCAGGGCAACAACCTGCGCCTCAACTTCCTGCCGGAGATGGGACGGTTCCAGCAGGGGGCGGAGGGCGCGGGCGTGCTGCAGGACGCCGGATGGGCGTGGGGCGCGCAGTTCGGCGACCTGGACAACGACGGCCGCAACGAGCTGTTCATTCTCAACGGCTACGTCTCCGCCGACTCGACCAAGAGCTACTGGTACGCGCAATCCAAGGTCGCGGGAGCGAACGGCAACGTGTTCGAAGACGCGCGCAGCTGGCCCGCCATCGGGAACGCGAGCCTGTCGGGCTACGAGCGCTCGCGGGTGCTCGTGAATCGCGGCCTGGCCGGCTGGGTCGACGTCGCGCCGCTCGTCGGCGTGACCGACCGCTACGACGGGCGCGCCGTGGCGCTCGTCGATCTGTTCAATCGCGGCGTGCTCGACGTCGTCGTGGCGAACCAGAATCAGCCCGCGTTGGTCTATAAGAACACGGTCGCGCCGGGCAATCACTGGATCGCGTTCAAGCTCGTGGGGACGAAGAGCAATCGCAGCGCGATCGGCGCGCAGGTGACGGTCGAAACCGGTGAAGGGCGTCAGCTGAAAATCGTAGACGGCGGGATGGGCTTCGCGAGTCAGAACGACCGCCGGTTGCATTTCGGCCTGGGCCCCACCGGGCGCATCGACCGCGCCGTGCTCCGCTGGCCGTCAGGGACGTTACAGACCCTCGAGCATCCTGCCATCGACCAGTTGCATGTCGTCACCGAGCCTCGCCGCTAGCCCGCCGCCGTCGCTCTGGGTCCGGTTGGGGCGGATGGACCCGCGCTATCCAGTCTCCTTCCTTATCACGCTCATCCTGGTGCTGGGGGAGGCGCGCTACGGCATCCTCGGCGGCTACGACCGGCTGGCGACCGCCTTGGGGGTCTGCACGGCCAGCGAGCTGCTCCTGTCGCGCCTGGTGCGGGGACGCTTCGGCAACGTGCAGAGCGCCTACATCACGGGGATCAGCCTCGCGCTCCTGATCAAGCCACGTGGCGACCTGCTGTGGCCGTTCGCGCTGGGCGGGTTCCTGGCGATCGCCTCCAAGTACGTGCTGCAGTACCGCGGCCGCCACCTCTGGAACCCGAGCAACTTTGCGATCAGCCTGCTTCAGGTCGCGGCGCCGGCGAGCGTCGCGATCCTCAGCCACCAGTTTGGCAACGAGCTCGGTACGAATGTGGTGATCTGGGGGTTCGGCCTGCTGATCGCCGCCCGCGTCGGCATGCTGCACGTCACGCTGACGTACGTGATCAGCTTTCTCGTGCTCGCGGTGGCGCGCGTGCTCATCGTCGGGGGTCCACTGGTCGCGGAGATCGCGCCGCTCACCGGCCCGATGTATCAGCTGTTCATTTTCTTCATGATCACCGACCCCAAGACCACGGTGAGCACCCGCCGCGGGCGGATCATCGTGGCCGCGGCCGTCGCCGTAACGGAGGCCATCATTCGGCTTGCGGGCGACTACCATGTCGCGACGCTCGCCCCGTTCTATCCCGCCCCGCCGATCCTCGCCCTCGCGATCGCGGGCCCGATCGGCAACTGGATCGACCTCTATCGTGGGCGGCCGCGCGCTGGGGCCGGGGCCGGGGCCGGTGCCTGATAGGTGGGCCGCAGCACCTGCAGCCGGTCGTTGTTGCGCGCGACGACGACCACGCGGCTTCCGTCCGCCTGCTTGAGCCATCCCATGTGCCGCACCTGGCCGTCGATCACCACGCCGCTCCGGTCCATGTCCGTCGCCTGGAAACCACCGTCTCCCGTGCCGAAGAGCAGCAACCCGTAGCTCGCGTCGTAGCGACCGTACACCGGCGGCACGCCGTACACGTTTCCGCCCACGAGCAGATCGGGATGCCCGTCGCCGTCGAAGTCGGCGACCAGCGCGGCGCGAATCGGCGCGAACTGCGCTTCCGTGGGCAGGGGCCGCAGGGTGAACGTGCCGTTGCCGTTGTTCAGGGCCACCGAGCTCGTGAACACGCGCGACTCGCGCAGGGTGGCGTGACGGAGCTCGCCCGATGTGAAGATGTCCTCGACCCGCGCGGCGCGGAAGGAGGCGTACGTGGGATAGCGCGCGCGCAGTGACGGAATGAGAGAGAGCAGTTCGTCGCGCCCCGCCACCGGATAGCTCACGCCGTGCTTGTAGAACGTGAGGATCTGCTCGAGGGTGCCGTTGTGCCCGAAGTCGTCGACGTACATGCGGGCCGGCTCCGCCGCGGATGCCTGCAGATAGGCGTTGCGGCCGAGGTTGCCCAGCACCAGGTCGGGACGCCCGTCCCCGTTCACGTCGGCGACGGTCACGCTGTTCCACCAGCCTTCCGTGCCCGCGAGCCCGGCCTCGGCCGTGCGGTCCACGAAGCGACCGTTCTCCTGGTGGAACACCGTGATGGGCATCCATTCACCGACGACGATCAGGTCCAGCTTGCCGTCGTGATCGTAGTCGATCCACGCGGCCCCGGTGACCATGCCGACCTGCGCAAGCGCAGGGGCCTTCTCGAGCGCGACGTCACGAAAGTGCCCGGTGCCGTCGTTTTCGAGCAGATAGCTCCGCGGCGCTAGGCCGTAGCGGCGAGCGACCGCCCGCCGTCCCACGAACAGATCCAGGTGTCCATCGCCGTTGAAATCACCCGGCACGACGCACGAGCCGCTCTCGGCCATGTGGGGAAGGGCCAGAGAGTCCCTGTGGAAATGGCCGCGACCATCGTTGACGTACAACCGGTCCTGGAGCGCAGCATCGCCGTCCGCGAACTCATTGCCGCCGCTCACGACGTACAGATCAGGATGCCCGTCGCCGTTCGCGTCGAAAAACACCGCGTCGACGTCTTCGCTCAGGCTGTCGGCCCGGAAGGCCGGCTGGGCGCTCGCGCGGAACCCACCGTCGCGTTGCTGCACCAAGAGCTGCCCGGCCTGCCATTTGGCACCGCCGGCATAGATGTCGTCCCGCCCGTCGCCGGTGACATCGGCGATGGCGAGGGCCGGCCCCTCGGTGGACAGGAGCTGCGGGATCAGCGGCTCGCGGTGGTAGTCGAAGAAGGCGTTCTCGCGATGCTTGAAGTCGATCGCGAGCCGATCCGTCACGTCGGTGAAAACAGGGGCTCGGGGCTCGGGCCTCGGGGCTCGGGCAAAGGCCGCCTGCGACTGGTCGAGGACCAGACGCTGATTCGCTGCCACGTGCGTGAGCGTCTGGACCCGCCTGTCCGGCCACATCACGGTCAGGGAGTCGATCTCGGTTGACGCGCCGAGCCCGAAATGCAGGCGGGAGTCGACAGAGGACTGAAACCCTCGTGTGGGAAACTGCTCGAGCATCTGGACGGCGCTGCCCTGTTTGATAATCACCTTCGCACCAATACCGGCGGTGTTCGCACCGGAGCCGTGTAGCACCACCTGCAGGTAGTGATTCCCCGTCAACTCGCGCGCCCGGTTCCGATAGATCGCCGCCGGCGCGCCGATCCGGTTGACGACCAGATCGAGTGCGCCCGAATTGTTGAGATCCACGTAGGCGGCACCGCTGGCAAAGCCGGGCTGCGCGAGCCCCCAGGCCTTCGCCTTGTCGGTGAACGTCAGGTCGCCGTTGTTGCGGAACGCGAAGCTCGAGATGGGGATCTGGGGCATCCGGCGAATGAGCGCACCGGTAAGCCCGGACGTGCCGCTGCGCAGCGACGCCTGCACGACCGGATTGGACACGTAGGCGAGGTAGTCGAGGTCGTTCGGCCGGCGATAGATGCCATTGGTGATGAACAGGTCCTTGTAGCCATCGTTGTCCAGGTCGGCGAACAGCGGCGCCCAGCTCCAGTCGGTCGCGTACACGCCGGCCAGGTAGCCGATCTCGCTGAAGCGCCGGCGACCACGGTTCAGCTGCAGAGTGTTGCGGGCGTACTGGGAGTGATAGCCGGCGGCCAGCTTCAGGTTGTAGACGTCGAAGCTCTCGGCATTGGTGGACGTTTTGAGGATCTGCTCCTGATCGGGCAGCATGTCGAGGACCATCACGTCCGGCCGCCCGTCGTTGTTCACGTCGGCGGCGTCGACCCCCATCGACGCATGGCTGGTGTGCCCCACCGAGGTGGCGAGCGACTCGGTGAAGGTGCCGTCGCAGTTGTTGTAGTAGAGAAAGTCGTCTTCCTGAAAGTCGTTGGCGACGTACAGGTCGGGACACCCGTCCCCGTCCAGGTCGCTCGCCACCACGCCCAGGCCGTAGCGCAATGTGTCCCCGTAGAGGCCGGCGCGCTCGCTCACGTCCACGAAGTGGTCTCCCTCGTTTCGATACAGGCGATCGCCGCCGCGGAGACCGGGTCGATGCGCGACGTGCGTCGCCGTGGCGCGCTCGGGATGAGGCGAGTGCGTCAGGAGGTACATGTCCAGGCGCCCGTCGCCGTCGTAATCGAAGAACAGCGCTTGCGTGGAGAAGCCGGCGTAGTCGAGACCGTATTCCGTGGTGCGGTCCGTGAAGGTGCCGTCGCCGTTGTTGATGTAGAGCACATTGTGCCCGTGCATCCCGAGGTAGTCGACGCCGGACACGTAGATGTCGACGTATCCGTCGCCGTTGACATCGGCCATCGTGACACCGGTCTTCCAGCCCTCGGAGTCGGCGACGCCGGCGCGCGCGGTGACGTCCTCGAACTGATAGTTGCCCTTGTTCAGGTAGAGGTGATTGGGCCCAACGTTCGACGTGAAGTACAGGTCCGGGAGGCCGTCATGGTTGATGTCCCCCACCGCCACCCCGCCGCCGTCGTAGTAGTACATGTAGCTGATGATGTTGAACGCGGAGTCGGAGGGGGCGGGGGGCAGGCGATTGGTGAACGTGACGCCCGTACGGCTGGGCGGCAGCAGCTCGAACAGCTGCGGCGCGCGCGACCGGCCGCACGCCGCGAGTGCAACGACGACGAGCAACGCCCTCGGTCTCCGCGACCGGTGGCCATGCGATTGTGGCGAAGCGGCGGGGGGGGGGGGCCGGGGGGGGGGGGGGGGGGGCACCCCCACAACCACCCCCCCCACCCCCGGGCGTCTACGCCTGCGGGACCCCCCCGCCGCTTCGCTTGGCTCGCAGGGTCGTCTTCCTGCACCGAGTCGACGAGGCCGACTCACTTTAGGTCCGCGATGTAGACCCCGTAAGGCCCGAGCTTCACACTGTGAAAGTCTCCGCTCGCCGCCGACACGATGAACGGCCGCGCCGTCACGGCGCCCAACCCCTGGGCCGCGAGATCGAACGAGGCTGTCTGATCCTGCGCGGACATGTTGATCACCACGAGCACCGCGGCATCCTTGTAGCGCCGCAGATAGCTCATGACGTTGGGATCGCTCTGGTTCAGGGCGGTGTAGCTGCCCTCGCGCACCGCGAGGTTGTCGTGCCGCAGCTTCAGCACCGCCTTGTAGACGCTCAGCACCGAGCTCGAGTCCCGGCCCTCCGTCGCGACGTTGTGGGTGGCGGCTGAGGCGGGCACCGGCAGCCACGGTTTGGCGCCCGTGTTGAACCCGGCATTGGGACCGTCGCTCCACTGCATGGGGGTTCGCTCGCCGTCCCGGCCCTTCTCCTGCGGCCAGCCCTTGATGCCGATCGGATCGCGCACGTCCTCCTTGCGCTTGGGGTCGTTGTTCTGCATGCCGAGCTCTTCGCCGTAGTACATCACCGGCGTGCCGCGTAGCGTCAGATAGAATGCCGCGATCGCCTTGGCGATCTGGTCATCGTGGCGCCCGTCGCCAAACCGTGTCGCCACGCGCGGGATGTCGTGATTGCTCACCACGTACACCGGCCATTCGCCCGACGCCTCCATGGCGGCGACGTGCCGCCGGAACGTGTTGGCGTCGAGCCGCTGCCCCGGTACTCCGGGCGCGCGCCCCAGCTGGGTGAACATCAGGTCCATCGGCATCTGGACCTCGTCGTGCTGCGGTCCGTAGTACGCCTCGAGCTGCTTGATGTCGTCGGTCCACGTCTCCCCGATCAGGACGGCGTCGGACTCGTTCGCGACGGTGCGCAGCTTCCGCAGGACGGTGTGGTTCTCGGGCAGATTGTCGTCGTACTTGCGCACCTGGTTCTGATCCCCAAATGCGTTCCGCCCCGGCAGCGTGGGGTTGTCGCGCAGCTGGGGATCCTCGAACAGCGTGTTCACCGCGTCCAGACGAAAGCCGGAGATGCCGCGCGCGTACCACCAGCGCGTGACGTCGAGCATCGCCGACTCGACGGCGGGGTTGCGCCAGTTCAGGTCGGGCTGCTGCGGGTAGAACGCGTGGTAGTAGTACTGCCCGGTGGTCGAGTCGAACTGCCACGACGAGCCGCCGAAGATCGCGGTCCAGTTGTTGGGCGGCTGATGCGCGCTCTTGCCATCGCGCCACACGTACCAGTCGCGCTTGGGGTTGGTGCGCGAGGAGCGCGACTCGATGAACCACGGGTGCTTGTCCGATGAGTGGTTCACCACGAGGTCGAATATGATGCGGATGCCGCGCGCCTTGGCCCCGGCCGACAGACTGTCGAAGGCGGCGAGCCCGCCGTATTCGGGGGCGATGTTCTCGTAATCGCTCACGTCGTACCCGAAGTCCACTTGCGGCGACGGGTAGGACGGTGTGATCCAGATGGCGTCGACGCCCAGGTCCTTGAGGTAGTCGAGGTGCTGCGTGATGCCGGTGAGATCGCCCAGCCCGTCGTTGTTGGCGTCGCCGAAGCTGCGCGGGTAGACCTCATAGAACACCGCGTGCTGCCACCAGGCGTGACCTTCCGCGTCACGCTGGGCGGCCTGGGAGGGGGAGCGGACGGGCGGGGCCGGACGCGTGCAGCATGCCACGGCGATGCAGAGGGCGGCACTGCCGAAACGGAATCGCATGGTGTCTCCTCGTGCGACGGTGTATATTGAAACCCAGCGTGCCGTCTCGCTGGAGGACTGTATGACCTCGTTCTCGACGCGCGCCTCACTGCCGCTCGGGCTGCTGGTCAGCCTCGGCGTCGCTTGCGCTCACCACACGGAAACGGTTCCCTCGACGGCAGCCCCCCCGACCTCGACGGTCACGTCGGAAGACCTCGAGCGACAGCCGGGCCGGCCGATCGAGGAGGTCCTGATGGGCCGCTTCCCCGGCGTGGAGGTGTCGCGCACGGCCGACGGTGGCGTCGCCGTGCGGATCCGCGGCACGACGTCGTTCCGCGGGAGCAACGAGCCGCTGTACGTGCTCGACGGCGTCGAGATTCAGCCGGGGCCCGGCGGCAGCCTCGCCGGCATCAATCCGTACGACATCGCCTCCATCGAGGTGATCAAGGATCCCGCCGGCGAAGCGATGTACGGCGTGCGTGGCGCCAACGGCATCATCATCGTCAAGACCAAGCGACCCGGCCAGTGACGCGGCGCCGCTGCGAACTCACACGCGGGAGTTTCTCCATGCGCGCATCCGACGTCCGGCTCCTCGGGTTGCTGCTCGGCTGTGCCGCCTGCTCCCACTCGGGCGCCAAGAGCGGAAGCCCGGAACCCACCAGGGCCGCCGCGGTTCCCCACGCGATCCTGACGGCGGACGACATCGAGCGCGCGCACGGGCGGCCGCTCGAGCAGCTCCTCATGGACCGCTTCCCCGGCGTGACCGCCCGGCGCACGGCCGACGGCGGCATCTCCATCAGTGTCCACGGCGTCGGCTCGTTCATCTCGAGCAATGAACCGCTGTACGTGCTCGACGGCGTCGCACTGCCAGTGCCGGGCGGCGACGGGGCCACGCTCCGGGCCATCAACCCCCACGACATCGAATCCATCGAGATCGTGAAGGATCCGGTGGGCGAGGCCGCGTACGGCGTGCGCGGCTCGAACGGCGTCGTCATCATCAAGACCAAAACCAAGATAAAGAACTAGCGCCGGGACAGGGGAACCGGCGCGGACGATCGAAAGATCAGCGGCCGGTCGTTGTTGCGTGTGACCACGTACAGGTCGCCTCGCCGGGTCCGCACCCGCTTGATGTCGCGCGCCTGCCCGGGCACGAAAAAGCCGCTCGCCGCCACCGGCACGGGCATAAACCCTCCCTTCCCGTCGCCCCGCAGCAGCAGGCCGTAGCTCGCGCTCATCCGGCCGATCGACGGCGGCACGCCGTCGAAATTGCCGGCCAGGAGCAAGTCGACCTTGCCGTCGCCGTCGAAATCCCCCGGCAGAATGCCGTACACCGGTGCCAGCTGCGCCTCGAGCGGCAGCGGCTCCAGCGTGAACGAACCGTCGCCGTTGTTGCGCGCCAGCGCCGTGGCGAGGGTGCGCGCCTGCTTGAAGATGGCCCCCGACAGCTCGTTCGGCGAGAAGACCTCGGTCACTGTCTTCCCGGCGTAGTCCGCGAAGCGGGGATACCGCGCCTTCAGGTAGGGCAGCGCCCTGATGAGCTCGTCGCGCATCGCGATCGGGTAGCTCGTGCCGTGGTTGTAGACGGAAATGATCTGCTTGGTGACACCGCTGCCGTCGAAGTCTTTCACGTACATCGTCATCGGCTCGGCGTCGCTGGCGCGGAAACGGGTGTTGAGGCCCAGATTCCCGACCACGAAGTCGACGCGCCCGTTCCCAGCGAAGTCGCCCGCTACGATGCGGTTCCACCAGCCCTCGCTGTGCTCGAGGCCGGGGGCCTTGAGGCGCTCCAACCGCCCGCCCCCCACGTTGCGAAAGATCGTGATCGGCATCCACTCGCCCACCACGACGAGATCGAGGCGCCCGTCGCCATCCACGTCCCGCCACATCGCGTCGGTCACCATCCCGACGTGCTCGAGCTCGGGCGCGAGCCGCCGGGTCACGTCGGTGAAGTGCCCGTGGCCGTCATTCTGCAACAGCATGCTGCGTGGATCGGCGCCGTAGCGGAACGGCACCACCCGCCCGCCCACGAACAGATCGATGCCGCCGTTCCCGTCGTAGTCGGCCGCCGCCACCGGCGAGCCACTCACGTCTTCGGTCGGGATGCTGCCCGCCGCCTTCCGGAAGTGCCCGCTTCCGTCATTCAGGTACAGCCGGTCCTGCAGCGCGGGGGCCATGGGGGAGAACTCGTTGCCGCCGCTGACCACGTACAGGTCGGGGTGGCCGTCGCCGTCGGCGTCGAAGAACACGGCACCTACGTCTTCGGACGTCTGATCGGCGGCGAACGCGGCTTGGTTAGTGCTCACGAACCGCCCGTCGGGCCGTTGGATCAGCAGTTTCTTCGCCTGACCCTTCGCACCACCGATGTAGATGTCGTCCAGGCCGTCGCCGTTCACGTCGGCCACCGCGGCGAGCGGGCCCTCGGTCGACACGAGCTTGGGAATCAGGGGCTCTCTGTCAAAATCCACGAAGTCGTTCTCGTGGTGCACGTACGGTAACCCGACAGAATCGGTGACGTCCGTGAGGAGCGGCCGGCGCTGAGGGCCTCGCGACGGCGGGTGCCCGCTGGGCTGTCGGAGCGAGGCCCCCGGCGCCGGTCGCGGTTCTGCGGCGCCCACTTCCCGGATCGCCACACGCTGGTTCGCGGGGACATGCCTGAGGAGACTCACTCGTCCTTCGCGACCTGGCCACTCCACCTTCACCGAATCGAGTGTGTCGCGTTGCCCCACCCCGAACGTGAGCACGTAATCCACGCTCGACTGAAACCCGCGCGTGGGCTCGAGCTCCTGGAAGAATTCCTGGTGGCCGCTCCACACCGTGACCTTGGCGCCGATGGCGAACCGGTTGCCGCCCGTCCCCTCGAGCTGCACCTGGAGGTAACGGTTGCTGGTGAGCGTCCGCGCGTTGTTCCGATAGATGAACGCCTCGTCGTTCACGTTGTTGACGACCAGGTCTGGGGCGCCGTCGCCGTCCAGGTCGCCGTACGCGGCGCCGTTGGAGAAGCTCGGCGCCGCGAGGCCCCAGCTGGCGCCGACGTTCTCGAACGTCAGATCCCCGCGGTTCTTGAAGGCGTAGTTGGGCAGTTTAGTGGAGCTCATCGCATCGACCAGCCGTTGGAAATCCACCCGCTGGCCGTTCGCCGCCTGCACCATGGTCTCGCGGTTGCCGAGGAACGCGATGTAGTCCTGCGACGTGACGTCCTTTGCGAGGCCGTTGCTGACGAAAATGTCCTTGTAGCCGTCGAGATCGAAATCGGCGACGAGCGGGCTCCAGCTCCAGTCCGTGCGGGCCACGCCGGCCAGCTGGCCGATGTCGGAAAAGGTGCCGTTGCCGTTGTTCAGATGCAGCATGTTGCGGGTGAACTGGTAGTGAAAGTCGTTCTTCACCTCGGCCTGGAGCCGGCGCCAGTCCTCGAACGTGGTGGTGGTCTTGAGCCGGTGCTCGTCGTCGGGCAGCATGTCGGCCACGAAGATGTCCGGCCAGCCGTCGTTGTTGATGTCGGCGATGTCGAGCCCCATGGACGACAGACTGATGTACGGCATCTCCTGCTCGAGCCGCTCGGCGAACGTACCGTCGCCCCTGTTGATGTACAGGTAGTCGCGCTCGAAGAAGTCGTTGGCGACGTAGATGTCGGGCCAGCCGTCGCGGTTCACGTCGCTCACGACCAGGCCCAGGCCCAGGCCGATCTCGCCGCCGTAGATGCCCGCCGCCGCGCTCACGTCGACGAAGTGGCCGCCGTCGTTGCGATATAGGTGGGCGCCCCCTAGGGGATCGCGCACGTTGCGGGTGTTCTCGAGCGCGAACGTCACCACCGGGCGCGGCGAATTGTTGATCACGAGCAAGTCCAGATCGCCGTCGCGATCGTAATCGAAGAAGGCCGCCTGGGTGGAATATCCCGTATCGGCGACCCCGTACGCCTCCGCCTGCTCCACGAAGGTGGGGACCCCGGCCGCGTTCAATCCCTGATTGATGTACAGCTCGTTGGCACGCGCCTTCCCACCGACGAGGCCCGCGTGGCACACGTAGATGTCCAGGCGCCCGTCGCCGTTCACGTCCGCGAGCGTGACGCCGGTCGTCCAGCCCTTGCTGTGGAGGCCCGCGGGTGCGGTGATGTCGCGGAACCGGAAATTCCCCTGGTTCAGGTACAGCCGCGTGCCGCCCTGGTTGGACGTGAGGACGATCTCCGGCAGGCCGTCGCCCGTGAGGTCGCCGATCGCGACGCCGCCACCATTGTAATAGTTGCGATACGTGAAGACGTTCAGATCGTGGGTGTCGGTGAGGCGATTTTCGAAGTGGACCCCCGTGAAGCTCGACGGCATGCGGGTGAAGAGGTGGCCGTCGGCGGCGGGGGGGGCCGGGGTCGGGTCGGGCGCGCGGGAGCAGCCGGCGAGCAGCCACGCGCCCACCCCAAAGACAAGTAGGGGCGCGGCCTTCCGCGCCCCCACCTGTTTCTTCGCACCCTCCACGACCTCCAGAACCTCCCGAGCCTTGCTTCTCCTCAGTACCCGGAATTCTGCGTGAGCAGGGGGTTGGCGTCGATCTGCGTCTGCGGAATCGGCATCAGCACGTAGTGACCATCCGACGCCTGCTTCCCACCGGCAATGCCTGAGGCGGCGTCGGTCCGGCCCGTATACTGGCCGAACCGGATCAGGTCCTGCCGCCGCTTGCCTTCCCCGAGCAGTTCGAACAGCCGCTCATTCAAGATCATTTGCCGCGTAATCGGTCCTGTGAGCGCCGTGTCGACTGGCTGCTTGGGACGAGCGCGCAGCGCGTTGAGCAGGGCAAGCGCCGCCGGGCTCCCGGCCGTCTGCTCGTTCAGCGCCTCGGCCTTGATGAGATAGATCTCCCCGAGCCGGAACCAGGCGAAGTCGTTGCCGTTGTTCTGCTGCACGTGGGCCGGGTCGGCGGGCCACTTGTAGGGCCGAGGCCCTTCGCCTTCAGTGGCCTGGTGAATGTCGTGGATCGTGTCGGTGAAGATCAGGGGGTTATGGGCGCGGTCGTCGACCAACGCACCAGTCAGCACGTTGCGCTGCCGCCCGATCAGGATGGACTGCCGGCGCACGTCAATGGAGTCGAACGAGTTATAGGTCTGGGCCAGAGTGGCGAAGCCGTTCCAGGGCGTCGGGTTGAACTGATTGTAGTGCAGCCCCGACATGATGACGTCCATCCCGAGACCGTCCGCCGCGATGAACTTCACGACGAAGATGTTCTCCGGCGACGTGTTGTTGTCGGCGCGGAAGTTCTGCGGGAACGAGTCGGCCAGCCGGTAGTTGCCCGAATTCAGGATCCGGTCCGCGGCAGCGATCGCTTGCACGCAGGCATCGCCCCCACTGACGGTCACACCGGCGCACGAGTTGTACGAATTGGCGCTGATGCCGTTGTCCTTGGTGAACACTCCCGCATTGATGTACATGTTCGCCAGGATGGCGTCCGCGGCGCCCTGGGTGAAGCGGCCGGCGTCGCCGGCGTCCCACGTCGCGGGCAGCCCCGAGTCGCGCGCCGCGATCAACTCGCTCTCGATGAAGTTGAACACCTCGTGGCGCGTGTTGCGCGCATGCGGCTGCAGCCCGACCGTCGTGACGATCGGCACGCCACCGAAAAAGTCCATGAGCAGATAGTAGTAGAACGCCCGCAGCGACCTGGCTTCCGCGACGAGGGTCGCCTTGTTCGGCACATTCTGATTCGCGACACCTGCCAAGAACAGGTTGGCGCGCGCGACGCCGGTATACGCGCTATTCCAAACACTGTTGAAGAAATTCGCGGTCGCGGCGCTGGTCGGCGTCCAGGTCTGATTGTGCAGGTCGATCCACTGGCCGTTGTCGTACCAGTCCTGGCCACGCGTCGGTACCACGATCTCGTCGGTGCTGACCTCGATCGCGTCGTAGATGCTCCCTTCCGGCGCCGTGCTGCGCAGCTGGGCGTACACGCCGGCCAGGGCCGCCAGCACCTCCGGCTCGGTGCGGAAGAAGTTCCCCGGCGTAATCACGCTCGCCGGGTTCTCGTCCAGGTTGGTGCACCCCTGTATCGGGAGCAGCAAGAGGGAAACCAGCCCCACCGCGCCGAGGGACGTTTGCACGAGTTGTCGCTTCATGTGACCAGAGCCCTCCTCAGAACGTGACCCGCATGCCGCCCGTGATGGTGCGGGGCCGGGGATACGTGAGATAGTCGAGCCCGCGGGTGTCGAGACCATTCTCCGTGTGGACCTCGGGATCGAGGCCCGAATACCCCGTCAGGAGCACCAGGTTGTCGGCCGACACGTACACCTTGGCGCTGCGCGCCGAGCGGGCCAGCACCCCCAGGTTCAAATCGTATTCGACCGTGATGTTTTGCAGGCGCACGAACGAGGCGCCCTCGACCCACCGGGAAGAGAAGATCGCCGGCTCGTGCAGCCCCGTCGGATCACTCAGGGCCGGCCGCAGGAAGTTCTTATCCTGCAGCGCGTTGCCCTTGGTCGAGTACACCAGCGCCGTATTGTTGAACACGTCCTGACCCACCACGGCCCGCACGAGGAACGAGGCGTCCCACCGGTTCCAGTTCAACTGGCTGTGGAGCCCGAGGGTGAAGTCGGGGTTGGCATTGCCGATGACCTGGTAATCCGCGGCGTCCGGGCCGTTGCCGGTGGTCGTGACCCCGTTGACGCAGCTCGCGCCCGTGTGGGCCGTCGTGCACTGGAACAGCTGCCTGCCCGACGCGTCCCACCCGACGAAGACGGGTCCGTAGAACGTACCGATCGGAAAGCCCGGCTGGATGCGCTCGGACACCTGGTTCGATTGCCCCTGCCCGCTGACGAAGCCGGACTCGAGGAACGTGTAAGGACCGAGGTCGATCACCTTGTTACGCGCCGCGGCGAACACGAGGCCGGCGCGCCACGTCAGACCCGGGTGCGAGACCAGCAGCGCGTCCAGCGAGGCTTCGAGGCCGCTGTTGCGCACCTTACCGACGTTCTGCAGCTGCGTGGACGCCAACGCCGGCTGCGGCACGTTGATCGTGAGCAGCAGGTCCTTGGTGTTCTTGACGTAGTACTCTACCGTCCCCGTGAGACGGTTGTTGAAGAGTCCGAAGTCGACCGCGCCGTCCACCTGGGAGGTTTGCTCCCACTTCAGGTCCTTGTTCCCGTTACTCGTCGGGGTCACTCCCGGCTGCGGCACGTCGCCCCACGGGTACGCGCCGCCCGTCCCGCCCGCCAGCGTGATCAACGACGAGTACGGGTCCACGCCGGGGTTACCCTGCAGACCCCACCCGAGCCGCAACCGCAGGTCCGAGAACGGGCCGTTCTGCAGGAACGACTCCTGCGACACGTGCCACGAGCCCGACAAGGCCGGGAACAGGGCCCACTTGTGGCCCACGGCGAACCGGGAGGAGCCGTCGTAGCGCAACACACCGGTCAGGAAGAACCGGTCGCCGAGCCCGATGTTGGCCCGCGAGAAGAACGACACGAGACGGCTTTGGGAGGAGCCGGAGAACGTCGTCCGCGAGACGGCCGCGTTGAGGTTGTTGAAGGTGAACGCGTCGGTGAAGAACCCGGTGCCCTGAGCCGTCACCGAGTCGCGGTCGAACTGGCTGTATTCGTACCCGCCCACCCAGTCGAGGCTGTTGCCCGCGCCGAACTGCTTCTGGTAGTTGAGCACCGTCTGCAACGTCTTGGTGGAGTTCTCCAGATCCTGCTGCTGCGCTTCCCCACCCCCCAGGAACACGCCCAGCGGGCTCGCGATGGGGTAGTATTCCTGACGCTGGCCGCCGGAGTGGTCCAACCCCACGTTCACCTTCGCCGTCAGACCCGGCACCAGATCCATTTCGGCGGTCCCATTCGCCAGCGTGCGCGTGACCTGGCCGACGTCGATGATCTGGTTCGCCAGCGCCACCGGATTCCAGACCGACGAGGAGCCGCTCTCGTAATAATGCGTCCCGGTCGCATCGGTCACCGTGATCGGCTGCGTCGGGTTGAACACAGCGACGTTCACGAAGACGGCGCCCTGGAAGCCCCCGTTGTCGTCGTAGGTGAGGTACTGGTTGTTGAGACGCGAGGTCGTGACGTTGATGCCGAGGCGCAGGCGGTTGTTCAGATCGTTGTGGGTGGCGCTGAGCCGTCCCTGAATCCGCTCGAGCCCGCTCGACAGCGCCACGCCCTGCTCCTTCCCATAATTGATCGAGGCGCGATAGCGCGTGACATCGTTGCCGCCGGCGAACGTGATGTTGTGGTTATGCGTCACGGATGTGCGCGTCACCGCCTGTTACCAGTCCATGTTGGCCGGTCCCAGGGCCGCGAGGTGCGAGGGCTTCAGACCACCAAACAGCGCCGACGAATCCGCAAACAGTGTCGTGTCCGCGCACGAAGCCGGTTGTCTCCCGCACAGGCTCGTCGAATCCGTCCGCCACACGGCAACCTGACCCTGTACGAAGGTACGATACTCGTTCCCGGTCAGGACGTTGATGTGGCGAGCCGGACTGGACGCCGCGACGTAGCCGTCGTACTCGATGCTCGGGCCAGCCGCCGCGCTGCCCTTCTTGGTCTCGATCAGCACCACGCCGTTCGACGCGCGGCTGCCGTAGATCGCCGTCGCCGCCGCGTCCTTCAGCACGGTGATGGACGCGATGTCCGACGGGTTGAGCATGTTCAGCGGATTGCGCGGCAGGGGCGGCGCGCCGACTGCGCCCAGCGCGCTCGGCTCGCTCGCCTCGTTGTTGATCGGCACACCGTCGATCACGTACAGCGGGTCGTTGCTCGCGCTGATCGAGCTGCCACCGCGGATCAACACCTGCATCCCGGCGCCCGGCTCACCGTCGTTCGTGGTGATCTCCACGCCGGCGGCCCGGCCCTGCAGCATCTGGTCGACGTTGGTGACCGTGCCCACGTTCGCCGCAGTGGCATCGACCGTCGAGACCGAGCCGGTGATCGCCTCGCGGCGCTGCGTGCCGTATCCCGTCACGACCACCGGCTCGAGGATGGCCGCCGCCGGCGCCAGGCTCAGCGTAACCGTCGCCGTGCCGCCGGCCTGGACCGTGACATCCTGGATCTGCGAGCCGTAGCCGATGCGAGTGGCCCGCAGCCGGTACGCGCCAGCGCGCACGTGAGTCAGCGTGAACGTCCCGTCGATCTTGGTCAGGTCGCGATTCGGCGCGCCGACCACCGAGACTTCGACGTTGACGAGCGGCTGAGTGGTCGAGATGTCCACCACTTTCCCGGTGACGACGCCGGTGGAATCCTGCGCGCATAGCGGGACCGCCCCGACCAAACCTGCGACCAGCGCGGGAACGACAAGACGGACAAGTCTCATACGTCTGGATCCTCCACCGGTGGGTGCCAAAAAGTCTCGGTGCCAACCTCCCTTATGATTCCCCCGCACGGGCACTTGTCAAGGACGACGGAGCCCGCTCGCCCCCCTCCCCACCCATCACTTCGCGTCGTACCCCGCGTACTCCCCCCGCTGAAACACGTTGCCCTTGTATTGCTGGTCGGCGTGGATGCCGACCTTGGACGAGTAGTACGCCCGCACCGTCCAGCCCTTGAGCTGCTGGAAAAAGTGCTCGGCCGGCGTCTTGGGCTCCTTCTCGCCCGCCGCCATCTTGGTGAGCGCCGCCAGCCGCTGCTCCGGGGTTCCCTGCAGAAACGGCTTTCCGTGTAATTCCTGCGACAGAGCGTCGACCGCGGCCAGGCCGGAGTGCCATTTCGCCTGTGCGTCGCTATCGAGCGACTCGGACAGCCGGAAATCGATGTAGGCTGCCACACCGGCGACACGCGCGCCCGGCGATTGCGCGTCCGTGGGAATGAGCAGGTCCGACAGCTCGTCCAGCAGCGCAAACTCCGACGCCGTGAAAAACTTGGGGGCGCTGGGGAGCTGCGCCGCGGGCGCCACGGACGCCGCGACGGGCTCGAGCAATGGCGCGCCGAGTGCCGCGGCGGTCACCCCGAGCATCTCGCGGCGCGAAAGCGTTTGAGGCACTTCGCTCATACGTTCCCCTTCTTGAATTCGCCCGCGAGGTATTCACACGAGCGCCACGCCAACGCCATGATGGTCCAAGTGGGATTCTGACACGACGCGCTCACGTGCGTCGACCCGTCCACCACGAACAGATTCTTCACGTCGTGCGACTGCTGGAACTGATTCACCACCGACGTCTTCGGATCGTTCCCCATCCGCGCCGTCCCGAGCTCGTGGATCGACCAGCCCTCGGTGAGCATCTGCTCGTCCGTGCCGACCACCTCGATCCCCGCTTCCTCCAGCATCTCCCGGCCGGCGACGACCATGTCCTGGCACATCTTCTTCTCATTGTCGCCGAATTGATAATGGAAGCGCAGCGCGGGAATCCCCCACGCGTCCTTCTCTTCGGGATCGAGATCCATGTAGTTCTCGTAGCGCGCCAGCACCTCGCCGAACCCGCCCATCCCGATGAACGCGCCCGCGTGGTCGCGCACGTCCTTCTTGAATTGGGCGCCGAACCCGGGGGTCCCGTAGGCGTTGCCCGGGAAGATGCTGAACCCGCCGCCGCCCTCGAAGCCATAGCCACGGATGAAGTCGGGCTGCTTGTCCTTCAGGTTGCGGAACCGCGGGATGTAAAACCCGCCCGGACGGCCGTCGTCGAGCGTGGGCGGCCGCTTGCCGACCAGCTCCTTCACGAGCCCGGTGACGCCCGGTCCCATCACGTGCTCGCAGAAGTTGTGGCCCACGTGCCCGCTCGAGTTGCCGATGCCGTTGGGGTGCTGCGCGGACTTCGACAACAGCATCAGGCGCGCCGACTCGAGCGTCGACGCGGCCAGGATCACGACCTTGGCCTTCGCTTCGTACGACTGGTGCGTCACGGCGTCGACAAACGCCACGCCGCGGGCCTTCCCGGTGTTCTTGTCGACCAGCACCTCGTGTGCGACGGAATTGGGCCGCAACGTCAGGTGGCCGGTGTCCATCGCCGGGTAAATCAGGCCGGTCGGAGAGTCGAACGCCGCGTGGATGTCGCAGCCGCCCGGTCGCCGGTCGCAGGCACCGCGGCCGTAGCATTTGCTCCGGTACTTGTTCTTCACGCCGTCGGTGGTGACGCCCGCGCGGTACGGCGTGAGCACGCGTCCCATTTTCTTCAGGCTCTCGCGCAGCTTGACTTCACCGAAGGTGAGCTTGTTAGGACGCTGGAATAAGCTGTCCGGCAGATGCGGCAGGTTTTCCTTGTGGCCCGAGATGCCCAGGTACAAGTCGACCTTGTCGTAGTACGGCTCGATGTCGGCGTACGAGATCGGCCAGTCCTCGCCGTAGCCGTCGTGCGTCTTGGCCTTGAAGTCGTAGTCGGACAACCGCAGCGCCAGGCGCCCCCAGATGTTCGTCTTGCCCCCGACCAGGCGCGCCCGTACCCAGGCGTACTTCGTGCCGGTATACGGATGATCTTTCTCATCGACCAGGATGTTCTTGACGTAGTCGGACCCGCCCCAGCCGCCGACGTACGACATCACGTGCTTGAAGGTGCTGTTCTTCGCGTACGGGGGCGTCCGAATGTTGTACTCGTTGAACGAGAGGGAATGGTATCCCGGTGGCGCGTCGCCGCGGCGCGGGTGATCGTAAGGCCACTGCATCGAGCGCAGCTCCTGCCCGATCTGACTGATGTCGAACTTCTTCCCTGCCTCGAGCATCAGCACGTCCATGCCCTGCGAGGTGAGCACGTGCGCGGCCATGCCGCCGGCGGCGCCCGAGCCTACCACGACGGCGTCATAGGTGCGGGACAGATCGACATCCTGTGGGAGCGGGGGCGCTGACTTCAGTAACATGGGGCCGTCCTTCTTGGAGGCGTTCGGGGACTGGGCCAAACTGCAGGCGACAGGCGCAGGGGCGCAAGGCCGTACCCCCTCTCCCGAAGGGAGAGGGGGACAGGGGGTGAGGACCTATATACTTTTCAAGCGATATGAAACCGCTGAGCCTGCTCGCGCTGCTCGCCGCAGCCATCCCGCTCGCCGGGCAGGCACCCACGTTCACCCACGCCGACACGTTGCGCGGATCCTACACGACGCCCGGGCGCGTGTGGTGGGACGTCGCATTCTACGACTTGCATGTTGGGATCAACCCCGCGGATTCGAGTATCCGGGGCTGGAATGGGATCACCTACCGAGTGCTGGGACCTGCCGCCGAGATGCAAATCGACCTCATGGTACCGCTCGAGATCGACAGCATGGTGCAGGACGGCCGTGCCGTGTCGTTCCGGCGGGATGGCAATGCCTTTTTCGCGCAGCTAGAAGCGCCCCAGCCCGGCGGCGCCACCAAGACCATCACTGTCTTCTATCACGGCAAGCCTCAGCCCGCCAAGCGACCGCCGTGGGACGGCGGCTTCACCTGGGCCACCGACAACCTGGGACGCACCTGGGTGGTGACCACCGACCAGGGACTCGGCGCGAGCGTGTGGTGGCCGAACAAAGACACCCAGGCCGACGAGCCCGACAGCCAGCGGATCGCCCTCACAGTACCGGATAGCCTGAGCGATGTCTCGAACGGGCGGCTGCGCAGCACGACGCACAACGCTGATGGCACGACCACCTACGAGTGGTTCGTGGTGAATCCCATCAACAACTACGCTATCGCCGTCGGCGCCGGGCACTACGCGCACTATAGCGACACCCTGCAGGGCGAGCGCGGTCCCCTGACGCTCGACTTCTGGCCGCTCGACTACCACGTGGAGGCGGCGCACCGGCAGTTCGTCCAGGCCAAGTCGATGCTGCAGTGCTTCGAGCACTGGTTCGGGCCGTATCCCTGGTATGAGGACGGCTACAAGCTCGTCGAGGTGCCGCACACGGGCATGGAGCACCAGAGTGCGGTGGCGTACGGCAACTGGTACGCGAACGGCTATCGGGGACGCGACCTGTCGGGCACGGGGCTGGGACTCAAGTGGGACTTCATCATCGTGCACGAGAGCGCGCACGAGTGGTTCGGCAACAGCATCACCGTAAAGGACGAGGCCGACATCTGGGTGCACGAAGGCTTCGCCAACTACGCCGAGAATCTCTACACCGAATGTCTGTTCGGCCGCGACTCAGGGGCTGTGTACGTCATCGGCACCCGGCGTGGGATCAAGAACGACATCCCCATCATCGGGCCGTACGGCGTGAACGCCGACGGCTCGGGCGACCGCTATCCCAAGGGCGGCAACCTGCTGCACACCATCCGGCAGATCGTGGGCGATGACGAAAAATGGCGCGGCATCCTGCGCGGGCTGAACCAGACCTTCTGGCACCAGACCGTCACCAGCGCGCAGATCGAGGCGTATATCAGCGCGCAGGCGGGCACCGACCTCACCAAGGTGTTCGACCAATACCTGCGCACGACCCAGGTCCCGGTGCTGGAGTACCGCATCGACGCCAGCACCCTGCGCTATCGCTGGGCGAATGTCGTCCCCGGATTCGCCATGCCCATTCGGGTGACTCTATCGGGCGCGCGATTCAGTGTGATCCGGCCGACGGAGACGTGGCAGACGGCGCGGCTGCGGCTCGGCGGGGCGCCCTTCCAGGTGGACCCGAACTACTACGTGACGGCGCGAGATGTCAGCGGGCCGCACTCGGATTCCACACCGCCACGCCCACCCGCGAGTCGGCCGTCCCATAATAAAGGAACCAGCGGCCCTTGAACGGCACCAACCCCTCCACGAAGGTCGTACCGGCTACATACTGCCCGGTACGCTCGTAGTCCTCGGTCGGCTGGATGAACGGTTGGTCCGCACGCGCCAGCAGGTGCGGCGGATCACGCAGGTCGAACAGCGCCTGACCGCCTGAGTACACGTGAGAGTCGTTCCCCGCGTTGTAGAGCAGCACGATGCCGCGGGCCGTGAGGATCGCCGGTGGCCCCGCCTCGACTAGCCAGGAATCGAAGTAGCCGGCGCGGGGGGACAACACCTTCAGCGGTCGCCCATCAGAGCCCTCGAGCGGCGTCCAATCGGTCAGATTGTCCGACGTCGCGATGAGAATGTCCGGTACGTTGAAGTACATCCAAAACTTCCTGTCGATTCTAGCGGCCACCAGGTGATCACCGCTCACTCTGGTGACGATCGCCCCGGACTTGGACTCCAGGTTCAGGTACTTGCCGCCCTGCGCCGCCGCAAACGCCGGCCCGTGCTTGCTCCAGTGGATCAGGTCCCGCGACGTCGCGACCGCGAGGCGCGGGATGTCGCGATTCCATTGGGTGTACGTGAGCACATACGTCCCGTCGTCGGTCTCGACCAGGCGCGGATCCTCGACCCCCCCGGGCCATTCGTACTTCTTCTGCTCATCACTATCCGGGTACAACACCGGCGTAGCTCGGCGCGTGAAGTGGAGCCCGTCGGCGCTTTCCGCGAGGCCGAGTCGAGACGTGTGGTGGCCGATCTGGGCGTCCCCGGACGCGTCCTCGGCGCGATATAAGAGAAACACGCGCCCACCACGCACCACGGCCGCGGGATTGAACGTGGCGTGCTCCTCCCAGCGGACGGTGCTGTCGTTCACGGGGGAGCGAAACGTTGCCGACCGATTGGGCGTGATGACCGGGTTCGCGTGCGGCGGCTTCGCGAACGGGCCGAACGACCAAGTGGGCCCCTGAGCAAAGAGAGCGGAAAGCAGCAGGACCGTGGTCACGAGCGGGCGACCCGGTAAACCGGCAGGCCCAGCGTCAACAGCACGGTTCCGATGAGCGCGTTGCGGGGATTGGCGATGATGGAGCTCGCTACGACATAAGCCGCGGCGGCCACGAATACCGCCGGTGTGAACGGATAGGCCGGAACACGGAACCCCGCTCCCGGCGTCGCGTCGCGCCCTCTATAGATGAAGAGGCTCGCGACCGTGAGACCGAAGAAGATCCAGTCGCCGAACACGACATAGTCGAGCAGTTGGCCATAGGTGCCCGACAGCGCCAGGATGCTCGACCAAACGCCCATGAACACGATCGCGGCCGTGGGCGTGCGGTACGTGGGATGCAGCCGGGCCAGGCGCTCGAGAAACACGCCGTCGGCCGCCATCGCCTGAAACACGCGCGGCGTCACGAGAATCACCAGGTTCAGGAATCCGAACGTGGAGACCGCGATGCCCGCGCTGATCAGCCGGCGGCCCGCCGGGCCGAGTACCTGCTGCATCACATCCGCGGCGGGCGCGGCGCTGGCGGCCAGGCCGGCCGCGCCCAGCACGCGCAGGTACGCAAGATTGGCGAGCAGGTAAACGACCACCACCCCGACTACCCCCCACAGTAGCGCGCGCGGCAGATCTCGCTCCGGCGCGATCAGCTCCTCCGCGATGAAGTTGGTCTGTTGCCACCCCCCGTATGCAAACAACACCGGCACGAGTGCGGCGCCGAGGGCGGTCACCAAGTTCACCCCGCCACCCCCCGCCGGGGGAGGTCGGTGGAAGGCGGTGGAGGCTGTTCCGAGCAGGCCGACGACAATGAGCGCAGCCACCGCTCCGAGCTTGAGGACGGTGAAGACGTTTTGCGTCACCGCGGCAGGCTTCACCCCGACGTAGTTGACCGCTGAGACGAACGCGATCGCGCCGACGGCGAGGGGGAGCGTCGCGCGCGGTGAGAGGTCGGCGAAGGCAAGCGCGTAGCTCGCGAACGTCACGGCAACGGCCGCGGTGGCTCCGGTGGCGATCACCAGCAGCAAAGCCCACCCGTAGAGAAACGCCAGGAACGGTCCGAACGCGTCGCGCAGATAGACGTACCCGCCACCGGCGCGTGGCCGCCGGGCGCCCAGCTCGCCGAAACAGAACGCACCGGCGAGGGCGATGAACCCGCCGAGCACCCACGCGACGAGCGTGAGGCCGGGCGTGCCGACCCGCGCCGCCACCACCTGGGGCCCGAGAAACACGCCGGACCCGATGATGCCGCCGATCACCGCCATCGTGGCGGAAAAGAGCCCGAGCCGGCGCGCATAGGTGATGCGCGTTTGCGACGTTTCAGTCATGTTCCCCTGCTCCGAAGACCCCCTTCCGTCCCGCGGTCCGCCTGTGCACGTTGTCCCCATTCCCCCGATTGAGGATCACGTCATGCCCCCGGTCACCTTCACGCTCAACGGCAAACGCGAAACCGTCAACGTCGCCCCCGACACTCCCCTCCTCTGGGTGCTGCGCGACACGCTCGGGATGACGGGCACCAAGTTCGGCTGCGGTATCGCGGCGTGCGGCGCCTGCACCGTGCACCTGGATGGCGTGGCGACACGCACCTGCGTGCTCCCCATCATGGCCGTCGCCGGGAAGCACGTCACCACTATCGAGGGGCTGTCCAAGAATCGCAGTCATCCGGTCCAGCGCGCCTGGATCGCCGAAGATGTCCCGCAGTGCGGCTACTGCCAGTCGGGGCAGATCATGGCGGCCGCCGCCCTGCTCGCCCAGAACCCGCACCCCACCGACACCGACATCGACTCGGCGATGACGAACATCTGCCGCTGCGGAACCTATCAGCGTATCCGCGCGGCCATCCACCGCGCCGCCCAGGGAGCGTGATATGAGTACGTCCGCACGTCTCTCGCGCCGCGAGTTCCTCGAGACCGCGGGCGCCGCCGGCGCCGGTCTCGTCATCGCGTTCCATCTGCCGGACGGCCAGCGCTTTGTCGCGGCACCGCCAGCCACCTTCGCGCCTAACGCGTGGCTGCGCATCGGCACCGACAATCGGATCATGGTCGTGGTCGACCGCTCCGAAATGGGCCAGGGGGTGGCGACCGCGCTCCCCATGCTCCTCGCCGAGGAGCTCGACGCCGACTGGAGCAAGATCACCATCGAGACGGCGCCCGCGGACAAGGCGTACGTCAATCCGCTGTTCGGCTTCCAGGGCACGGGCGGCAGCACCAGCGTGCGCGCCGCGTTCACGCCGCTCCGTAAGGCCGGTGCGGCCGCGCGCGAGATGCTCGTGGCCGCAGCCGCGCAAACGTGGGGAGTCGACAAGGTCGACTGCCGCGCCGAGCGCGGCGCCGTGGTCCATACGGGGTCGAAGCGGCGCGCCACGTACGGCCAACTGGCCGCCAAGGCCGCGTCGCTCCCCGTGCCACAAGATCCCGCCCTCAAGGACCCCAAGGATTGGAAGATCTTGGGCACGCCGGTCAAGCGGCTCGACACGCCCGCCAAGGTCGACGGCTCGGCGCAGTTCGGGATCGACGTGAAGCAACCGGGAATGCTGGTCGCCGTCGTCGCCCGCTGCCCCACGTTCGGGGGCAAGGTCGCGAGCTTCGACGCCGGCAGGGCGAAGGCCGTCGCGGGCGTGAAGGACGTCGTGCAGATCTCCTCGGGGGTCGCCGTGGTCGCCGACGGTTACTGGAACGCCAAGAAGGGACGCGACGCCCTCGACGTGAAGTGGGACGACGGCCCCAACGCGCAGGTGACGAGCGCCAGCATCTCGCAGCTGTTCGCGGAGAAGGCCGCGCAGCCCGGCGCCCAGGCCCGCCACGACGGTGACCCGGACGCGGCGCTCACGGGCGCGGCGACCAAGGTCGACGCCGCCTACGAGCTGCCGTTCCTCGCCCATGCCACCATGGAGCCGATGAACTGCACGGCGCATGTGCGGGCTGATGGCGTGGACATCTGGGCGCCGACCCAGTTCCAGGGCGGAGCGCAAGGCCTGGGAGCGAAGATCGGGGGCGTAGCGCCCGAGAAGGTGAACGTCCACACGACGTACCTGGGCGGCGGCTTCGGGCGCCGGTTCGAGATGGATTTCATTCAGGAGGCACTGGAAACCTCCAAGGCCACGGGCGCCCCCGTGAAAATCGTGTGGTCGCGTGAGGACGACATCCAGCACGACCTGTACCGGCCGGCGTGCTTGCACCAGTTCCACGCCGGGCTCGATGCCGCAGGCCAGCCCGTGGCCTGGACGCAGCGCATCGTGGCGCCGTCAATTTTTGCGCGCGTATTCCCCGACACGATCAAGAACGGCATCGACGGCGAGGCGGTCGAAGGCGGGGTGGGGATGCCGTACGCCATCGCCAACGTGCACGTCGATTACCACATGCCCGATACCGGCATCCCGGTCGGGTTCTGGCGGTCGGTGAACAACAGCTTCAACGCGTTCGCGGTCGAGAGCTTCGTGGACGAGCTGGCCCACGCCGCCAAAAAGGACCCCTACGAGTTCCGCCGCGATCTGCTCGGCAAGGCGCCGCGCCACCTGGGCGTCCTGAACCTGGCCGCGAGCAAGGCGGGCTGGGGCAGCGCGCTGCCAGCGGGCCGGGCACGAGGGCTAGCGGTGTGGAAGTCGTTCGAGACCTACGTCGCCGAGGTGGCCGAGGTCTCAGTGGGATCGGACGGCACGCCGCGCGTGCATCGCGTCGTGTGCGCGGTGGACTGCGGCCCGGTGGTGAACCCCAGCATCGTCGCGGCGCAGATGGAAAGCGCGATCGTGTACGGCCTCACGGCGGCGCTGTGGGGCGAGATCACGATCGACAAGGGCCGGGTGCAGCAAAGCAACTTCAACAATTATCCGATGCTCCATCAGGCCGACATGCCGCGAGTCGAAGTGCATATCGTGCCGTCGAGTGACGCGCAGGGCGGCGCCGGCGAGCCCGGCACGCCCCCGATCGGGCCGGCGGTGTGCAACGCGATCTTCGCGCTGAACGGGAAGCGGATCCGGAAGCTGCCGATTGGGAAGGTGGTATAAGGGACTCGGGAGGCCCGTCATGACCACTCGGATCACTCGCCGCGCGTTCGTTGAGACCAGCGCCGGTCTTGTCATTGCGTTCTACCTCCCGCCGCGACTCGCGGAGCGCGCCGCCGTGCCCCCAGCCGACTTCGCACCTAACGCATGGCTCCGCGTCGGCACGAACGGGATCGTGACGCTCACGGTCGACAAATCCGAGATGGGCCAAGGCTCGCAGACCGGGCTCGCGATGATTCTCGCGGAGGAGCTCGACGCCGACTGGTCGAAGGTGCGGCTCGGCCCCGTCCCGGAGAATCCGGCTGGCTGGTCGCGCCGCATGTCCACGGGCGGGAGCACGGCGATGCACACGTCGTGGGAGCCACTGCGCAAGGCGGGCGCCACCGCGCGCGCCATGCTCGTGGCCGCCGCGGCACAACAATGGAAGGTCGAGCCGGCCGATTGTCACACCGCAGCGGGCGTCGTGACACATACGGGATCCGGCCGCAAGCTCGGCTACGGCGCGCTCGCGGCCAAAGCCGCGACGCTCCCGGTCCCCGACGCCGCTCCTCTCAAGGACCCCAAGGACTTCCGGCTGCTCGGCACCCGTACCCCACGGCTCGACACTCCCCTCAAGGTGGACGGCAGCGCCGTGTTCGGGATCGACCAGAAGGTGCCCGGCATGCTCGTGGCGTCGATCGAGCGCTGCCCCGTTTTCGGCGGGAAGGTCACACGGTACGACGCGACCAAGGCGAAAGCCGTGCCGGGGGTGCGTCACGTGGTCGAGCTCGAGGCGAGCCCCTGGACCGGGTCGGGCGCGTGGGGTGTAGGCTGCGCCGCCGGCATCGCGGTCGTCGCCGACACGTACTGGCAGGCCTTCACCGGCCGCAAGGCGCTCGAGATCGAGTGGGACGAAGGCTCGGCGGGCTCGCTCGACTCGGACGGAATCCGGGCCGAGTTCGTGAAGCGGGCGGAGGAAGCGGGAGTGGAAGCCCGCAAGAACGGCGATCCGGCGACGGCGCTCGCCGGCGCCGCGAAGCGCGTCGAAGCGGTGTACGAGGTCCCGTTCCTGCACCACGCGACCATGGAGCCGATGACGTGTACCGCCAGCGTGTCGGTTGACGGCTGCGAAATCTGGGCGCCGAGCCAGAACCAGACGCGCGCGCAGGAGGTCGCCGCCGAGCTGACCGGGCTCCCCAAGGAAAAGGTGCGGATCCACACCACGTTCCTGGGTGGGGGCTTCGGGCGCCGGCTCGAGTCCGACTTTGTGTCCGAGGCGGTGCGCGTGTCGAAGGCCGTCGGAGCGCCGGTGAAAGTGATCTGGTCGGGCGAGGTCGACGTGCAGCACGGGTTTTACCGGCCCGCTGCGTACAACAAGTTCGCCGCGGGGCTGGACGCCACGGGCAGCCCGGTGGCGTGGACGCACCGTATCGTGGCGCCGCCGATCCTCCTCAAGTTCGGACCGCTCGATAAAGGGATCGATCGCACGCTCATCGACGGCGCCGCCAATCTGCCCTACGCGTTCCCCAACCTGCTGGTCGACCAGGTGGCGGTGGACCTGCTCCCCGTCCCCCGGGGCTTCTGGCGCTCAGTGGGGATCTCGCAGAACGCGTTCGTGACCGAGTGCTTCTTCGACGAAGTGGCGGTCGCCGCTGGTAAGGACCCCTACGAGCTGCGCCGCGCCCTGCTGAAGGACAAACCGCGCCACCTGCGCACGCTCGAGCTGGCGGCCCAGAAGGCGGGTTGGGGGACGCCGCTCCCGGAGGGCCGGGGTCGGGGCATCGCACTGGCCGAGTGGCAGCCCACGGTGTGCGCGCAAGTGGTCGAGGTGTCCGTGGCATCGGACGGGAGCGTGCGCGTGCACCGCGTCGTGTGCGCCGTCGATTGCGGGCCCACAGTCAACGTCGGCCAGATCGAGGCGCAGCTGCAGGGCGGAATCGTGTACGGTCTGACGGCTGCGCTCTACGGCGAGATCACGCTCGACAAGGGCCGGGTGAAGCAAAGCAACTTCACCGACTACCCGATGCTGCACATCGACGCGATGCCGCAGGTGGAGGTGTACGTCGTGCCGAGCACCGATAAGCAGGGGGGGATCGGTGAGCCGTCGGTGGGGCCGATCGCGCCGGCGCTGGGCAACGCGATCTTTGCGGCCACGGGAAAGCGGGTCAGAAGGCTGCCGATAGGAAAGCTGGCCTAAAAACCGTGCGCGGTTGCCTCCATGGCATCGGAGGCAACCGCGCACGGCGTACCGCCACCCTACCACTTCAGTGCACGACGGTAAGTGTCCCGTTCATTCCCGCGTGGTTCGTGCAGGAGTAGGAGTACGTCCCGACACCAGTTATCGCCTCGTGGAACGTCCCCCCATTCGTCATATTCCCCCCGTTCCCCGGCAGCGGTGTAGGACCACCTGTGAACGTGACGTTATGAGTCGCTGATCCCAGCCACGTCCACGTTACGGTTCCCCCCGTCTGAATCACTGTGTCGCGGGGGCTGAAGAAATTGTCCTTGATGTCGACACCGACCGTCGTGGGCGGCGCCGAGGCTTGAACCTGGAAGGCCTGGCTCGGCAGCCCCGACGACATCGCCTGGACGATCTGAATCGAGGAGCCGCCGACACTGTCATTGATGGTCGCAATACCGCTCGCGTTGGTGGTACTCGTTGAATTGCTCAGCCCTCCACCACCCGTCGCGATCGACCAGTTCACGACGACGCCGGGAACCGCGCAGTTGGCGGCATCCTTGATGGTGACGCCCAGCGCGGCGGGAAGCGGATTGTTGAAATACCACGGTGCGGGGTCAGCACCGTTCTTGAGGAGCTGAGTGGCAGCAGCCGGCGTGCAGGGACCGGTGCCGCCACTCTTGTCGCCACCGCAACCCGCAAGTACCAACGCGGCGCCGAGCGCCGCGAAACCGTCCAGCCGTCTCATTGTTTCACCACCTGTCCACGAATCTCACCCGCCGGATGGGCCACGGTGTGCACGTTCACGTACGCGTTCCCGTTGCCCATCAGCACCAGCAGCGAATCCATCGTCATTCCCGACGGCGCGCCCAGCTGTCCACCCACACCAGCCGCGAGGACGCCCGTGAACCCGAGTCCCTTCGACTTGCCGGTCGTGTACAGGTTCAAGATTACGCCGGCGCTGGCGCCCGTATCCGCGGGCCCGTGGATGTGCGCCAGGGTGACGCTGTCGATTCCCACGACGTCCACCTCGTAGAATAGCGTCTTGATATCGCCCACGTAAGTGAATGTTGCACTGCCGGTGGCGGTACTGGTGACCGGCGTGGGGCGTACGCTCGCGCCCGACAGGGTCGCCGTGAAGCGCTGCGTGACCGTGATCCCCGTGGTGTCGTTGTCCGAGCAGCTCAGCTCCGCCAGCAGGACCATTGCGGTCAGGGCGCCCAACATCCGTACACGCATAACGGCCTCCTCAGGGGTTTGTGAATACTTTGGAATGCGCGGGCAATGGAAGTACGCCGGCTACGCGCACGGCCGATTCCAAGCCACCAGCGCGTACCCCGCAAGTCAACCGCACTCTGTCGGGAACGTGTCAACGATTGGTGGGGAAACGATGAGCCCCGCCGGCAAGTGCCGTCGGGGCTATCTGTTGCGGTGCCGCTACGACCTGCGCGCCAGCGTCGCGGCGCGCGCTCGCAGGCTCGCGTCGATGTCGCTCATCGCGACCGGCGCGGGCACGGTCCAGTTGCCCCGCTGCATCGTCGGCACGCGGACGCTCGCGACCTCGCCATCCGTCCCCAGCTCGATCACGGCGGTGGCCACGTCGCCCGGACCCTGATGGGCCTCGATCACGAGTGTCCAGGTACCGGTGCCGGGCCAGGTGCGCTTCAGCGCATGCACGCCGTCGCGGCCGGTGTCGGTGAACTCGAGCTGCACTGACTGGCGCTCACCGTTCACGATGCCCTCCGCCGTCCCGCTCACGATGTAGCCCACCGCCTGACCGTGATGGAAGGAATGCACCAGCAGGAACGCGCCACGGGTGGACTGGTCGTACGGATTGGCGGGAAGCTCGATCGAGATCCAGGGCGGACCCTTGGCAAGCGCCGGAGCGGCGATGAGGGCGGTCGCGAGCGCGGCGACGGTGAAACTGCGGATCGACGTTTGCATGGCAACCTCTCGGTACGGGTTGCCGGTGGGATGCCGCTCGGCCGCGGAAGGTTTAGGGCTTGGTGATGTGATAGGCCGCGCCGTTCCCCGACAGCACGTACAGCTCCCCGCGCGCGTCCTGACCGAACGACAGCACGCTGCCGAGGCTGACGGCGAACGCCCAGCTCGTCTGGGTCGCGACGGCGCCACCCGCGTACGTGAAGCTGCGCAGCCATCCGCCGCACAGGTCGGAGTAGAAGTACTGGCCCGCGAGGGCGGGTGACAGAGTGCCGCGATACACGAAGCCGCCGATCACGGCGCAATCGCCGTTCGAGTGGTTGTACTCGACGGCCGGCAGCACCAGCCCGGTCTGGCTGCACGGGTTGGGGTTAAAGCAGTGCGCGCCCTCCATGATCCGCCAGCCGTAATTGAGGCCTGGCGTTGTAGCGGGCGCCACGTCCACCTCTTCCCACACGTCCTGCCCCACGTCGGCCGTGTACAGCAGGCCACTCGGCGGATCGAAGGCGAAGCGCCACGGGTTCCGCAGGCCCAGCGCCCAGATCTCGCCCCGGCCGCCCCCTGCGGCGTATGGATTGCCGGACGGAATCGTGTACGGCGTGGCATTACCAGTGTTCACGTCGATGCGCAGCAGCTTGCCGAGCAAGGAATCGGGGTTTTGCGCGCGGTTCTGCGGGTCTCCTCCCGACCCGCCGTCGCCCATCCCGATGTAGAACATTCCGTCCGGCCCAAACATCACCAACCCGCCGTTGTGGTTCGCGTACGGCTGGTTGACGAACAGGATGAGCGCGTGGGTCGCGCTGTCCGCGACGTTGGAGTCGGCGCTGACGGTGTAGCGCTCCACGCGGGTGTCGCCGCTTACGTCGGTGTAGTCGACATAGAAGAAGCCGTTGGTGGCGTAGCTCGGATGAAACGCCACGCTGAACAGCCCCTGCTCGCCGCCGTAGCTCACGCGATTGGTGATAGCGAGACACGGCGTCGCCAACAGCGTGCCGTTCTGGACGATCCGGATCCGCCCCGGCTGCTCCACGATGAACAGGCGATTCACATCCCCCGCCGGCGCGGCGACGTATACCGGATTCGTGAGGCTTTGCGCCACCGGCACGAGCGTCAGCGAATCGCTCCCGGGCGGCGGGGGCGGACCGTTGCCGTTCGAATTCTCCGCGCAGGCGACGAGCGCCAGCGCGCCGAGACAGCGATGGATCGTGGTCATTTGGGCTCGAGGGAGATAGTACCCTTGAAGCTCCGAACGGTCACCTGCGCCCCTTCTCCCAGCGCCCCCATGGAGAACTTCAGCTCCCCCCCCCTGCCCTGGGGCGCCTGGGTCGTCAGCCCATTGCGGATCGAGCCGTTGACCGTGAGCAGGTCGAAGTCCGCGACGGCGCTGCGCGGCAGCCGCAGCTCGATCGGCCCGCTTTGACTCTCCAGATCGAGGATGCCGCTCCGCCCCACCTCGCCATCGAACCGCACGGCCCCCGTCACCGATTCGAACTTCCCCCGCTGCACCCCAGTGCCCCCCCGCTGCCACCCCGCCGCGCGCACCGTGATCGTGCCGCTCAGCGTGGAGGCGCCGAGATCGACACTCGCCCCGCGCAGCAGAATGTCCCCGCTCACCGTCTTCACGCGGGCGCGGCCCGTCCCACCAGCGATCTCGACCGCGCCACTCATGGTCTCGGCCGTCACATCGGCCGGTGTTCCCACGACGTGGATCGGGCCCGCGACGCTGTTCAGGTCCAACGTGCCGTCCACGCCCTCGACCTCGATCGCCGCCGTCGTGGACTTGACCCATACGCTGGCGCGACGGGGCACGTGCACGTCGAGCTCGACGCTGTCGCCTTTGGGCGCGGTGACGACAACCTTCTTCACGTGCGCGTCCCCGGCGATCGACACGCGGTCCGGGGGGACGGACGACACGCCGAGGCTGTCCGCGTCCCACCCGAGCACCTGTACCCGTCCGGCTGGATTGACGATGCGCACCGCACCGTCGGGGGCGAACGGCGAGCTCTGGGCCTGCGCCACTCCCGACGCGGCGAGCACCCCCGCCAGCGCCAACCCCACAACCCAACCGCCGCGTATCGCCATGGCCGTCTCCATCGTCAGCTGGTCGCCGACCGCGCCGCCCAACGCAGCAGCTCGACCTTTTGTCGGTACGCCGCGGCCACCAGCTGCCGCACGTCCGCGCTCGCGGGATCACGCGCCAGCGCCTGCTGCGACTCCCGAATCGCCTGATCGATGATCGCCAGGTTGCGCTCCAGCACGGCGACGGTGGCCGGAGACAGGCGGTCCCGCTCGCGGGCGAGGGTCTGGGAGAGGTCGGTGGCGGCGTGCTGGTAGTCGGCTTGGATCTCCGCCCAACCACCGGCGGACGGGCGGACGGGCGGACGGGCGGACAGGCGGTAAAGGGCAACGGCGATAACGATGATGGCGGCCGCGGCGAGGGATGGCCAGCGCCAGCGTTGCACGTTGCGCGTCGCACGTTGCTTGAGACGGGCGCCTACCGCCGGCCAGAAATCGCGGCCGGGCTCGATACTGCGCGGAAGGCCATGCGCTTCAGCCACCAGCGCCCGCAGCTCCGCTACCGCCTCCCGGCAGCCGGCGCATTCAGCCAGATGAGCCTCTACAGCCGCTCGCGCGGCGGCGTCGAGCGTGCCATCGACGTATTCGTTGAGCTGCACTTCGCGCTCGGCGCACATCATCGGCTCAATCTCTCCCGCAACAGGCGGCGCGCCCGGAACAGCTGCGCCTTCGACGTTCCCACGGCAATCCCCGTGAGCTCGGCGATCTCCTCGTGGCGATACCCCTCCACGTCGTGCAGCACGAACACTTCCCGAGCGCCCGCCGGGAGCGACGCCACCGCCCGCTCCAGGTCCAGCCGTCCCCCCCCTTCCCTGCCGCCCGGGTCGCGCGGCTGTTCCAGGGCCTCCGGGTCGTCGCTCGTGAACACCCACTGGGCTCGCCGGCGGCTGGCTCGCTGGCCCAGAAAGACGACGTTCACGGTGAGCCGATACAGCCAGCTCGCGAACGCGCTCTCCCCTCGAAAGCTGCCGAGCCGCTCCCACGCCCGCACGAACGCCTCCTGGGTGAACTCCTCCGCCTGCGCCCGATCCGCCGTGAGCCGCAGGCACAGAGCGTGCACGCGACCGACGTGGGCCCGGTACAGCGCCTCGAACGCCGCCTCGTCGCCCCGCTGCGCACGCCGGATGATGTCGCTCGAGTCCGCCTGCATTCAGGGGCCGGGGGCCAGGGACTTGGGGGCTGGGGCCGGGTCGTCGTTAGGATGCTGCCTGGCCGTAATGGGTTGGAAACTCAGTCGGGTGAGATCGAATGCACGACCGGACGCATCAGCAGGCCGGTAGTCGAGACCCGCACCTCGTACTCCGCCGGCGTAGTCCCGGCCACGAACGCCGCGGAGCCGTATTCGGCGTCCACCAGCGGCCCCAGCAGCCCGCGCTTGGCGATCCAGAAGAGGTCCACCAGCGCCGGCCGGGACAGATCGTACGCCGTACGCGGCTGCGTGCGCTCGTCGGCGGCGCTGTTGTAACGGCCGGCCACCCGGTCGAGCTCGTAGGAGGTGTGCAGCCCCAACAGATTCACCCAGGGGTGCCACTTGAGGATATGGGCGTCCACGTAGAACGCGTCACCCGCCAGCTCGTACATGGCGAGGCGCTTGTCGGGGAGTTGGGTGATCGTCGCCCGGAAGCGGTGCGGACCGAGCGGCTCGGTTCGCACCGTGGCTGCCGGCACCTCGAGCGTCAAGGCATCGTACTCCCGCAGGCCGACAGTGATAGCCCCGGCCAGTGCGCCGAGCGCCAGAAACAGGAGGCCGGCGAGGCCGCGCACGGCGCCGCCCGTCCAGCGCCGCTCGCGCACGGCTGTAAGCGCCGCGCGGCAGACCCACAGTCCGAGCACGAGCAGACACACACCGGTGATCACCAGACGGGTGGGCATATCGGTCGTCTAAAGTACGGCGCGCGGTTACTGTTAGGTAAGCCTCGAGACCCCTGAGACATGCCGGCCATCGACTCCAGACTCCAGCTCAAGCAGCCGCCCCCGTCCGGGTGCGAGGGGATGCTCAGTCCCGGCGCGCTCGAGTTTCTCGGCGCCCTGGCGCGCCGCTTCGAGCCGCAGCGCCAGGCGCTGCTGGAGCGGCGCCGGCTGCGCCAGGCCGCGCTCGACGCCGGCGCGCTGCCGGATTTTCTGCCCGAAACGAGCGGCATCCGCGAGCGCGCGTGGACCGTCGCGCCGATCCCGCGCGACCTACGCGACCGCCGCGTGGAGATCACCGGCCCGGTCGACCGCAAGATGATGATCAACGCGCTCAACTCGGGTGCCAACGTCTTCATGGCGGACTTCGAGGACGCGAATGCCCCGACCTGGGAGAACAACGTCGTCGGCCAGCAGAACTTGCACGACGCCGTGGCGGGCTCCATCTCCTACACCAGTCCCGAGGGCAAGCGCTACGAGGTCGGGCCCACGCCGGCCACGCTGGTCGTGCGGCCCCGCGGCTGGCACCTGGTGGAGAAGCACGTCGACGTGGGCGGTGAGCCCATGTCGGCTTCCCTGTTCGACTTTGGGCTGGCCTTCTACCACAATGCCGCGGCGTTGATCGCGAAGGGGAGCGGCCCGTATTACTACCTCCCCAAACTCGAGAGCCATCTGGAGGCGCGTCTCTGGAACGACGTGTTCCTGTTCGCGCAGGAGACACTGGGCATTCCCCGTGGGACCGTCCGCGCCACGGTGCTGATTGAGACGATCCTGGCGGCGTTCGAGGCCGACGAGATCCTGTGGGAGCTGCGCGAGCATTCCGGCGGCCTCAACTGCGGGCGCTGGGACTACATCTTCTCGTACATCAAGAAGCTGCGCCGGCGACCGGACCGCGTGCTGCCCGATCGCGCCCGCGTCACCATGGAGCAGCCGTTCCTGCGGAGCTACGCCGACCTGGTGATCCACACCTGCCACCGCCGCGGCATCCACGCCATCGGCGGCATGGCGGCTCAGATCCCCATCAAGCGCGACCCTGCCCTGAACGCCGCCGCGCTCGAGAAGGTCCGGCAGGACAAGCTGCGCGAGGTGCGCCAGGGCCACGACGGCACGTGGGTCGCGCACCCGGCGCTCGTGTCGGTGGCGCGGGAAGTGTTCGATGCCCACATGCCGGGACCGAACCAGATCGAGAAGTCGCGCGACGACGTGCGCGTCACGGCCAACGATCTCCTGGCAGTACCCGCGGGACCGATCACCGCCGCCGGAGTCCGCACCAACGTCGACGTGGCGCTGCGCTACCTCGCGGCATGGCTGGGAGGATTGGGCTGCGTGCCCCTGTACGATCTCATGGAAGACGCGGCGACCGCCGAGATCTCGCGCGCCCAGTTGTGGCAGTGGCAACGCCACGACGCTCGACTGGAAGACGGTCGCCACGTAAACGCCGCTCTGCTGCAACAAACCCTCTCCGAAGTGGTGGCCGCCCTACCAGAACGGGTAGGTGCGGGTGACGTTGCTGCCGATAAGGTTTCGTTGGCGGCGCGGATTCTGAGCGAGCTCACGACTGGCCCGGAGTTTGCGGAGTTCCTCACCACTGTGGCGTACCAGTATCTCGACTGACCAGCGACCGGCAGGGCACAATGGATCAGCAGACATTCATCACGGCGCTCGCGAACGAGTGGAGCACGAACCGCCGCTGGGACGGCGTCACCCGGCCCTACAACGCCGGCGACGTGTACCGGCTGCGCGGTTCGATCGACATCGCCTATTCGCTCGCGCGCTACGGCGCCGCGCGGTTGTGGCAGCTGTTCCAGGACGACGACTACGTGGCCGTGCTATCGGCGGTCACGGGCAATCAGGCGATCCAGCAGGTGCAGGCGGGGCTCAAGGCAATTTACGTGAGCGGCTGGCAGGTGGCGGCGGATGCCAATCACGCGCTCGAGATGTACCCCGACCAGAGCCTCTACCCGTCCGACTCCGTTCCCGCCCTGCTACGACGCATCAACAACGCCCTCAAGCGGGCCGACCAGATCGCTCACCTCAAGGACGACCACTCGACCTACTGGTTCGCCCCGCTCGTGGCGGATGCGGAAGCCGGGTTCGGCGGCCCGTTGCACGCCTTCGAGATCATGAAGAACATGATCGACGCGGGCGCCGCGGGGGTACACTTCGAGGATCAGCTCGCCTCGGTGAAGAAATGCGGCCATCTGGGGGGCAAAGTGCTGGTGCCGACGAGCGAGTTCATTACGAAGCTGGTCGCGGCGCGGCTCGCGTCCGACGTGTGCGGCGTGGATACGATCCTGATCGCGCGCACCGACGCCAACAGCGCGACTCTGCTCACGAGCGATTCGGACGAGTACGACCGGCGCTTCGTCACCGGCGAGCGCACGGCTGAAGGGTTCTTCCGAGTGCGCGACGGCGTGGACGCGGCCATCGCCCGGGCGCTCGCGTACGCGCCCTACGCCGACCTGCTGTGGTTCGAGACCTCGAAGCCCGACCTGGCGGAGGCGACCCGGTTCGCCGACGCGATCCACGCCAAGTATCCGCGCAAGCTGCTGGCGTACAACTGCTCGCCCTCGTTCAACTGGCGCAAGCACCTGAGCGAGGCACAGATCGCCGCCTTCCAGAAGGAGCTGGGCGCGCTCGGGTACAAGTTCCAGTTCGTCACCCTGTCGGCGTTCCACGCGCTGAATCACAGCATGTTCACCCTGGCGCGCGACTACAAGGACCGGGGCATGGCCGCCTACGCGGAGCTGCAGAACCGCGAGTTCGCGTCCGAGAAGGACGGCTACGCCGCCACGCGCCACCAGGAATTCGTGGGCGTGGGCTACTTCGACGAGATCACCCAGATCGCCACCGGCGGGACGTCGTCGGTCACGGCCATGGAGGGCTCGACGGAGGCGGAGCAGTTCCACCAGCCGAAGCGTAAGCGAGCGGGCGGCAGACGTTAGGCTCGGCAAGCCGGAGAATACGGGGCCGGGTGGCGATCTGCCGCCCGGCCCCGTACGTTTCTCGGCGTGAAGCCCGCCACGCTCTACACCATCGCCGCCGTGCTCGCCATCGCCGCGCTGTTCCTCGTGCTCACGCGCGCCAACGCCAAAGTGCAATGTCGAGTCTGCGTCGAGTTCCGCGGCCGCACCAACTGCGCGAGCGCCGCCGGCGCCACCGAGCAGGCGGCCCGCGAGGGCGCGCAGAGCACGGCCTGCGGCCCGATCGCCAGCGGAATGGACGAACAAATCGGTTGCGGGCGCGCGACACCGACCCTGGTGCAGTGCAACCCGCGGTGACACCGTTGCTAGACGTTTCAGCGTGACGCTTTTATAGTGTTACGGTGTCCGAATTCTCCCTCCCGCGCACGTCCATCCCCGCTCGCCTGCTGCTCACGCAGGGCGTGTCGCGCCCGGGCAGCATCTACGTGATGGAGCGGGTGCCGCACCACGACGGGCCCGAGACGGTGCTGGAGCTGTTGAATCGACCGGAGGGGTTCTTCGCGTTCCGGCCCGAGGAAAACCACGAGGTGCTGCTCGTGTCGAAGGTGCAGACGGTGTCGCTGTCGATCGATCGCCAGGCGCCGATCGCCGATCCGGCGCGCCTCTCGGCCGCGCGGATGCTGGGGCTCGAGGTGGTGCTCGCCGGCGGCGCGACCCTGGCAGGATGGGCGAGCGCGGAGCTGCCAGAGCCGCACGGTCGCTTGCTCGATTATCTCAACGCGTCACAGGAGTCATTCTTCGCCGTGTGGAGCCACGCGGCGACTCACTATGTCAACCGCGCGTACGTCCTGTACGCCCGTCCTTTGGCCTAGCGATATGCCGGCACGTATCGATCCGTTCGTCGACGTCCTGCTGCGGGAGCGCGGCGATCAGCTCTATCTCCTTCCCGACGAGCCCGTCACGATGGTCAAGGACGGTAAGCCGCGGAAGGTGAGTCGCCAGCCGCTCACCGATCAGCACATCTACGCGCTGCTCGTCGAGGTGGCCCCGTCCGACTCGGCGGATCACATCGACAAGATGGCGGAGACCGAGTTCGAGTACGCGGCCGACCGCGGCCTGGTGCGGGTGCGCATTGTGCCCGAGCTGGGGCGGCTCACGGCGGTGGTGGCGCCCCTCGACCACGCGGAGCCCAAACCCTCCCCGGCGCGGGCCGGGGCCGCGCCGGCGACTCCCGCGACTCCCGCCCCCGCCCCGGCCGCCGCGAACCCGCCGCCCCGGCCACCCACACCGTCTGCGATCGCGGCGGCACCCATGGTCGACTCGAGCACACCGGCGCGAGGGCAACCGGCAGTGGCGCCCCCCCCCTCCCGCACCCCGGCGCTCCCCGCCGATTTCGCCGCGCCCCAGTACCAGGCGGCCGAGCGGGCGCTCGGCGAGCTGCTCAAGGCGCTCGTCAAATCGGCCTCGTCCGATCTGCATCTGCGGGTGGGGGAGCCGCCCGTGTTTCGGACCCATGGCGAGATGAAGCGCCAGGGCCCGACTCCGCTCACGACCGAGCAGCTCGAGCTGATGTTGCTGGCGGTCATGCCCGAGCGCAACCGCGCCGAGTGGAAGGAGACCGGCGACTCGGATTTCGCCTACGAGATCAGCGGCCTCGCGCGCTTCCGCGTGAACGCCGCGCGCGACCGCAAGGGGCCGTTCGCTGTGTTCCGCGTCATCCCGGCGCAGGTCGTGACGGTGGAGCAACTCAACATCTCCAAGGAAGTCCAGCAGCTCTGCTACCTGACGAAGGGGCTCGTGCTCGTGACGGGGCCCACCGGGTCGGGCAAGTCCACCACGCTGTGCGCGCTCATCGACCTGGTCAACCGCACCCGCACCGATCACATCATCACGATCGAAGATCCCATCGAGTTCGTGCACGAAAATAAGAAGTGCGTGATCACCCAGCGGCAGGTCGGCGTGCACACGGGCAGCTTCAAGTCGGCGCTGCGCGCCGCGCTGCGCGAGGACCCCGACATCG
>CBFHAJ010000013.1:0-41949 GCA_965653495.1 uncultured bacterium | reverse complement strand
GAGCCGGGGATCTATTTGGCGGCGGAGGGGCTGGGAGTGCGGATCGAGGACGACGTGCTGGTGACCACGACGGGCGCGGAGTGGTTGTCGGGACGGGCGCCGAAGACGACGACGGAGATTGAGCGCCTCATGTCTCGTCCTTCTCGCCCTTGATGTCTTCGAGGATCTGCTTGGCTTCCTGCTTGTACTCGTGGTCGAGCACGTCGCCGATGGGCAGTGTGTCGATCGCGCTGAACTGCTCACGGGCTTTGGAGTACTTGCCCAGGTCGACGTACACCTCGCCGAGCTCGAGCCGATGAAAAATGTTCTGCGGCTTGAGGGCCACCGCGCGCTGCAGGTACTTCTGGGCATCGTCCCAGTTGCCCTTGTCGAGGAATCCGCCGCCGAAGAACGTCTTGGCGAAGAATTTCTCGATCCCCGACAGCCGCTTGACCTCGGCGTGCCACGCGCCGATCAGGTGATAGGCGCCGTCGTGCGTCGAATCGAGGGCGATCGCCTCCATGCCCTCGTCGTAGATGATCTTGGCGAACCGCACCCGCTCCTTGCCGCCCTTGGTGCGCGACAGGCGGCCCAGGGCCTGCCCGATGGTGAAGTGCCCGTCCGCCCCCCGGGGATTCACCCGCACGGCCGTTTCACCCATGGCCCGCGCCTGCATGTACAGCGTGTCCCGCAGGTGCTTGGACGAATCGTCCTTGCCTTCGATCTGCTTCGCGATGTCCACGAGCTCCCGCCCCGCCTTCCACAGCGCCTCGTAGTCGAGGGAATCGACGGCGAGCACCGCCCGGTAGTGGCCGAGCGCCTGCTGCGGAGCGAGCGCCGCGTGCGCGCTGTCGCCCAGTGCGAGGTGCTCCGCGACGGTCGGTTTCGCCTGGCTACACAGCAGGGGCGGAACGACCGCGAGGGCAACGGCGACCAGGACCGGCAGCCTGCGCATGCTGAGCTCCACAGCGGAACGGGGCGATAATGTTGGTCGTCCCCCTGATCGAACGCAAGCGCGACGGCCGGGCCTTGACGCCCGAAGAGTGGTCCGCGCTCGTCGCCGCGTACACCGACGGCCGGGTGCCCGACTACCAGATGTCGGCGCTGCTGATGGCGGTGCTGCTGCGCGGCCTCGAACGCCAGGAGCTCGCCGCGCTCACCGACGCGATGCTCGCGTCGGGCCAGCGCCTCGCGTTCGACGGCTGGGCCACGCCGCGCGTCGACAAGCACTCGACCGGCGGTGTGGGCGACAAGGTGTCGCTGGTGCTCGCGCCGCTGGTTGCGGCGTGCGGCGTAGCGGTCCCCATGATGTCCGGCCGCGGGCTCGGTCACACGGGCGGCACGCTCGACAAGCTCGAGGCGATTCCCGGCTTCCGCACCGGCTTGTCGCTCGCCGAAGCCAAGGCGCAGGTCATGAAGCTCGGCTGCGCCATGATCGGCCAGACGCCCGAGATCGCGCCGGCCGACCGGCGCATCTACGCGCTGCGCGACGTCACCGGCACGGTGGAGGCCATCCCGCTCATCGCGGCGAGCATCATGTCGAAGAAATTGGCCGAGGGGCTGACGGCGCTGGTGCTGGACGTGAAGCGCGGGAGCGGGGCGTTCCTGCCCACACTGGAGCAGAGCCGCGCGCTCGCCCAGACGATGATCGCCCTGGGTGAGGATCGTGGCTGCCCCACGGTCGCGCTGCTCACCGCCATGGATCGCCCGCTCGGCCGCGCCTGCGGGAACGCGCTCGAAATCGAGGAGGCGATCCTCGCGCTGCGGGGCGAGGGGCCGGAGGATCTCATGGAGGTGACCTACGCGCTGGGCGTCGAGATGCTGCTCGCGGCCGGGGTCGAGAAGACGTCGAAGAAGGCGCGGCACCGGCTCGAGAGCGCTCTGGGCTCGGGGCTCGCCGCCGAGAAGTTCGAGCGGGTGATCGCGGCGCAGGGGGGGAATCCCGGCGTGCTGGAGGATCCGTCGGTGCTGCCGCAGGCGAAAGAAGTCGAGGTGTACAACGCGCCGCGCACCGGCGTCGTCACCCAGGTCGAGCCGCGCACGATCGGTCGCGCGGTGGTGGCCATGGGCGGCGGCCGCCTCAAGGTGGACGACGCCGTCGATCCCACGGTCGGCTTCGTGATCACGGTGAAGCCGGGCGACAAGGTGCTGGCGGGTGAGCCGATCGCCTCGGTGTTCGCGCGCGATCCGACCGGGATAAAACTGGGTTTCGAGGCGCTCGGCCGGGGGATCGGAATCGGGGACAAGCTGCTCGAGAAGGCGCTGCCCCTGATCTCACACCGGATTTCGAAGGACGGAGTGGAAGACCTTACACGTCCAGGTTCCGGACGAACTTCGCGTTCTCCTCGATGAACTTGCGCCGCGGCTCGACCTCGTCGCCCATCAAGGTCTCGAACAGCTGCGACGCCTCGAAGGCGTCTTCCATCGTCACCTTGAGCAGCGTGCGGCGCGCCGGATCCATGGTCGTGTTGCGCAGCTGGTCGGGGTTCATCTCGCCCAGCCCCTTGTAGCGCTGCACCATGATGGTACCGTGCGGCGCCTCCCCGTTCGTGAGGCGCTTCACGTACGTGTCCCGCTCCTTCTCGTCGTAGGCGTAGAATTCCTCGCGGCCCTTCGCCACGCGGTACAGCGGCGGCTGCGCGATGTACACGTAGCCGACGTCGATGAGGTCCTTCATTTCCTTGTAGAAGAACGTGAGCAGCAGCGTGCGGATGTGCGCGCCGTCCACGTCGGCGTCGGTCATGATGATGATCTTGTGGTAGCGCGCGTCGTCGACCTTGAAGTCCTCGCCCACCCCGGTGCCGATCGCGGTGATGATCGTGCGGATCTCCTCGTTCGAGAGGATCTTGTCGATCCGCGCCTTCTGCACGTTCAGGATCTTGCCGCGCAGCGGCAGGATCGCCTGGAAGCTGCGGTCACGCCCCTGCTTCGCGGAGCCACCCGCCGAGTCGCCCTCGACCAGGTACAGCTCCGTGAGCGTCGGATCCGAGACCGAGCAGTCGGCCAGCTTGCCCGGGAGCAACCCGCCCTCGAGCCCGCTCTTCTTGCGGACCAGCTCGCGCGCCTTGCGCGCGGCCTCGCGCGCCCGCGCCGCGCTGACCGCCTTGGCGATGATGGTGCGCGCGACGCTGGGGTTCTTGTCGAAGAACTCGCCCAGCGCGTCGTTCACCACGCTTTTCACGACGCCCTCGACTTCGGAGTTGCCGAGCTTGGTCTTGGTCTGGCCCTCGAACTGCGGGTCCTTGACCTTGACGTGCAGCACGGCCGTCAGGCCCTCGCGGATGTCGTCACCCGTGAGGGTGAAGTCTTCCTTCTTGAGGCTGCCGTCTTTCTTGGCCCACTCGTTGATGGTCCGCGTGAGGGCGGCGCGGAACCCCGTGAGATGGGTGCCTCCTTCATGGGTGTTGATGTTGTTCACGAAGGAGAACGTGTTGTCATTGTAGCCGTCGTCATACTGCAAGGCGCCTTCGACCTGGACACCCTCACGCTGGGCCTCGAACAGGATCGGCTTCGGGTGCAGGGTCTTCCGGGTCCCGAGCAGGTGCTTCACGAACTCCGCCAGCCCACCCTTGTAGAAGAACGTCTCCTGCTTCTGTTGGCCCTTGCGCTCGTCCTTCAGGGTGATGGTGAGACCCTTATTGAGGAACGCCAGCTCGCGCAGCCGGGTGGCGATCGTCGCGTAGTCGAACCGCGTTTCGGTGAAAATCTTCTGGTCGGGCTTGAACGAGACCCTGGTACCGGTGCCCTTCGCCTTCCCGATCGCCTCGAGCTTCTTCGTGGTCTCGCCCCGCTCGAACGCCATGTGGTGCCGCTTGCCGTCGCGGTCCACCCACACCTCGAGCTTCTCGGAGAGCGCGTTCACCACCGACACGCCGACCCCGTGCAACCCGCCCGACACCTTGTAGGTGCTTTTGTCGAACTTGCCGCCGGCGTGCAGCACCGTGAGCGCGACCTCGACGCCCGGCTTCTTCTCGGTCTTGTGCACGTCCACCGGGATGCCGCGGCCGTTGTCCACCACGGTGATCGAGTTGTCCGGGTGGATCGTGACGTCGATTTGCGTGCAGTAGCCCGCGAGCGCTTCGTCGACCGAATTGTCCACCACCTCGTACACGAGATGGTGCAGCCCGCGCCCCGACACGGAGCCGATGTACATCGCGGGCCGGCGGCGCACCGCCTCCAGGCCCTTCAGGACCTGGATCGAATCGGCCTGGTAGCCGCCGTTGCCCTTGTCCTTAGTGGCCGGCTTTGCCTTCGCCATAGTGCTCTAGCGTGAGAGAAGCCAACGAATCGTCCTGATGCGGCCGGCGCCACGGCCCGCGTTGATGGCGGCCATGATCTGCGGCGCCTGCATCTGCAGTTCCGTCATCCAGCCGCTGGTGGCGACCCGGACGAACAGCGTGCCGTCCGGGGTGACGCTTTCGGGGGCGGTCACGGCCGCGATCTGCGCGCCGACCAGGCGAGGCCAATCGGGGATCACCTGCGCCTGCGCGACCCGCGTGCCCAGCCCGGACTTGGCCAGATAGCTGCGCAGCACGTCGCCCATGGCTGTCGGCCGGCCCGCCCCACGTCGCCGTTCCGCCATTGCCGCTACCCCCGGTTACAAACAGCGCCACGGGTACCCCGTGGCGCAGCGCGGGCGCTCCGCGCGACCCCTGGACAACCCACCAAAAATACCCAGAAGTTATTGTCCGGTCAAGACTTACTCACTGACCGCGGAACCGCGGAGCGCGCTTTTCGAGGAACGCGCGCAGCCCCTCCTTCATGTCCTCGGTGGCCGCCAGCAGGCCGAAGTGGTTGGCCTCGAGCAGCAGTCCCTCGTCCAGGGTCATCTCGAACCCCTGGTCCACTGCCTCGAGAGCGAGCCGGACGGCGAGCGGCCCCATGGCGAGTATACCCCGCAGGGTCTGTTCCGCCGCGGCGAGCAGCTCGCCCGCCGGCACCACCCGGTTCACGAGCCCGATGCGATGCGCCTCGCGGGCGTCGATCATCTCGCCAGTGAGGATGAGCTGCAGCGCGTTGCCCTTGCCTACCAGGCGGGGCAGGCGCTGCGTGCCGCCGTAGCCCGGCGCGATGCCGAGCTTGACCTCGGGCTGACCAAACTTGGCGGTCTCGCTCGCGATGCGCAGGTGACACGCCATCGCCAGCTCGCACCCGCCTCCCAGCGCGTACCCGTTCACCGCCGCGATCACCGGCTTGCCGCACGTCTCGAAGCGCCGCAGCATCGCCTGCCCCCGCAGCGCGCGCGCCTTGCCGTCGAACGGCCCCTGCTTCGCCAGATCGCCGATGTCGGCGCCCGCGATGAAAGCTTTGGCTCCGGCGCCGGTGATGATCGCGCCCTTGATCGCCTGCTCGGTCGCCACCCGCTCGGCCGCGTCGGCGAGCTCGCTCACGACCTCGTCGTTGAGGGCGTTGAGTTTGTCGGGACGGTTGATGGTGATCGTCGCGATGCCATCTCCGACATCGAACAGCAGCGTTTGGTAGGTCATGGGGGAATGGTACAACGAGAACGCGGAAGTGGGAACGCGGAACGCGGAACAGTGCGGCCGGAGCTCGCCCGGCTGTTCCGCGTTCCGACTTCCGCGTTCCGCGTTAAGTTGGTCCCGTGAGCATCCAAGCCATCTCCTGGTCTCCCTCCGGCGCGGTACGCATTGTCGATCAACGCGCGCTCCCGGAGACGCGCATCGAGCGCGACCTCGAGACCGCGGAGGCGGTGGCCGAGGCGATCCGCACGCTGCAGCTGCGGGGCGCTCCGCTCATCGGCATCGCGGCTGCGATGGGTCTCGTGGCGGGGACGCGCGAGCGTCGCGGCGCCGGGCGCGATGCGTTTCTCGGCCGCGTCGCCGAGCTCGCTCGGCTCCTCGCCGCCACGCGGCCCACCGCGGTGAACCTGCAGTGGGCAGTCGATCGCATGGTTCGGGTGGCCGGGGCGACGCCGGGCGACGGCGCGAGCATCTGGGAGCGGCTCCAGGCCGAGGCCAGCGCCATCTGGGAAGAGGATCGCGCGATGTGCCGCCGCATCGGTGAGGCGGGACTGCCGCTCGTTCCGGACGGTACGACGGTGCTCACCCATTGCAACGCCGGCGCGCTCGCCACCGGCGGCATCGGCACCGCCCTCGCGCCCGTGTATCTCGCGCACGAAGCCGGACGCCGGGTGCACGTCTTCGTGGACGAGACCCGTCCGGTGCTGCAGGGCGCGCGGCTCACGGCGTGGGAGCTGGCGCACGCCGGCGTTCCCTGCACGGTGATCGCGGACGGCGCCGCCGGGTCGCTGATGCGCCAGGCCAAAATCGACGTCGTCCTCGTCGGCGCCGACCGCATCGCGGCAAACGGCGACTTCGCGAACAAGATCGGGACGTACCCGCTCGCCGTGCTGGCGCTGCACCACGGCGTGCCGTTCTACTGCGCGGCCCCGTCCTCCACGATCGACTGCGCACTCGCTGATGGTGACGGCATCCCGATCGAGCAGCGTGCCCCGGACGAATTGAAGACGCTGGCCGGGCGCGTCCTAGCCCCCGCCCAAGTCGACGCCCTCAACCCGGCCTTCGATGTGACACCGGCCCGCTACGTGACCGGCTTCGTGACCGACCGCGGCGTGCAGCGGCCGCCGTTCCGCGACGGAGCCGCCCCGTGAGCGCTCCCTTGATCGCGGTGATCGGCGGGAGCTCGTGCGCCCGCGGCGCCAGGCAGGCCGGCGGGCTCACGGTCCTGGGCCTTCACGATTCCTTCACGCCGGCCGTCGATATTCCTCGCGTGGAGCGGGCCGAACAGGCGGTGCAATGGGCGCTGGAGCAGGCGCGGCGCCGGGAGGTATAATTTGAGCATGAACGCGGGTGCGAAATTCACTGTCGGAGCCGTCCTGATCGTGGGCTCGGTCGGCTACCTCATGGCGTCGGGCGTGCGGGAGACGGGGCAGTATTTCCTCACGCCGACCGAGCTGTCGCAGCGGATCGCCCTCGATCCTTCCTTTTATAATGTCGGCATGAAGGTGGGTGCCCACGTCGTCCCGGGCACAGTCACGAAGGACGTGGCCGCTCAGACCTTGCGTTTCCAGGTCACCGACGGCAGCGCGCGCTACCCCGTGGTGTTTCACGGCCTACCCCCGGACACGTTCACCGATTCGGTCGAAGTGGTGGTCGAAGGCCGGCTCCAGAAAGACGGAGTGATCTACGCGACCAACGTGCTGGCCAAATGCGGGTCGCGCTACGAAGCCGTCCCCAAGGCGTAAATGACGCTGCTCGGCAATCTGGCCCTGTGGCTGGCGTTCCTCATCGGCGTGTGGGGCGCGCTGGCGGGGTTCGTGGGCGGGCTCAAGGGCCGCCCGGACTTCGCGCGCAGCGCCCGGCGGGCGGTGTTGGCGCTGTGTGGGGCGCTCGTCATCGCGGTGATCGCGCTCGAGTGGGCGCTGTTCCAGCATGATTTCAACGTGCAGTACGTCTGGGCCCACACCAGCCGCAACCTCCCGATCTTTTACACGTGGTCCGCTCTCTACGCCGGTCAGCAGGGCAGCCTGCTGTTCTGGGCGACGGTGCTGTCGCTGTTCGGATCGCTCGCGATGGTGCTCACGCCGGCCCGCCAGCGGGTGCTGCTCCCCTACGTGGCCGGCGTGGTGACGCTGGTCGCCAGCTTCTTCATCTCGGTGATGTTGTTCGGCCAGGCCAATCCGTTCCAGCGCCTCCCGTACACGCCGCTCGACGGCAGCGGGCTCAATCCCCAGCTGCAGAATCCCGGCATGGTGGTTCACCCCCCGATGCTGTACCTCGGCTACATCTCGATCACCATCCCGTTCGCGTTCGCGATCGCCGCGCTCCTGTCGAAGCGGCTGGACGCCGACTGGCTCGTGGCGATCCGCAAGTGGACCCTGCTCTCGTGGCTGTTCCTCTCTATCGGGATCTGCCTCGGCATGTGGTGGGCCTACGTCGAGCTCGGCTGGGGCGGCTACTGGGCGTGGGATCCGGTGGAGAACGCGTCGCTGCTGCCCTGGCTCACGATGACGGCGTTTCTCCACTCCGTGATGGTGCAGGAAAAGCGCGGCATGCTGAAGAAATGGAACCTGGGGCTGATCATCGCCTCGTGGCTGCTGTCGATCTTTGGCACATTCATCACGCGCTCGGGGGTGATCTCGAGCGTACACTCATTCACGCAGTCGCGAGTTGGATACTTCTTCTTCGGCTTCCTGGTGGTCGCCGGGGCCGCAAGTTACGCCCTGTACGTGACCCGGCTCCCGCTGATGATTTCGGAAGGCCGGCTCGAATCCGTGGTGAGCCGAGAGGCGAGTTTTCTGTTCAACAATCTGTTGCTCGTGCTGGTCGCGGTCTCAGTCTTGTGGGGGACGCTGTTCCCGATTCTGTCGGAGCTGGTCACGGGCGTGAAGATCACCTACGGCCCGGCGACTTTCAACTTCGTGAACATTCCGCTTGGGCTCGCGCTGCTGCTGCTCACCGGCATCGGGCCGTTGATCGCGTGGCGGCGGGCATCCGTTTCCAACCTGCAGCGCCAGTTCGCGGTCCCGACCACAGCCTGTGGATTCGCGGCCATCGTCCTCCTCGTAGGCGGGATGCGTGACGTCTATGCGATCATGACGATCGCGCTGGGTACGTTCGTCGCCGCTACGATCGTCCAGGAGTTCGCCCGGGGCACGCGCGCCCGGCATCGCCAGTACGGTGAGTCGCTTCCCCTGGCCTTCGCGCACCTGATCGCTAGAAACCGGCGGCGCTACGGCGGCTACATCGTGCACACCGGGATCGTGTTGCTGTTCGTCGCGTTCGCGGGGATGGCGTTCAAGACGGAGACCGAGGCGACACTCCGGCCCGGCGAATCGGTGTCGCTCCGCAGCCCGTACGGCCCGACGTACACCTTCACCCATCTCGGCATTTCGCAGTACGACGCGCTGAACCGGCAGGTCACCGCGGCGAGCGTCGAAGTGCGGCGCAACGGCAAGCGCCTCGGCATACTCGCGCCCGAGAAGCGCCAGCATGTGGACGGGCTCGGCCAGCCCACATTCCAGCCCTCGACCGAGCCGGCCATCATGAGCATGCTGCGGGAGGACCTGTACGTCGTGCTGGGCGGCACGGTAAATGGGACCGAGCAGGCGGTGTTCCGCTTCACGATCAACCCGCTAGTTTGGTGGGTGTGGTATGGCGGAATGATCGTGGCCTTGGGCGGGGTGATCGTGATGTGGCCAGGGGGGTCGCCGGCGACGCGACGGGCCCAGGCGGGGTATGCGGTGCGGCTGGTGGAGGAGCGATGAGGGCGGATGGGCGGACGGGCGGTCAGGTGGACTCGAGTCGGCGACAGTTCTTCGCCGCCGTGGCGAGCGCGCTGTGTATGCTGTCCGCCCGACCGCCCGTCCGCCAGTCCGACCAAGATCCCGACTCCCTCCCCGGCACCGGGCCCTCGGGTCGACTCGTCGATCCCGCTCGCGCCGGGCGCCCGCTCCCTCCGGTCACCGCAGCGGACAACGATGCCGCGATCCAGGTGATCGAGAAGCAGCTGCACTGCACTTGTGGCTGCAACCTCGACGTCTACACCTGCCGCACGACCGATTTCAATTGCACGGTGAGCCCGGCGCTGCATCAGCGTGTGCTCGCGCTGGCACAGCAGGGGATGAGCGGACCGCAGATCCTCGATCAGTTCGTGCGCGATCATGGCGTCGCGATTCTCATGTCGCCCCCCAAACGGGGCTTCAATCTGGCGGGGTATTTCTTGTCGTGGCCGCTCGCCGCCGGCGCAGCCGCGGTCCTGACGCTCGTGCTGGTCCGGCGGGTCCGCGCCGGAGCGTCAGCGGGCCCCGCAGCATCGCCTCCATCCCCCGACACGGGCGCCACGCCCGCTGAGCTCGCCCGTCTGCAACGCGAGCTCGACCGCCTGCCGCTCTGAGCGAAGGGCTGCTGGGGCTCGCCCTCGGGATCCTGCTCGCCGCAGGCGGGATCTATTTCGTGCTGCAGCCGATCCTCACTCCAGCCGTTACGGACACAGCGACCGATGAGGGGCGAGGCGAGGACGAAGGCGAGGACCCCGAGGACGACATGAGTCCCCGCGCCGTCGCCTTGCGCGCCCTCAAGGAGATCGACTTCGATCGCGCCACGGGAAAGCTCTCGGACTCAGACTACGAGACGCTGAAGGCGAAGTACACCGCAGAGGCGTTGGCTGCGCTGCGAGCGGAAGGCGGAGAGCGGGGAGCTGGGAGCGATACCGTCCGCGATGGGACCGCTCTCCGCTCCCCGCTCCCCGCTCCTACATGTCCCACGCACGGGAGCCGCCCTGAATCGGACGCACAGTTCTGCTCCGATTGCGGACGCAGGCTGGCGAGCGCTCCCGGGTACTGTGCCCGCTGCGGCAGTGCGCTCGAGCGCGACGCACGCTACTGTCACGCGTGCGGCACGCGCGTGGCCGCGTAAGCGAAGTCGCCGGAGGCGAGCCACCGCAACAGCTGCGTCACCGCATCGGGATCGGGAAGCGCGTACTCGGCGTGCGTCTGGCCGGTGACCGGATGCGGGCCGATCCGGATCGAGCGGCCGATGCCGTGCAGCGAGCGGAACGCGTCTTCGTCGGTCGTGTCCTCGCCCAGGTAGAGCGCGCGCACCCGCGACGGCCAGTCGGCGCCGTGGCGATGCACCAGCACATAGAGCACCGCCCGACCTTTGTGCCAGTCGACGGGCGGCCGGCCCTCGAGCGTAATCTTCCCCGGGATTACGCGCAGCCGCCGGCGGCGCAGCACTTTGTCCGCCGCCCGCTCCGCGGCACGCCGGTCCGCCGGCGCCACACCGCGCAAGTGATACGCGAGTGTCGCTCCCTTGCGCTCCACCCACGCGCCGGGCACCGCAAGCGCGGTGAGCGCGTCCGCTGCCTGTGCCAGCACTTCGGCGATGCGCTCCCGCGCTTCGTGCCGAAAGCTGATTCCCGGTCCCTCGATCTCGAAGCCGTGATCCCCGACGTAGGTGAGGCCGGCGATGCCGACGCGCTCCTGCAGGTCCGCGAGCGACCGGCCCGACACGATGACCGTATCGAGCGTCGGCGTGCGTGCCGCCTGATCGAGCACCTGGCGCGTGGCGTCCGCCAGCACCGCCTCCGCGGGGTGCGGGACGATCGGCGTGAGCGTGCCGTCGTAATCGAGGAACAGCCCGACCGTCGGTCGGGTCGAGAGCCACGGCGTGAGGATGCGGCGCGTGACCTCCACCGGAGAAGCGACGGCGGTGCGCGCCCGCTGCGAGGCGACGTCGACCGCCTCGAGCAGCCGCCGTACCCAGACGTGCACATCGGACGCGCGCACCCGGTCGCGCAGCGCGGACATCCGGGCGCGCCGTTCGTCCGCAGGCATCGCGAGCGCCCGGTGCAGCGCCTCGGCCACGGCGTCGATGTCGAACGGATTGACGACCAGCGCTTCCTGCAGCTCCTCCGCCGCGCCCGCCATCTCCGACAACACCAGCACCCCGTCGTTCTCGAGCTGCGCCGCCGCGTATTCCTTCGCCACGAGGTTCATCCCGTCCCGCAGCGGGGTGACCAGGGCGACGTCCGCCTGCCGGTACAGGGCGGCGAGCTCATCGGGCGGGAGCGATCGGACGAGATAGCGGATCGGCGCCCAGCCTGGCTCGGAGAAGCGGCCGTTGATGCGGCCCACTGTCTCGTCGATCTCGCGCTTGAGCTGGCCGTACTCTGCCACGCGCTCGCGGCTGGGCACCATGACCTGGGTGAACACGGCGCGCCCCCGATAGCCGGGATGCCGCTCGAGCAGCCGCTCGATCGCGAGCAGCCGCTGGTTGATGCCCTTGCTGTAGTCGAGGCGATCGACGCCGAGAATGTCGGCGACCCGGCCCTCCCCGCCCACCTCGCGGGGTGGCGGCGCCGGAGCCCGCGCGGCGAGCTGCTCCACTTGCTTGACGTCGATGCCGATGGGATGCGCCTGCACCGCGACTTCGCGACCTTCGAACCGCACCACGCCGGCCGCCCGGTCGACTTCCGTGCCGAGCAGGCGCTCGGCGCACGCGAGGAAGTGCTCGACGTACGACGGCACGTGGAACGCCACGAGATCGGCGGCGAGCATGCCGCGCAGCAGGGCCCGGCTCCACGGCAGCACCCGGAACACGTCAGCCGCCGGAAACGGAATGTGCAGGAAGAACGCCAGGCGGCGCTGGGGCGCGAGCCGGCGCACGTAGTGGGGAACGCGCAGGAGCTGATAATCGTGTACCCAGATGAGGCTGTCCGCCGCGCTCGTATCCACGGCGGCTTGCGCGAACCGCGCGTTCACCCGCTCATACGTCTGCCACGTCGCGTCGTCGATCGTCGTCTGCGTCACGAAGTAATGGAACAGCGGCCACACCGTGCGATTGGCGAACCCGCCGTAGAATTGCGTGACCTCGTGCGCTGACAGTGGCACCGGGTGATAGCGCACCGGCCCTTCCTCGGGCAGGGCGAGCCCGCCCTCGGCCTCCGCGTCGTCGGCGGCCACGCCGGTCCAGCCGACCCACACTCCGCCGCGCTCCGTCAGAACCGGCTCGAGCGCGGCGACGAGCCCGCCGGCGGAACGGCGCAGCACGATGCCGTCGGGACGCCGTTCGGCGGTGAAGGGGAGGCGGTTCGAGACCACGACGAGCGAGCGGGTATCTGAGGGAGCGGGGCCGACGGGGACGACGGCGTCGGTCCGCGGCGGCGCTGAGGCGTCAGGCGGGGGCGCTGGTCCCGAGAATCGCGTCATCATGACTCACCTGGAGACGAGGACGTTGGGGCATTGCGCAATGCAACGGGACGAGCACTCAGGTGGAGCATCGGGTCCCTCCGTAACGGCGGATCGCGAGTCGGGGAGAGATCGACCGGACCCGTATAATCGAGACGGCCTTGACATCCTGCCAGTGTCGCGCAGTCGCAACAACCTGGAGGGTGTCCTTAAGGTATCCGGCGTTACGAATTTGGGAAACTATGACACCACTGTTTGACCGCGTCCGCGCGGCGGGCGGCCTCCGTGCCGCGCCGCGCTATATCTCGAGCACCCTCGCCGCGTTTGGGAGTGACGAACAGGCTCAGCTGCTCGTGCTCGCGGTGGTGATTGGAGCCGCGGCCGCGCTCGCCGTCATCGGCTTCTACCACGCGATCGACGTCGTGCAGCGGCTCGTGCTGGATCGCGCCGTAGGCGCGACGCGCGCGGCGCTCCTCGTTCCGCTCTCGGTCGCCGCCGGTCTCGCGCTGTGCCGTCTGCTGGTGCGCCGGGGCGCGCGTGACTCACCAGGCGAAAACATCCCCGACGTCATGTACCGGGTCACGATGAAGGGAGGCGTGATCCCCGCGGTGCCCGTGGTGGTGAAGACGCTCGGCGCGGCGGTGGTGATCGGCACCGGCGGCTCGGTGGGCGCCGAAGGCCCGGTGGTCGTGTTGGGAGCGGCCGCCGCCTCGCGCATCGGGCGCTGGCTGCGTGCCTCGCCCAACCGGCTGCGCACGCTGGTGGGATGCGGCACCGCAGCGGGGATCTCGGCGGCGTTCAACGCCCCCATCGCGGGGGTCGTGTTCGGCATCGAGAAGATCCTCGGAGCGCCGAGCTCGGCGGCCTTGGGGCCTTTCGTGGTCGCGAGCATTCTCGCCGCGACCGTGGGCCGGGCGGTATTCGGGAACCATCCGGTGCTCGCCCTGCCGCGGGAGTACGGCGTGCACTCGGCCTGGGAGCTGGTGCTCTACCTCGGTCTCGGGGCGGTCACGGGCATCGTGGCCGTGGCGTACTCCCGGGGCGTGTGGCGTGCCCAGGACGCGTTCGCCCGCCTGCGCTGGGGATGGCTGCAGCCGTTGCTGGGCGCCCTCTCGATCGGCGCGCTCGACCTGGTGTTCGGGCGCGACCTGTTTGGCCATGGGCACCAGACGCTCAACTTCGCGATCGTCGCGTCGCGGTCCGCGGTGTTTTTGCTCGCGCTCGCGGGGGCCAAGCTCGCGGCGACCGCCCTGACGTTCGCGGCGGGGGGAACAGGGGGCGTATTCACTCCCGCCCTGTTCATCGGCGCCACGCTCGGCGGGGCGTACGGGCTCGCCTTGGAGCGGCTGCTGCCGCATGCCCGTATCGATCCCGCAGCCCTGGGGCTGGTGGGCATGGCCGGGCTCGTGGCGGGCGCCACCCACGCACCCCTCACCGCGATCTTGATGGTGTTCGAGATGACGGGTGATTACGGGCTGATTCTCCCGCTCATGCTGACGAGCGTACTCGCCTACGTCGTCGCCCGGCGCATCCATCCCGAGTCGATCTACACCGAGTGGCTCGTGCGCCGGGGTGTGGTGCTGAGCCACGGTGCCGATGCGGCCGTGCTCGCGCGCATGACCGTGAGCGAGTGCCTCAACCCCGCGCCGGTGGTGGTCCCCGAGCACGCGAGCATCCCTGCTGTGCTCGCACTGGTGCGCGAGAGCCGGCAGTCGGAGTTCCCCGTCGTCGACCCGGACGGACGTCTCACCGGCATGGTCACGCGTGACGCGCTGCGTGCGGCCGTTGAGACGGCAGGCCAGGTGACTCTCGACGGGGTCGTGGTGGCCGCCGACCTTGTGGACCAGCACCTCGACCGCGTGACCCCCGACGACACCCTGCTCACCGCCCTGCGCCGTCTGGGGGACCGGGACGTGAACGCGCTCCCCGTCGTCCGGGCGGACGATCGCGAGCGCCTGGTAGGGATGGTGAGCCGCCAGGACCTGCTCGCGGCCTATGAGCGCGGCCTGATCGCGGAAGGACACTGACCTTAACATCGCTTGCACGCCGCCGTCAGTACCGCTCGGAGTACCGGACGACATCGAGACTTCGAGAGGAGACGCTCACATGCGCATCACCGTGCAGTGGACCGTGGCCGCCGTGGTCGCCGCAGCCGCGGTCGTCGCGTGCGGCGAGGGCACCGCGCCCGCGTCCGATCAGGCGCAGGTCCTGGCCGCGGAGCAGGCGCAGCTCGGCGCGATGGTCGACAGCGACTTCGGTGCAGCAGGGGCGACGGCCACCGATCTCGCCGCGGCCCCCGCGGCTTCCGACCCCGCCGCCGGGACCAGCGCGCCGGACACGGCGCCCACTTTCTGGGGTCGGCTCCGGGTCGTGGCCGGCGGGCCGCGCCCGATCTATCATCGCGACGTGACCATCCAGGGCGATACCGCCCGGGTGGAGCGCGACATCACGTATAACGGCATCCTGCTCGTGGATACGAGCGCCGACGGGGTGTTCGACCCGACGTCCAAACCGCTCGCCGATCGCATGACGCAACACTCCGTTCTGGTGCGCGACGCCGCGATGACGCGCGGCTGGCGCGTGATCGAGCTGTCACCGCAGGATTGGACCGTGGTGGATCCCAGCCGTCAGACCGTCACTGTCGGCGACGTGAAGGTGTACCGCAACGATACGCTGCTGGTCGAGGTGACCGACCCGAGCGCGCTGTTCGACGTGAACACCCGCGTGCCGCGGTTCCACCTGGGCGACACCGTGAAAGTCGTCGCCGCGGTGGCGAACACGACCGGCTCGGGATTTGCGCCGCCGACGTTCGCCTACTTGCATGTGCGGCATGCCGATCCCACCGGCACCAGCTGGCGCCGGCTGAAGATGGTCGACAACGGCGACGGGACTTTCCAGCGCGTGTGGATCGCGCGCCGCACCGGCGTCGATCGGTTCATCGTGGATGCGCTCGACGCCGCCACGCTGCTGCTGGGCACGGCGGACAACTACCGCACCAATGAGGTAGGGATTCCTTACCGGATCGAGTAGCTCACAGCGAGTCCCGATCCACCAGCCGCACGCGCACCGGGACGAGCGCCATGACATGGTTGCCGCGCAGGTGGGACGCTACGACCTCGATGGCGTAGCGTCCCACGGTTGCCGCATCGGGCACCACGGCGGCGACGAGCGGCGTACCGGCCCTTATGGAATCGTGTACCTCCTTGCCGCCGCCGTACGCCACCACGAAAACATCCGACTTGCCCGCGGCGCGGACCGCCGCGAGAGCGCCGAGCGCGAGGTCCCCGGTCGTAGCCACCACGAAGTCGATCCCCTGGTCCGCCGAGAGCAGCGTGGCGGTGCGCCGGCGGGCGACGTCCGGTGTTCCCGGCTCGACGGCCGGCGTCGCCACCACACGGATATTCGGAGAGCGCGCCAGGCCCAGGCGCAGTCCGGCGACCCGGTCGCGCACGGCAGGGACGTCCGGTTGATCCAGCACCGCGATGCTGCCGCCACCGCCCCTCCCCAGGCGCCGCACCAGATAAGTGCTGATCAGCTCTCCCCCCTCGCGGTCGTCGGGGGCGATGCTGGAGACGATGCCGTCGCCATCCGTCTCGCCCAGGGCGGTGAACACGGGAACTCGCGCCCGCGCCGCCCGGTCCACGGCTGCGGCGAGGCCGATCGGCGCCGCCGGCACGATCACGATGGCGCTCACGCGCTGCGTCACGAAGTCGGCCACGTTCGCGGCCTGACCGGCGGCATCGCGAGCGTCGTCGCGGATTTCGAGTGACACACCCAGGCTGTCGGCCACGTGCTGCATCGCGGCGCGCAGATCCTGCAGCTCGGCACCCGCGTCGGCGGGCAAGGTCACGCCGACGCGGGTGCGCGCATGACCGTCGCCGCACCCCCACAGCACGCCGGCGGCCGCGAGCGCGGCGAGTCGTCTCGTGCGCATGCCGGGCAAGCTAGCCGGCGACCTTGATTTTCGCGACGCGCTTTTCTATCACTGTGCGACCTTCTGACGAGGAGCGCCGGTGTGAGCAGGCTCACAGTGCAAGTCGGCGTGATCGTCGCTGGCCTGGCGCTGCTCGCAACGAGTGCGCCGGCGCAGCGACGCATGCGCGGCGGGCGCGCCGTGCTGGTGGATCGGCCGGCAATCGGCCCGCGTGTGGGTTACGACTTCGACTTCGACCATGTGTTTGTGGGTGGGCAGCTGAATCTGCCGGTGGGCCGCCGCTGGGCGCTCGTGCCGTCGGCCGAGTTCTATCCCGGTGCCAATGGCTCGCCGTTCCGGCTCAATGCGGATCTCAAGTACCACCCGCCGACCGTGTACGGCTTTTTCTACTTCGGCGGCGGGTTCGCCTACCTGCATTCGTCCGGCAGCAGTGACGCAGGGGCGAACCTGTTCGCGGGGTGGGAGGGGCGGCGATCCCGCCCGTTCAAGCCTTTCCTCGAAGGGAAGTTCGTGTTCGCCGACAACACGTCCTTCAACGTCGAAGCAGGGATCAACTTCCCCCTGTAGCTAGAACTCGAAGCGCTCCATCCGGCGCAGGCCGATCCACAGTGGGAGCGCCGTGGCCGCCGCGCACAGTGCGGCGGCGGCCGCGAACCAGACGATCATCTCGGCGTCCACGACCACCGGCTGCCCCTGATACACGGCCCGGACATAGACGTACACGGCCTGCCACAGCAGGAAGATCACGGCGCCGAGCAGCGCGATCGTCGCCATCATGAATACGAGCCCACCGAACGAGGTGGGAATCTGGGCCGCGTTCTCCGTCTCGAATTGCGGATACAACGCGCCGAATCCCAGCGCCAGCGCGGCGATCGCGAAGGTGAGCCCGCCGATTGCCAACATCCCCATGATCATCATGAACGGCCGCACCTGGAGCAGCACGTTCGTGAGACCGGTGAGCAGCAGCGCCAGGACCAGGAGCGGGATGGTGCCCACCCAGTACTTGGACCAGAGCAGCGCCTTCAGGTCGAGCGGGCTCGAGCGCAACAGCCACATGTGACGTCCCTCGAGCGACACGGCGGGAAAGATGAATCGCGCGGCGATCGATGCCAGCACGAACCCGGCCAGCCCCAGATTGAGGAACGACACCAGCGTCACGTAGAAAAAGCCCACTTGCTCGCCGCGGTGCAGCGGCAACGCTTTGATGTTGAACAGGTACACCACCACGAGCACCGCCAGCAGGATGAGCTGACTCCACTGGGTCGTGTCGCGGAAGAACAGCTTGATGTCCTTGAGCACGAACTCCCGCTTCGCGACCGGGAGAAAGCCGAGCAGCACGCCGAACGTCCGGCGCCACCAGGTGCCTCGCACGAAGCGCTCCGCCCCTTCCTGCGCCTTGGTGAACCCCGGCGCGAACAGCCGGCTGTGCAGCATCGCGCCCAGGGTCACGAACGCCCCGGCCGTCGTCCACAGCAGGAGGAGGGGGAGGGGATCGACGCTGCCGCGCAAGAAGCCCATGACCGCCTTGGTGGCCCATTCGCTCGGCAGGAACGGTGACGTCGGCGTGCGCAACACCGCGATGAAGTCCAGCAGGTTGCGGAACCCTTCCGGCGAGGCGAGCCGCTCGGGCCGGATCAGCCGGAACAGCAGAATCACGCCCGCCGCCGCACCCAGCGCGATGATCGACAAGAGATCTCGGGTGCGGCGCGCCGGGAATACGTTCACCAGTACGAGCGTGAGCGCCGAGCCGACCGCGGCGGGGAGCAGCAGCAGCGGGAACATCGTGAGCACCGCGTAGGGAACGAACAGCGGCCCTCCGTGGAACACGACCCCGTAGGCGGCGAACACCGGCACCGCCATCAGGGCCACCATCCACGACGAGTGCAGCAGCGTTTCCCCGAGCTTCGCGAGGTACAGCCGCAGCCAGTCGACCGGAGCCGACACCAGCAGGTCCAGGTCCTTCGCGAGGAAGAAGCTCGACAGCGCGGTGATGACGTTCGACAGCACCAGGATGCCGATGAAGGCGAGCAGCGCCACGCCCAGGATCTTGCCGGCGAGCAGCGGCCCGACATCCTCCACGCCGCGCAGCACCTTGAGAATCTTGTAGAGGATGCCGAACACGCCGAACCAGAATCCGACGGCCACGACGATCAGGATCACCAGCTTGCTCGAGCCGCCACGCGCGCGCTCCTCGCGGATTCGCTGCAGCGCGGTCCGCCACTTGGGCTCGAGCACCCGCCACAGCGAGGGCTGCGTCACGCGGCGCCTCGATCGCGGCCCAGCACCTCTGCCAGTTCCCGCACCTGCGCCCCGCCGGTGAGCTTGAGAAACAGCTCCTCGAGGCTCGCATCACCGGCCCGGTGCTGCTGCCGCAGATCGTTCACCGTCCCTTCGGCCACGATCTTGCCATGCTGGATGATGGCCACGCGGTCGCACATCGCTTCGGCGACCTCCAGCGTGTGGGTGCTCATCAGCACCGTGCCGCCGCGGCTCACGAACTGCCGGAATATGTCCTTCAGGAGGCGCGCGGCCTTGGGGTCGAGGCCGACCATCGGCTCGTCCACCACGATGTACTCGGGGCGGTGAATCAGCGCGCTCGAGATGATCAGCTTCTGGCGCATGCCGTGGCTGTACGCCTCCACCAGCTCGTCCTTCCAGCTCGCCAGCTCGAACACCTCGAGCAGCTCGGCCACCCGCCGCTCGATCGTCTCGCCTTCCTGGCCGTACAGCGCCGCCACGAACCGCAGGAACTCGGCGCCCGTGAGCTTGTCGTACACGAACGGGCGGTCGGGGATGAAGCCGAGCCGCTGCTTGGCGGCGATCGGGTTGGCGTGCACGTCGTCGCCGCCCAGCAGCACCCGCCCGTCGGTGGGCCGGAGGATGCCGGCGATCATGCGCAGCGTGGTGGTCTTCCCCGCGCCGTTGGGGCCGAGAAAGCCGTACAACACGCCGCCGGGGACCTCGAGCGACACGTCGTTGACGGCGACGAAGCTGCCGTAGTGCTTGGTGAGGTTCTCGAGCCGAATCATAGCACCTCGAGCTTGAGGCCACCCACCAGGCGCACCAGCTCCGCCTGGCGGGCGAGGCCGCCGACCACGATCCGCAGATGCGCCGCGTCGGCGGGGAACTGGCCCAGCGTCGGGTCCACGGCGACCCAGTCGCCGAGGTACACCTCCGGCCAGGCGTGATAATAGAAACGACCGTCGAGATAGAGCAGGCCGGCGACGGACCGGGCGGGGAGCCCGGACGCCCGTGCGAGCGCGACGTACAACACCGTGCGCTCGTTGCAATCGCCGTGTCCGGTCTCGAGCACACGCACCGCATCGGGCGCGCCGGTCGCCGCCTGGGGAGCGATGTGCGCGCGCACCCAGTCGTTGATGAGGCTCGCGGCCCGCGCCGGATCGCGCTCGCCTCCCACGACCCGACGCGCTTGCGCCTGGAGGCGGGCATCCTCGCTCTCGATCAGCGGCTCGGACGCGAGGAACGGCGCGAGGCGTTGATTGGGCGGCGCCGGAAGCCGGTAGTGCGCCGTGAGCTCCGCCGTTCCGGCGCGCCGTACCACGAGCGTGTCGCCGCGCAGCTGCTGTGCGCCCGACAGGAAGTCGTCGCCCGGGATCACGTCGGAGAGTCGCAGGCGCAGGAGGGGCAGCGTGTCGCGCGGCAGCCGGGCGCGCGCCGACAGCGCCGTGGTCGCGATCACCTCGCCGGCGCCCGGGGTCGCGCTCGCCCGAGCCACCCGCGCCGTGTCCCGGTGGCGGAAATTCTCGTACGCCAGCTCGAAGGCGGTGCGCTCCATCGTGAACCCCGTGGAGCTCACCGCACGCACGATGTGTCCCTGGGCGTCGATCCAGGCGTTCGTGGTCGCGCCGCCCGTCTGCTCCTCGATTCGGAACGCGCGCATCGTGTCGAAGCGCACCGGTGTCCACGCCATGGCCGTGGAGTCGAAGCCGGCGCTGTCGGGCGCGACCAGCGTCGACTCGGTGGCCACGGTCACGGTCACCGTGCGCCGCGCCAGCAGCATCGGATCGAACACGGCGATGGTGAACGTTTTGCCCGCCTTCAGCTCACCCCCCAGCGCGAGCCGCAGCGGCAGGATGCTGGGGAGCACAATGGGCCGGCTCAGCGGGACGCGCGTCGTTTCCGACTTGCCCTGGACAGCCAGGTCGACCGTGAGCAGCGAGTCGCCCGCGACCGTGCCGCGCGCGCTGAACGGACCCACGTCGCCGACGAACTTCATGTCGACCCCTTCGAATCGCAGCGTGCGGGAGAGAGTGGCCCGGCTCAGTGCGGTGGTCCGATGGAGCACCCCGAGCGCCGGCACCTGGAGGACCAGCACGTCGGTGACCCGGATGCTCGAGCCCAGCGTGTCGATCGTGGTCGACGCGAAGCCCACCTGCTGGCCGCTCACGCCGAGGCGATAGTAGACCGCCGCCGGTGCGACCCGCAGCGCCGCCTCCGCGAGGCGCGCGCCCGTCGGTGGAAACACTTCCCGCTTCACGAGCCACCCGAGCGTCGCCAGCCAGGCGACGACGATCGCCGCGGCCCAGCGACGCCGGGTCACGACGCGCCCGCGCCGCTGCGCCGCAGCACGGTCTCGAAGGCGTCGCGATCGGCGGCCGTTTCCACGACGAACGATACGTCCGCGGGGAACGCGGCGCTGCCCAGGTGGACCTGGAGAATCGGCACCATGATCTCGGCCGCGTCTTCGACGGAGAGATTGCCGGCGCCGGTGCCGAGCGGCGGCACCGTCACCGCGCCGAACTCCCATTCCTGCGCCTGCTGCAGTGTGGCGCGCCAGGCGCGCGCCACGCTGTCACGGGTCACCGGCTCGGTGTCGCTGCGGATCACGGCATGGATCACGAATCCCGCCGGCAGGTCGCCGCCCCCGGCCGTGACGACCGCCGCGCCCACCGGGAGGTCCTGCTGCACCCGCAGGTGGCCCGAGAATTCCGATCCGCCCACCGTCTCGAGCCGCCGCACCGCCGGCGTGGTGGAGTCGAGGCGCGTGGTGGCGGGGCGGACGATCGCATCGGCGCTGCGAAACGCCAGGTCGTCCACGACCACACGAATCACCTGCCCGTGACCTCCCGGGAGCGGCGATACATCCGCGTGGCCTCGTCCGGCCGGTTCAGGCGGTCCAGCACGATCCCCAGCCGGTGCAGCGCGCGGGCGCTGCGCGGCTCGAGCTCGATCGCGCGCTCGTACGCCGCCTTCGCGCCGGCGAGGTCGTCGACCTGATTGAGTACTTCCCCGAGATAGTACCACCCCGCCGCCCGGCCGGCGTCGTCCTCCGTGGCGCGCCGCAGGTGCGGCAAAGCGTCGGTCCACAGGCCCCGGCGCGACAACAGCACGCCCAGGCCGGTGAGCGCCTCGCTGTTGGTCGGCTCCGAGCGCAGCGCCCGCTCGTAGTCGAGCTGGGCCGCACGGTAATGCGTTGCGGCGACGAGTCGCGCGGCGCGCCGCACCAGGAGCGCGGCGTTGTCCGGGTCCGCGCTGAGCGCCTCGTCCAGCGACGGCGCGGCCGGCGGCGCCGCTGGCGTGGCAGCCGCGGCAGCGGTCGTGTCGGGGAGCTGCGCGTTGAGGGGCGGCGGCAGACCGTCCCGCGCCACATCGGAGGGAGACGCGATCGAGCTCTCTTCGGTGATCGACTCGGCTTCCTCGATCAGCTCGGCCGCCACTCGGGCGCGCTCGGCGGCCGACTGCCAGCGCGGCTCGCGCTTGCGGATCACCGCGCCACCTCCGCCTCGAGCCACGCGAGATAGCGGTCCAGCCCCGCCTGCACCGGCAGCGCCAGCAGCTCCGGCACCTCGTACGGATGGCGTTCCCGCACGGCCTTGCAGAGCGCGTCCCAGCACGCCCCATTCGTCTTGAGCAGCACCACCACCTCGCCTTCCTCTTTCACCTGCCCCTCCCAGCGGTACACCGAGCGGGCCGCCGGCAAGAGCGTGCCGCAAGCTATCAGGCGCTGCTCCAGCAGCGCTGTGACCAGCGTCCGGGCGTCCGTCTCGTTCGCGAGCGTCGTCAGCACGACGAGAGCAGTCGGGGACATGGGAGGGGCTAACGTAGGGAAGGGGCTGGGCTTAGGCAAGGTGGTGGAGGGCGGTGGAAGTCGGTGGAGGGCGGCGAAGGTCGTCCTCTCGCCGGAGCGACCTCCACCGTCCTCCACCGACCTCCACCATCCTCCACCGCCCTTACCCGAGAGTTGACCGGGGAGCCTATTCCCATCTAGGCTACGAGTCTATGTCCAGTGAGTCGTTGGTCGTCAGGGGCGCCCGCGAGCACAACCTCAAGAACATCAGCGTCGAGATCCCCCGCGATAGCCTCACGGTGATCACCGGGCTCTCCGGCTCGGGCAAGTCTTCGCTCGCATTCGATACCATCTACGCCGAGGGGCAGCGTCGCTACGTCGAATCGCTGTCCGCCTACGCACGGCAGTTCCTTGGCCTCATGGAAAAGCCGGACGTGGATGCGATCGAGGGACTCTCGCCCGCGATCTCGATCGAGCAGAAGAGCGCCGGCCACAACCCGCGCTCCACCGTTGGGACGATCACGGAAGTGTACGATTACCTGCGCCTGCTGTGGGCCCGGCTCGGGACGCCCCACTGTCCCAATGACGGCTCGCCCATCCAGCGGCAGAGCGCGTCGCAGATCACCGACCTGGTGCTCTCCTGGCCCGAAGGAACGAAGATCGAGGTGCTGGCGCCGCTGGTGCGGGGCCGCAAAGGAGAGTTCCGCGACGTGTTCGAGGCTGCCAAGCAGCAGGGCTTCGTGCGCGTGCGGGTCGACGGAACGACCTACGAGCTCGCGCGGGTGCCGAAGCTGAACCGCCGCCAGAACCACGACGTGGCAGTCGTAGTCGATCGGCTGGTGGTCCGCAAGGCCGATCGCTCGCGCCTCGCCGACTCGATCGAGACGGCGCTCAAAGCCGCCGACGGAACCGTGGAAGTGGTCCAGGGAGCCAAGTCGACGCTGTTCTCGGAGCGCTATGCGTGCCCCACGTGCGGGCTCTCCTTGCCGGAGCTCGAGCCGCGGCAATTCTCGTTCAACTCGCCGTTCGGCGCCTGCCCCGACTGTTCCGGGCTCGGCACCCGGCGCGAGGTGAACCCGGAGCTCGTGCTGGGCGACCCGAGCCTGTCGATCCTCGAAGGCGTGATTCTCCCGTGGGGCGAGCCGAGCGGCTACATCCGCAAGGTGATCCTGCCCAGCCTGGCGCGCGCGTTCAAGTTCGATCTGAACACGCCGTGGAAAGACCTGCCCCCGCCCGCCAAGAAGGTCATCCTGCAGGGCGCGGCGGGAAAGACGCTCACCTTTCAGTACGCCAGCGAGCGGTGGCACGGGGAGTACGAGTCAGGGTGGGACGGGGTGCTGAAGCACGTCGAGCGGCGCTACCGCGAGACCGCGTCCGACAGCGTGCGGGAGCAGCTGGAGGAGTACATGGTCGAGCAGCCGTGCCCCACCTGTCACGGGAAGCGCCTGCGCCCCGAGAGCCTCTCCGTGCTGGTCCACGGGAAGAATCTCGGTGACGTAGTCGACCTGCCGGTCACCGAGGCGCTCGCGTTCTTCGAGAGTATTCCGCTGCGCGGCAACGGGCGGCCCGGCATCGACGCCGACATCGCCCGGCCGATCCTGAAAGAAGTGAATGACCGGCTCCGCTTCCTCCGCAACGTGGGGCTCGATTACCTCACGCTGGGCCGCTCGGCCGACTCGCTGTCCGGCGGCGAAGCCCAGCGCATCCGGCTGGCCACGCAGATCGGCAGCCGCCTCGTGGGGGTGCTGTACATCCTCGACGAGCCGTCGATCGGCTTGCATCAGCGCGACAACGCCCGCCTGCTCGGAACCCTGAAGGAGCTCCGCGAGCTGGGAAACACGGTGCTGGTGGTGGAGCACGACGAGGAGACGATTCGGGCGGCGGACCACGTGGTGGACCTGGGTCCGCGGGCGGGCCGGCACGGCGGCGAGGTGGTCGTGGCCGGCTCGGTGGCGACGGTTCTGCAGCACCCCGATTCTCTCACGGGGCGCTATCTGCGCGGCGAGCTGCGCATTCCCGTGCCGCCCCGGCGGCGCGTCCCCGATCCCGAGCGCAAGCTGGGAGTCATCGGCGCGCGCCAGCACAATCTGCGTGACCTCACGGTCGAGTTCCCGCTCGGGTTGTTCGTCGCGGTGACGGGGGTCTCGGGCTCGGGGAAGTCGACCCTCGTGACCGACATCCTGAACCGCGCCCTGGCGCGGCACTTCTACCGCGCCAAAGTGATGCCCGGCGCGCACGACCGCATCGAGGGCCTGGACCTGATCGACAAAGTGATCGACATCGACCAGAGCCCCATCGGGCGCACCCCGCGCTCCAATCCGGCGACGTATACCGGTCTGTTCACGCCGATCCGCGAGCTGTTCACGTACCTGCCGGAATCAAAGATCCGCGGCTACGGGCCCGGTCGGTTTTCCTTCAACGTGAAGGGCGGGCGCTGCGAGGCGTGCCAGGGCGACGGCCTGGTCAAGGTGGAAATGCACTTCCTGCCGGACGTGTATGTGCCGTGCGAGGTGTGCAAGGGGCGGCGCTACAACCGCGAGACCCTCGAGGTACGTTATAAAGGAAGGTCGATCGCGGACGTGCTGGACATGTCGGTGGCCGAGGCCCTCGAATTCTTCGAGGCGCAGCCGCGGATCCGCACGAAACTGGAGCTCTTGAACGACGTAGGGCTGGGCTACATCCACCTCGGCCAGTCGGCCACCACGCTGTCCGGCGGCGAGGCGCAGCGGGTCAAACACGCCACCGAGCTGGCCAAGCCCGACTCGGGCCGTACCCTCTACATCCTGGACGAGCCGACCACCGGCCTGCACTTCGAAGACGTGCGCCTGCTGCTCGAGGTGCTGCACCGGCTGGTGGACAAGGGAAACACGGTGGTGGTGATCGAGCACAACCTGGACGTGGTCAAGACCGCCGACTGGGTGATCGATCTCGGTCCCGAAGGGGGGGCGGCGGGCGGAAGCGTGGTCGCCGCCGGCGCGCCCGAGGACTTGATGCGCGTAAAGGCCTCCTTCACCGGGCAGTTCTTGCGCAAGGCGCTGGCGGTGGGCGACTAGGTCGGTAAGTTCACAACGGAGGGGGGTCGTCGCATGCAGGCGCAATGGGTGCCCGCCGTGACCATGCTGGGTCTCGCGATCATTATCGGGACCGCGGTCGTGTTGCGCGGGCCGGTGGGAAAAGCGCTGGCTGACTGGATCCGCACGTGGGCGAAGACCGATCAGCAGTGGCTTGCCCTCAAGGCCGCGAAGCACGACCAGTCGTGGCTGGCGGCGTACGCCCCCAAGCAGGACCATGTGAGCGCGGGCGAGCTGGCGCAGGTCCTGAGTGATCTCGATCAGGTCAGACAACGCCTGGCCGAACTCGAGGAGCGCCTCGATTTCACCGAACGTCTCCTGACGAAGGAGCGCGAGGCGAACCGGCTCGCGCCGCCGCGCTGATCGTATGGAAGACATCCTGGCGATCATCTTCATCTTTGGCGGGATGTCGGCGATCGCGATCTCGTTCTCGCCGATCGGGCGCGCGCTCGCCGACCGGATTCGCGGCAAGAGCGCCACCGTGGGCGGTGAGGAGCTGCGGGCCGAGCTCGCCGAGCACAGGCAGGCGATCGTCGAGGAAGTCGATGCCGTGCGTCGAGAGGTCGCGGAGCTGGCGGAACGGGTGGATTTCACGGAGCGGCTGCTCGCCAAGCAACGCGAAGGGCAGCGGATCGGACCAGGGTGATGGACCCGAGAGACCTGTTTCTCATGATCTTCGGGTTGTGCGCCCTGGCCGGCGTGGTGAGCGTGCTGCGGCCGCTCGTGGGTGCCGTCGCCAAGCGCATCACCGATGGCCCGCGGCGCGACGCGTCGGCCGAACAGCTCGCGACCTTACGCGCCGAGCTGCTGGACGAGCTTGAGCAGGTCCGCCAGCAGGTGAGCGACCTGGGCGAGCGGCTGGACTTCACCGAGCGCGTGCTCGCGAAGCAGCACGAGGGCGAGCGGCTGGCGCCGCCGCGAGGCGGATGAATCCCGGCGCCCTGGGTGTCCTGATCCCGATCATCGCGGTGGGCGGGTTCTTCGCCTGGATGATCGCGATCGTGGGGAGCAAGACGTACCTGGCTAAGCTCAAGGCGCAGAGCGAGGCTCGCCCCGCCGGCGGCTCGGAAGAGGTGCTGACGGCGGTCGAAGAGCTGCGGCGGGAGGTGGCGGAACTCGCGGAGCGCGTAGATTTTACCGAGCGGCTCCTGGCTCAGGCGCGGGAAGAAGGAGGCGGGAAACTGGCTCCCGGCGAACGGCGTACGGGGTCCCAGTAGTGCAGTATCCACCGCTTCCGGTACCGCCGGATCTGAACTACGTGATCCACCAGGTGACGCCCCTGGCCGTGTTGGCGCTCACGTTCGTGGGGGTGCGCTGGGTGTTCCGCTCGCCCGTCGGCGAGGCCATCGCCGAGCGGATTCGCACCCGCGTGCGGGGGGGCAGCCGCTGGAGCGAGAGCACCGGCGAAGAAGGGCATCGGATGGCCGCGCTGGAAGAGCAGGTGTCGCACCTCCAGACGCAGCTCTCGGAGCTCGCGGAGCGGGTAGATTTCGCCGAGCGCATGCTCGCCGAGCGCGGGGAGCGCAAGTTGGGTGCGGGACAATGACCGCCCGCCAGTACACCGAGGGGTCTCATGGGAATCTTTGACCGTCTCTCGACGCTCATCCGGTCGAACATCAACGACCTGATCTCGCGCGCCGAGGATCCGGAAAAGATGCTGAACCAGCTGATCGTCGACATGCGCAGTCAGCTGGCGAAGGCGAAGCAGCAGGTGGCGGCGGCCATCGCAGACGAGAAGCGCCTGGCAGCGCAGGTGGACACCGAGAAAAAGAGCGCGGAGGACTGGGAGCGCCGGGCCGTGCTCGCGGTGCAGGAAGGGCGCGACGACCTGGCCAAGCAGGCCTTGCTGCGCCACAACGAGCACGCTCAGGGGGCGGTGCAGCTCCACGAAACGTGGCTCAAGCACCGCGAGGAGACGGAGAAGCTCAAGCTCTCGCTGCGCCAGTTGAACGACCGAATCGAAGAGGCGAAGCGGAAGAAGAACATCCTGATCGCGCGGCAGAAGCGTGCCGAGGCGCACAAGCGCATCCAGGAGACGATGTCGTCGATCGGCGACAAGAGCGTGTTCGAGACGTTCGAGCGGATGACCGAGCAGATCGAGCACGAGGAGCGCAAGCTCATCGCCGCGGCCGAAGTCAACGAGGACCTCTCCGGCGACACGCTGGTGAAGCAGTTCCAGAAGCTCGAGGTCAAGGCGGACGCCGACGAGCAGCTGCTGGACTTGAAGCGCAAGATGGGATTGCTCCCCGCCGCTCCGTCCGGCGGATCCAAGCAGCTCGGCAAGGGCGCCGCGGAGGCCGAGCTCCTCGAGGATGACGACACCGAGCACCACCGCTGAGCACCGAGCCGTCCGCTTCTCGGTTGTCGGGCGCCACGTTCGTGGCGCTCTTCATTGCCGCCCTGGCGATCTGGTTCGTCGTCCGGGTGGTGGAGGTGCTGCTCCTCGTCTTCATCGCCACGCTGTGCGCGGTCTACCTCTCCGCCATCACGGATCTGCTCGAGCGACGGTTCCGTCTGACTCGCTGGCTCGGCCTCACGGCCGCGGTGGTGGCGACCCTCGCCGCGGTGGTCGGGATCGGCGCCCTGCTGGTGCCGCCGGTCATTGATCAGACCCAGTCGCTCGTCTCCGGGCTGCCGCAGACCCTCACCAACATTCAAAACGTGATCGCGAGCTGGGCGAGCGACTACCCGGTGCTGAAGAGCACCGAGCTCGCCAACCCGGGGTCCGGGTTCGTCGCCCGGCTGATCGACGACGCGTCGAATTTCCTGCGCTCGTCCCTGCTGCCGTACGTCACCGCGGGGGGCAAGCTGTTCATCGAGGGCGCCAGCGTCGTCGTGATGGCGCTGTATCTCGCCGTCCGTCCGACCGTGTATCGCGACGGGGTACTGTCGCTCATCTCGCCCCGGCACCGCCCGCTCGGCGCCCGCGTGCTCGCCGACGCGGGCGCCACGCTCCGCGCCTGGGTCGTGGGCCAGCTGCTCGCCATGCTGGTGCTCGCGGCCCTCACCGCGATCGGCCTGTGGGTCCTCGGCGTCCCATACTGGCTCGCGTTCGGGCTGTTCACCGGCATCGTGGCCGTCGTCCCGTTCTTCGGCACACTGGTCTCGACTCTCCTGCCCGCCCTGTTCGTCGTGGGCACCGGAAACTGGATCAAAGTGCTGGCGGTGATCGCGCTCGGCGTCGTGGTGCACGTTATCGAGGCGAACCTCGTGGTCCCGCGGATCATGGAGCGCCGTGTGGCCTTGCCGCCGGTCCTCACGATCGCCGGCGTGCTCGTCATGGGAACGCTGATCGGCGTGGTGGGACTGGTGGTCGCGGTGCCCGTGCTCGCGGTCGGCCTCGTCGTCGTGCGGCACGTTCTGCAGGGGGAGATCTACGGCGACTCAGGCGTGATGGAGCCCGCCGTGCTGCGCACCACGGCTGAGTTTCGCGCGCGCCGCACCCCGAACCCGGCCGCACACGCCTGATGCCCGCGCCTCCCGCCCAGCCGCCTGCGCGGAAGCACCGCTTTTTGATCATTGCGGACGGCCAGTTCGAGCCGATGACCTCGAAGACCGCGAACTGCTGCATCCGCTACATGCCTGACCAGGTCGTGGGGGTGCTCGACAGAATCCACGCGGGCAAGACCGTTCAGCAGGTGCTGGGCTTCGGCGGGGCGATCCCGGTGGTGGGGGACTTCGAGCAGGGCCTCCGCCTGGGAGCGACCGCCGTGCTCATCGGCATCGCGCCGATGGGCGGGCGGCTGCCGGCGGAGTGGCACGGCTGGTTGCGCAGCGCCATCGAGCACGGCCTCGAGATCTGGAGCGGCCTCCACACCTTCCTGGGCGACGATCCCGTGCTGGGGCCGCTCGCCCGCCAGCGGGGGGTGCGCATCTTCGACGCCCGCCGGCCGCCGGCGGGGCTCCCGGTGGCGGACGGGCGCGCGGCCGAGGTCGCCGCGTACGTGGTGCACACCGTGGGCTCCGATTGCAACGTCGGCAAGATGACGGCGCAGGTCGAGCTGCGGAACGCGCTCCTCAAGCGCGGTCACCGCACCCGGTTCGTGGCGACCGGCCAAACCGGAATCTTCATCGAGGGATGGGGAATCGGTGTGGACGCGGTGGTGGCCGACTTCATTGCCGGCGCGGCCGAGTGGCTGGTGCTGGAGGCGGCGAAGGACGCAGACATCATCCTGGTGGAGGGTCAGGGCAGCCTCATTCATCCGGGGTATTCGGGCGTCACACTGGGCCTGCTGCACGGCTGCTGCCCCGACGCGCTCATCCTGTGCCACCAGGCGACCCGGGGCTACATCGGGGACTATCATGGGCGCGAGCCGTGGGTGAAGATCCCCCCGCTCGCGGAGCTGGTCGCGATCTACGAGCGTGCGGCGGCGCCCATCCATCCGACAAAGGTCATCGGGATCTGTCTCAACACATGCGACATGACCGAGGCCCAGGCGAAGGATGCAGTGGCCCGCGCGGCGCGCGACACCGGTCTGCCCGCGACGGATCCGGTGCGCTTCGATGCCACGCCGCTGGTCGAAGCGATTGAGCGGGGGGCGAGCGTCGCGAAGTAAGGATGGGCGCCGCGGTGATCGGATGCCGCCCCGGGGATGCGCCGCCGTAGCCTCGTCGCATGGCGACACAGACGGCGCTGCCGTTGCTGGTGGTGACGGACGTGGCGGCGCGGCTGGTGCGGCGCGGCTTGCTCGCGCCGGCGGACGCGGCGCTGGGTGGCTGGCGCCGGGCCCGCGTGCTGGTGTTCCGCTCCGGGCCCGTCGTGTGCGAGCGGGCGCCCGGCGCGCACGTGCCCGCCGTCGCGTTGACGCTCTTCCGGAGCGCTCCTACGTTTCAGCCGCACCGATGACCCTCGAGCTCTACAACACGCTCACCCGCCGCGTCGAGCCGTTCGCCCCGCTGGCGGCCCCCCCCCCCCGGGCGCGCGGCACCCTGTACACCTGCGGGCCGACCGGGTGGAACTTCGCGCACATCGGCAACTTCCCGACGTTTTTGTTCGTGGACCTGCTGCGCCGTCACCTCGAGTATTCCGGATACGACGTGTTTCACATCATGAACCTGACCGACGTCGACGACCGCACCATCAAGGCGGCCGCGGCGGCGGGGAAACGACTCGCGGAGCATACCGCGCCGTTTGTGGAAGCGTTCTTCGCGGATCGGGATTACCTCCGCATCAAGCCGGCGCACGTCTACCCGCGTGCCACCGCGACGGTGCCCGCGATGGTACGCTTGGTCGAGCGGCTGCTCGAGCGCGGCGTCGCGTACAAGGGGGACGACGGGTCGATCTATTTCGCCATCGCCAAGTTCCCGACCTACGGCCGACTCTCGCGCCTCGACACCCGCGAGCTCAAAGTGGGCGCCCGCGTCGCCAGCGACGAGTACGCGAAGGACGACCCCCGCGACTTTGCCCTCTGGAAGAAGGCGGAGCCTGTAGACGAGCAGGTCGGTGCCGCATGGGACGCGCCGTTTGGACGCGGGCGCCCCGGCTGGCATCTCGAGTGCTCGGCGATGTCGCTCGAACAGATCGAGCAGTGTTGCCGGACGCAGACGCTCGACATCCACGCGGGCGGTGTGGATCTGATCTTCCCGCATCATGAGGACGAGATCGCCCAGTCGGAGGCGGCGACCGGGGAGCCGTTCGCGCGGTTCTGGGTGCACGGCGAGTTCCTCAACGTGCGCGGCACGAAGATGTCGAAGCGGTTCGGCAATTTTCTCACGGCGCGAGACCTGCGCGAGCAGGGCGTCGACGCCGCGGCGGTGCGGCTCCTCTTCTGGCAGACGCACTACCGCAAGGCGCTCGACTTCACCGATGAGGCGCTCGCCGGAGCGGCCGCCGGCGTCAAGCGGCTCGGCGAGTTCTACGAGCGATTGCTGCGGGACGGTGAGCGCGCGGCGGGTGGTGCGGGACGGCTGGTCGAGCTGGCGACGAAATTCGAAGCAGACTTTCGCGCCGCACTCGACGACGACTTGAACGCACCGCGCGCCTGCGCCGCGCTGTTCGAGCTGGTGCACGAAGGCCACGCGGCACTCGACGCCGGCGCCCGAGGCGCTGGGCCCGCGCGGGCCGCGCTGGACCGAGCGCTGGGAGTGCTCGACATCCTGCCCACGGCCAAGGAGCGCGATCCCGGACTGGCGCGGTGGGTGGAGGAGCGCATCGCGGCGCGCGACAAAGCTCGAAAAGCCAAGGACTTCAAGGAGGCGGACCGGATCCGCGCCGAGCTCAAGGCGCGCGGCGTGGAGATCGATGACACGCCCTCCGGGACCCTCTGGCGAACGGTCTAAGTGGTTCACGGCACAGCCCTTGCGTAAGCTGCATTTCCCCCTTAAGCTCCGAGTCTGGAAAGTTCACGGCGCCACCAGCTGACGTAGCTCAACTGGTAGAGCAGCTGATTTGTAATCAGCAGGTTAAGGGTTCGAGTCCCTTCGTCAGCTCACATTGCCGACGAGGAGCCCAACGCTGCCCCGACCCTTTCGACTTCGGAGGAAGACACACACCCCGCGCTTTGGGAACGCGGGGTGCGTTGTCACTGGGCCCAAAAACACGCTACACGATTTGGGGGAACGCGAGCGCTGCCGGCGAGGTGGGGTGCCCGAGTGGCCAAAGGGAGCAGACTGTAAATCTGCCGGCGTCAGCCTACGAAGGTTCGAATCCTTCCCCCACCACTCGGCGCGCGGGCGTAGCTCAGTTGGTAGAGCATCAGCCTTCCAAGCTGAGGGTCGCGGGTTCGAGCCCCGTCGCCCGCTCTCGCTCGCGTAGCTCAGTCGGTAGAGCGCGTCCTTGGTAAGGACGAGGTCACCGGTTCAATCCCGGTCGCGAGCTTAGAAAAGATGCGTGATCAGTTATCCGTTGTCCGTCATGCGTAACGACGGATACCGGACGACGGAGAACGGACAACGAGGAGATCATGGCCAAGGCGAAATTCGAGCGTACCAAGCCGCACGTGAACGTCGGGACGATCGGGCATGTGGACCACGGAAAGACGACGTTGACGGCGGCTTTGACGAAGGTAGCGGCCGACAAGGGCCTGGCGACCTACGTGCCCTACGACCAGGTGGCGAAGGCGAGCGAGAGCCAGGGGCGGCGCGATGCGACGAAGATTCTGACGATCGCCACGAGCCACGTGGAATACGCCACGGAGCAGCGGCACTACGCGCACGTGGACTGCCCGGGCCACGCCGACTACGTGAAGAACATGATCACGGGGGCGGCGCAGATGGACGGGGCGATTCTGGTCGTCTCGGCCGTCGATGGGCCGATGCCGCAGACGCGGGAGCACATTCTCCTGGCGCGCCAGGTGAACGTGCCCTACGTCGTCGTCTTTCTCAATAAGTGTGACCTGGTGGACGACGCGGAGCTGCTGGACCTGGTGGAGCTCGAGGTGCGGGAGCTCTTGTCGAAGTACGAGTTCCCGGGGGACGACGTGCCGGTGATCCGGGGGTCGGCCTTGAAGGCGATCGCGGGGGACAAGGCGTGGGTGGAGAAGGTGGACGAGCTGCTGGCGGCGTTGGACAAGCACATCCCGGTGCCGAAGCGGGAGGTGGAGAAGCCGTTCCTGATGCCGGTGGAGGACGTGTTCTCGATCACGGGCCGCGGGACGGTGGCAACCGGAAGGATCGAGCGGGGGAAGGTGAAAGTGGGGGAGGAAGTGGAGATGGTGGGGTTTGGGACGGACAAGAAGACGACGGTGACGGGCGTGGAGATGTTCCGGAAGCTGCTGGATGAGGGGCAGGCGGGGGACAACGTGGGGCTCTTGCTCCGGGGCATCGACAAGACCGACATCGAGCGGGGGATGGTGCTGGCGAAGCCGGGGACGATCACGCCGCACACGAAATTTGAGAGCGAGGTGTACGTCCTGACGAAGGAGGAGGGCGGGCGCCACACGCCGTTCTTCAAGGGGTACCGGCCGCAGTTTTACTTCCGGACGACGGATGTGACGGGGACGGTGGAGCTCCCCGCCGGTGTGGAGATGGTGATGCCGGGGGACAACACGAAGATGACGATCGAGCTGATCACGCCGATCGCGATGGAGGAGCAGCTGCGGTTCGCGATCCGCGAGGGCGGCCGCACGGTCGGCGCCGGTGTGGTCACGAAAATCTTGAAGTAGACGACTGAGGTTCAATGCCGCGCGAGAACATCATCATGGAATGCACGGTGTGCAAAGGCCGGAATTATTTCACGACCAAAAACCGGCGCAAGCACCCCGAGCGGGCGGAATGGAAGAAGTACTGCCCGCGGTGCAATAAGCACCAGCCGCACAAGGAATCGAAGTAGCAGTGGCGACGGGGGCACTGGAGCCGTCGCGCCTGAGCTGGGTCCGCCGCGTCTGGGAGTTCGTGGCGGTGCAGGTGCCCGCGGAGGTCCGCAAGGTCACCTGGCCGACCTGGGAGGAGCTGAAGAAGGCGACGTGGGTCATCGTGGCCTTCGTGCTGGCGCTGGGCGTGTCCATCGGGTTGCTGGACTCGTTCCTGCAGCTCGTGTTCGTGACCGCGATCGCGAAGCTCTTCTGATGTCGGAGCATCGCTGGTACGCGATCCAGACCACGGCGGGGCACGAGAACAAAGTGCGATCGCTGGTCGAGCGGCGCATCAAGGACGATGCGCGCGCCGAGGAGGAGAAGCCGATCCGCCAGGCCCTGGTCCCCACGCAGGAAGTGGTGGAGATCAAGAACGGCAAGAAAGTGACGGCGGAGCGCAAGATCTATCCGGGCTACGTGCTCGTGGACATGGTCTTGAACCAGGAGACGATCCACGTCATCAACGGCATCCAGGGCGTCATCAAGTTCGTGGGCACCGGCCGGATGCCGATGCCGCTCCGCCCCGACGAGGTGAACCGGTTGCTCGGCATCGAAGAGGCGGTGAAGGAGGAAGAGCCGCAGGAGACCATTCCGTTCCTGATCGGCCAGGTGGTGGAGATCACGGAGGGCCCGTTCTCGGACTTCTCGGGCACGGTCGAAGAGGTGATCCCGGATAAGGGCAAGGTGCGGGTCGCCGTGTCGCTGTTCGGGCGGCCGACGTCGGTGGAATTGGACTACTTGCAGTTAAAGGCGCACTAAATGGCGAAGCCCATTGCCGCGATGGTGAAGCTGCAGGTCCCCGCCGGGCAGGCGACTCCCGCCCCGCCCGTGGGCACCGCGCTTGGCCCTCATGGCGTGAACATCATGGAGTTCGTGAAGCAGTTCAACGCCAAGACGGCGCAGGCGCAGGGGATGATCACGCCCGTCGAGGTGACCATCTACAAGGACCGGACCTTCACCTTCATCACGAAGACGCCACCCGCGGCGGTGCTCCTGAAGAAGGAAGCCGGCATCGAGAAAGGGTCGCCCACCTCCAACCGGCAGAAGGTGGGCAAGGTGACTCGCGCGCAGCTCAAGAAGATCGCCGAGATCAAGCTGCCCGATCTGAATGCCAGCGATATCGAGGCGGCGATGAAGATGGTGGCCGGCACGGCCCGCTCCATGGGTCTGGAGGTCGTGGACTGATGCGGACGCACGGCAAGCGCTATCGCGCCGCGGTCACGACGCTCGAGCCCCGCAAGCTGTACACGCTGCGCGAGGCGGTGGACAAGGTGAAGGCGGCGGCGTACGCCAAGTTCGACGAGTCGATCGATGTCGCCGTGCGGCTCGGCGTGGACCCCAAGCACGCCGATCAGATCGTCCGCGGCACCGTGAGCCTGCCCAACGGCACCGGCAAGAAGATCCGCGTGCTCGTGATCGCGCAGGGCGACAAGGCGAAGGAAGCCGAGGCGGCTGGGGCCGATTACGTGGGGGTCGAGTACGTCCAGAAGATCAAGGAGGGTTGGCTCGACACCGACGTGATCGTGGCGACGCCCGATGTGATGGGGCAGCTCGGGCCCCTCGGGAAGGTGCTGGGCCCCCGAGGCCTGATGCCCAACCCCAAGGCCGGCACCGTGACCATGGACGTGACTCGGACGGTCAAAGAATTGAAGGCGGGCAAGATCGAGTTCCGTGTGGACAAGAGCGGCATCGTGCACGCGGCGGTGGGGAAGAAGTCGTTCGCGCCCGAGGCGCTGGAGCAGAACCTCCATGCGTTCATGGAGGCGATCGTGCGGGCCAAGCCTTCGGCTGCCAAGGGGCACTACATCCGCTCGGTGACCGTCTCGAGCTCGATGGGGCCCGGCGTTTCCCTGGACCCGGCGGCGTTCGCATGATCAAGACGAAGGCGCAGAAACAGGAGCTGGTGACCGCGCTCGCGGGCCGGCTGGAGCGCGCCGGCACGGTGTACGTGACCGACTTCACCGGTCTCGACGTCGCCAAGATCACCCAGTTGCGGCGCCGCCTGCGGACCGCGGGGACCGAGTTCGTGGTCGTGAAGAACACGCTCGCGCGGCGCGCGCTGGGCGGGGGGGGGGGCGGGCGCATGTCGGCGCTCGAAGGCCACCTGGCGGGGCCGACGGGTCTGGTGTTGGGCGGGGCGGACCCGGTCGCGGCAGCCAAGGTCCTGGCGGATTTCATCAGGGAGTTCGAGAAGCCCGCCATCAAGGCCGGGCTGGTGGATGGCAAGGCGGTGTCGGCCGCGCAGGTGAAGCGGCTCGCCAGCCTGCCCGCGCGGGCGGAGCTGCTCGCGCAGCTGGGGGGAACGCTCCAGGCGCCGCTGGCCGGGCTGGTCGGCGCCCTGAACGGCGTGCTGCTGAACATGGTGGGTGCCCTCGAGGCACTTCGGACCAAGCGCGCTGCCGGGGGGGGGCCGGGGGACGCTCCCCCCCCCCCTCCAGCCGCCGCACCTCAATAAGGGTAGGAGACCCGCATGGCGACTCAGACGAGTTTGAGCAAAGACGACATTCTCGAAGCGATCGGGAACATGTCGGTGTTTGAACTGGCGGAGCTGATCGAGGCGTTCAAGGAGAAGTTCGGCGTCACGATCACGGCTCCGGCGGCGGCACCCGCGGCAGGCGCAGGTGGGGCCGGGGGCGCCGGGGGTGGGGCAGCTGCGCCCGCCGTCGAGGAGAAGACCGAGTTTACGGTCATCCTCAAGAGCGCGGGCGAGAAGAAGATCCAGGTCATCAAAGAGATCCGGGCGATCACCAACCTCGGCCTGAAGGAGGCCAAGGACCTGGTGGAAGGCGCGCCCGGCACCGTGAAGGAAGGCGTGTCCAAGCAGGAAGCCGAAGAAATCAAAAAGAAGCTCGAGGCACAGGGCGCAGCCGTCGAACTGAAGTAGACACGGGAGGGCGGACGCGGCGGGCCATGGGGGCCCGCCAGCGACTCTCGGGTCTTCTTTGGTCGACGACATGCGCGGATTTGCCACACTCCTGCTCGCTTGCACGAGCCCCTCGGTCGACTCCGGGCCGGCGTTCCGGTCCGGGGCCGGGGGCTATTCGCATTTGCCTGAGGTCCTGACATGACGAAGACGCTGCCGGTGCTGTCGTTCGCGAAGCTCGACCAGGGGATGCCGATGCCGCACCTCCTGGACATCCAGACGCGTGCGTTCCAATCGCTGCTCCAGCCGGACGGCAAGGGAGCGGGGGCGGGAGCCGGAGCGGCTGGGGGGGGGGGAGCCGAGCGCAGCGACGTGGGGCTGGAGCGGGTGTTCAAAGACGTGTTCCCGATCCAGGACGTGAACGGGAATTACTCGCTCGAGTTCGTAAAGTACGCGCTGGGGGAGCCGAAGTATTCGGTCGAAGAGTGCATCGAGCGCGATATGACGTACTCGGTGCCCCTCAAGGCGACCCTGCAGCTGGTGGTGATGGAAGAGGTGGGCGAGACCACCAAGACCAAGCGGCCCAAGAACATCATCGAGAAGGAAGTCTATCTCGGTGAGCTCCCGATCCTCACCCCGCTCGGGACGTTCGTGATCAACGGCGCCGAGCGGGTGATCGTGTCGCAGCTGCACCGCTCGCCGGGCGTGGTGTTCGAGGAGAGCATCCATCCCAACGGCCAGCGGTTGTTCTCGGCGCGCATCATCCCGTTCCGCGGCTCGTGGGTGGAGTTCACGATCGACATCCACGACGTGATCTACGTCCACATCGATAAGAAGAAGAAGTTCCCGGCGACCGCGCTGCTCCGGGCGTTCGGCTACGGTACAAACGCCGAGGTGCTGAAGCTGTTCTACGCGACCAAGGATATCGACATCACCGGCAAGCTCGAGGGGCGGGCTCAGAAGCGCGAGGTGCTGGGCACGCTGCTCGCGGCCGACGTGCCCGATCCGGAGAACAAGAAGGGCGAGCCGCTCGGGCGCATCGGCGACGAGCTGACGCTCGAGAAGTTCAATACGTTCCGGCGCGCCGGCATCAGTCACGTGACCGTGTTCGCGGGGTACACCGCGCTCGACCTGCGCGACGAGGCGCTGCCCACCACCACGCGGGAGCGCCAGGGCGCCCACGTGCTGGCGTTCGACGTGGCCGACCCGGAGACCGGGGAAGTCGTGGCGGAGGGCGGGCGTGAGCTGTCGGACACGCTCAAGAAGAAGCTGCTCAAGGCCAACGTCATCAAGGTGGACGTGCTGCTGCCCCCGGGTCGCAGCGAGTCGCCGCTCATCAAGAACACGCTGCTCAAGGACCCGACTCACACCGAGGCGGAGGCGCTGGAGCAGATCTACGCGCTGCTGCGGCCGGGCGAGGCGCCGAACCTCGAGACCGCCCGCCAGGCGCTCGAGCGGCTGTTCTTCCACCCCAAGCGCTACGACCTGGGGCGGGTGGGCCGTTACAAGATCAACCAGCGGCTCAAGGTGAATGTCGCCAAGGACCACACGGTCCTCACGGAGGACGACTTCATCGCGATCATCCGCTACCTGATCGAGCTGCGGGAAGGGCGCGGCTACACCGACGACATCGACCACCTCGGCAACCGCCGCGTGCGGTCGGTGGGCGAGCTGATCGCTAACCAGTTCTCGGTGGGCCTGTCGCGCATGGCGCGGCTCATCAAGGAGCGGATGAGCATCAACAACGATCCCGAGCGCATCACGCTCGACGATCTGGTGAACGCCCGGACGGTGAGTGCCGTCATCCAGGCGTTCTTCGGGAGCTCGCAGCTGTCGCAGTTCATGGACCAGACCAACCCGCTCGCCGAGCTGACGCACAAGCGCCGGCTGAGCGCGCTCGGGCCGGGGGGGCTCACGCGCGAGCGCGCCGGGTTCGAGGTGCGCGACGTGCACTACAGCCAGTACGGCCGGATGTGCCCGATCGAGACGCCGGAGGGCCCGAACATCGGCCTCATCACGAGCCTCTCGTGCTACGCGCGCGTCAACGAGCTCGGTTTCATCGAGACGCCGTACCGGGTGGTGAAGAACGGCAAGGTGACCGACGAGATCCGCTGGCTGTCGGCGTCCGAAGAAGAGGAATACGCGGTGGCCCAGGCCAACGCGCGCCTCACCGAGGACGGCCGCTTCGCGGACGAGCTGGTGCTGTGCCGCAAGCGGGACGACTACCCGCTGCTGCCGCCCGCGCGCATCGACTTCATGGACGTGGCGCCCGAGCAGCTCGTCTCGATCGCGGCGGCGCTAATCCCGTTCCTCGAGCACGACGACGCCAACCGCGCGCTCATGGGCTCGAACATGCAGCGGCAGTCGGTGCCCCTGCTGTTCCCCCAGGCGCCGTCCGTGGGCACGGGGCTCGAGGAGACGGTGGCGCGCGACTCGGGCGCCGTGGTCATCGCGCGGCGCGCCGGCGTGGTCACGCGGGTGACGGCCGACGAGATCATCATCGACGCGGGCGAGGAGGAGGCCAAGTCGGGCGACCACCCGCTGGCCCGGCTCAAGCAGCACGACCGCTATCGCCTCAAGAAGTTCTGGCGTACCAATCAGGACACCGCCATCAACCAGCGGCCGCTGGTGCACGCCGGCCAGAAGGTGAAGTCAGGGCAAATCGTCGCCGACGGCGCGGGCACGGAGCGCGGTGAGCTGGCGCTGGGCGCGAACGTGCTGGTGGCGTTCATGCCGTGGTACGGGCACAACTTCGAAGACGCCATCGTGCTCTCGGAGCGCCTGGTGAAAGACGACGTGTACTCGTCGATCCATATCCAGGAGCTCGAGCTGCACGTGCGCGACACCAAGCGGGGCCGCGAGGAAATCACGCGCGAGATCCCGAACGTGGCGGAGGAATCGCTCGTCGACCTGGACGAGCGGGGCATCGTGCGCATCGGCGCGCACGTGAAGGCGGGCGACATCCTGGTGGGCAAGATCACGCCCAAGGGTGAGACGGAGCTCTCCCCCGAGGAGAAGCTGCTCACGGCGATCTTCGGCGAGAAGGCGAAGGACGTGAAGGACTCGTCGCTCAAGGTGCCGCCCGGGATGGAGGGCGTGGTCATCGACGTGAAGATCTTCTCGCGCATCGAGGACCAGGTGGTGGAGAAGGACCGCGGCGAGCGCATCGGCGAGGTGCGGCGGCTCGAGGCGGAGGAGAAGTCCCGCATCTCCGACGCGATGTTCGCCGAGCTGGCGGAGCTGCTGGTGGGGCAGGAGGTGGGCCTGATGCTCAAGGCGGGGACCGTGGAAGAGTACATGCCCCAGGGCACCAAGCTCACCAAGCAGCAGGTCGACGCCATCCAGTTCCCCGACGTGGACCTGAAGACGCTGCGCGTCAGCAACAAGACGGTGAACGAGCGCATCCGCGCCGTGCTCGATGTCGCGACCACGGAGCGCGCCAAGATCGAGGAGAAGTCCGAAGATCAAATCGACAAGATCCTCCAGCCCGACGAGCTCCCGCCGGGCGTGATCCAGCTGGTGAAAGTGTACGTCGCGGAGAAGCGCAAGATCTCGGTGGGCGACAAGATGGCGGGCCGCCACGGCAACAAGGGAATCATCGCGCGCATCGTGCCGGAGGAGGACATGCCGTTCCTCCCCGACGGGTCGCCGGTCGACATCGTGCTCAATCCGCTGGGCGTGCCGTCGCGCATGAACGTGGGCCAGATCCTCGAGACCCACCTCGGGTGGGCCGCGGCGATCCTCGGCTTCGAGGCCAAGACGCCCGTGTTCCAGGGCGCGGACGAGACGGAGATCGGCGTGTTGCTGCGGCTGGCGGGGCTCACGTGGGCGGCGGAGGGGCTGAAGCTCACGGCACGGCCGCCCGAGCTCGACTCGGACACGGTGAGCCGCATCGCCGATGACTTGCGCAAGCTCCCGGCCACCAACGGGGGGCGGCCCGATCTCGCCAAGGCGGGGATCGCGCTGCTCGGCAGCCGCTCGCTCACCCAGGAGACTCGCGACGTGCACCATCAGTTCGTGGACTTCCTGAAGGCGGCGGCGAAGCAGCTGGCCGAGCGCGAGCTGGAGCAGCGGCGCGTGGAGCGCGAGTTCCATCAGGTCCGGCTCGAGGCGCAGGACCTGCCCAAGAGCGAGCAGACGGCGCTCAAGGCGGGGCTCAAGGAGAGCGAGAAGTTCGTCGAGCACGACAAGCCGCAGGAGGTGCTCGAGGCGGTGGAGCTGCCGGCGCTCGCCGCGCTGCTCGGGCCCAAGTCCGAAGCCGACCTGGACCAGGCGGCGAACGAGCTGCTCAAGGTGGCGGGCCTCACCCCCACGGGAAAGGCGCGCCTGCGGGACGGCCGCTCGGGCGAGTACTTCGCTTCGGACGTGACCGTCGGGTCGATTTATATGATGAAGCTGTCGCATCTGGTCGACGACAAGATTCACGCCCGCTCCATCGGACCGTACTCGCTGGTCACGCAACAGCCGCTCGCCGGTAAGGCGCAGTTCGGCGGCCAGCGGTTCGGCGAGATGGAGGTGTGGGCGTTGGAAGCGTACGGGGCGGCGCACACGCTGCAGGAGATCCTGACCGTCAAGTCGGACGACGTGAACGGCCGGAGCCGCGTGTACGAGGCCATCGTCAAGGGGCAGAACCTGCCGAAACCCGGCATCCCCGAGTCCTTCAACGTGTTGGTGAAGGAACTCCAGGCCCTGGGGCTGAAGGTCACCCTGGGCACCACCGAGGACGTTGAAGAGTAAGGGGAGGGAGAACCGATGATCGATTTCCGGAGCGGGCGCGAGCCGAAGAGCTCGAGCTTCGACTATATCCAGATCCGCATCGCCTCCCCGGAGGAGATCCGGGGGCCGCGTGACTCGAAGGAGCGCGAGCGCCTCGAGCTGCAGGGGCAGCGGACCTGGTGGTCCTGGGGCGAAGTCACCAAACCCGAGACCATCAACTACCGATCCTTCAAGCCGGAGCGCGACGGCTTGTTCTGCGAGCGCATCTTCGGCCCCGTGAAAGACTGGGAGTGCCACTGCGGCAAGTACAAGCGCATCCGCTACCGCGGCGTGATTTGCGACCGGTGCGGGGTCGAAGTGACGCTTTCAAAGGTCCGGCGCGAGCGCATGGGCCATA